>JBJXGA010000015.1:0-25861 GCA_046152955.1 Planctomycetales bacterium | reverse complement strand
GCCACTCCACCGTTCTCCGCCAGGGCCGCCGGATCGACCGAGAGGGTCACCGTCGGGGGCGTATCGACGATCGTGGCTGATCCCAACTGGCTCCCCACTTCAGTGCCATTGATCACATCGGTGATTTCGACCGTCAGCTCTTCGTCAGGCTCGTAGACGGCGTCGTCCAGGCCGGTGAGCGTGATCGATGCGCTCTGCTGTCCGGCGGGAATCACGATCTGCGTGGCCCCCGAGTAGTCGGTCCCATGCGCGGCGACTCCCGAGTAGGCCAGATTGACGATCGTGTCCAATCCGGAAACGGCCGACAGCGTGGCGGTGACCGTGGTGGTCCCCCCCTCTTCGACGAATGTCGCCGGGCTGACGTCGAGCGTCACCTTGGGAGGGGCCTCATCGTCGATGATCGTCGCCTTGACCTGTTGCGTACCGTCCTCGGTCCCGTTCGTCACACCAGAAATGTCCACGAAAACGTCTTCGTCGGCCTCGTAGATCGCGTCACTCGATCCCGTGAGGACAACCGAAGCGCTCAGTGCGCCGGCCGGAATGACGATCTGCACCCCCGTCGAGGTGTAATCGGTTCCGAGAACTGCCGCGCCCGAAAAGTCCAAATCGACCGTCGTGTCCAAACCCGAGACGGCAGACAGCGTCGCGGTGATCGTTGACGCGCCACCATCTTCGGCGAAATTCTCGGGGACCGCTCCGAGGGTCACCGTGGGGGCTGAGTCGTCGTCGGTGATCGTCGCTGTCACCTGTTGTGTCCCATCCTCAGCCGCATTCGTCACGCTGTCGATATCGACAATGATGTCTTCCGCCGTTTCATAAAGCGCGTCGTCTTTCCCCGTCAGCGTGATCGAGGCGCTGAGCGATCCGGCGGGAATCACGACTTGCACGTCGGAAGCCTCGTAGTCGGTTCCGATCAACGCCTTTCCGGAAAACGCCAGGGTCACTGTGGTGTCGACAGCGGACACATGCGACTGAGTGACGGTCACCGTCGTCACTCCCCCGTTTTCCGCAATGGAGGCCGGATCAACTGCCAGCGTCACCAAATGGGGATCCAAAATCGTCACAGAAACCTGCTGGACTCCGTTCTCCGTCCCTTCGTCGACGCTGGCAATGTCGACGTCGATCTGTTCGTTGTTTTCGAAGACCGCGTCCTGAATCCCCGTGAGAGTGATGGAGCCATTCAGTTCCCCGGCGGGAATCACAATCGTCATTCCCGATGCGGTGTAGTCTGATCCTTTGGTCGCCGAACCGGAATAGGCCAGCGTAATCGTCGTGTCGGCCCCAGAGGCCTCCGACAACGTGGCAGTGATGGTGCTGGTACCGCCGTCCTCGACGATCGCTGCCGGATCGCGACTGAGGGTTACCGACGGAGCCGCGTCGTCGTCGTTGATCGTCAGCGTGTGGACCTTGGCGGCGCCCAGGAGCGCGTTCGTGGGGGTTCCCAGCGTGAGCACGACGGTCTTGTTCTTTTCGTGCAGCGCGTCGTCAGGCAGCGTGATCTTGATCTTTCCGGAACTGCTCCCGGCGGGAATGATCAGGGGGGTCGCATCGGCGGTAAAGTCGTCCGGGTTGACGGCTGAACCGGAAATCGTGTAGGGGATTGCTACGTCGTGTCCCACGACCGCGTCGAGGACGACCGTCAGGAACACCGTCCCATCCGCTTCGTTGGCGGAACTGGAGTCGGCGTCGAATTTGGCGAAATTCGCTTCCAGGGCGCCCATGTCCACCGCCACGCCGACGGTGCGGCTAAAGCCCACCCCCCGCTGGTCGGTCGTCAGGACGTTGGTTCCCCCCGCATTGATCACGGGGCTTCCCGGCAAGGGCGCGAACGTTTTTGTGGAACCGCCATGATTGGCCAGCGCGCTGAGCATGGGGTTGATCGGACTCCCCACGGTCCCGACGAGATTGCCGTTGACGTCCGGTGAGCCGACCGGCGCTCCCGCCAGGGGAGTTCCCTGATTGATCCCGACGAACGTATTGGTCGAGGAAAAGGTCGCCGTCCCCGAGAGATTCGCGAAATCGACGTCCGGATTCGAGGCGCCGCTGGCGGTATTGCTCGCCACGATGCTGTTCTTCAGCGTGATGTTGCCGCGCAGGGAGGCCACCCCGCCGCCAAACGCATTCGTTCCGGAGGTGGTATTCCCGACCACAGTCGAGCTGGTGAGGGTCAGCGGCCCTTGCTGCAAGTAGATACCGGCTCCCCTGGATCCCTCGCGCGAGGTGGTGTTCCCGGTCACGGTGCTGTTGGTGACCGACAGGCTTCCCAACTGGATGGCGAGGCCGCCGCCGGACGCCGCGCCGCCGGTGGTGGAGTTGTCGGCGATCGTGCTGTTGATGATCGAAACCACGGCAGACCGGGAATACAGGCCCCCGCCGCGCGCACTTTCCCCCGTCGTGCTGTTGCCGGTGATGGCGCTGTTTTCGATCGTCAGGGAGCCGGTGGAAAGGAATTGGATTCCCCCTCCGACGCTGTTGGCGGCGGTCGTTTTCCCGCCGGTGATAGTCAGATTCTTGAGGGCCACGTCTCCCGCCGTGCTGCTGACACTGAAGACGCGGGAATTCTGCTTGGCGTCGACCGTGGTTTTCAGAGCACCCAGTCCCTCGATCCGGACGGAACTGCTAATGGCCAATTGGCCGAGAGCCGAGTCGAGGGCGATCGTCCCCACGAGACTCCCGTCGAACTGGATCACGTCCTGTCCCAGGGCGTCTCCGGCGACCGACCCATCGACACTGAGATTCGTGTTGGCCGCTTGAATCGCCTCGCGCAGCGTCACATTGCCGTCTGCCGTCAGGTTGTCGCTCAGACTGGTGACGGTGATCGTCGACAGCAAGGTTCGGGTCTCGAGAACCTCCCCGAGGAAGGGGCGCCAGGCTGAGGCGCGCCTCGCAGGGAGCCGCCGCCCGGTCGATCGCTTACGGCGCAGGAATCGGTACTTGAACAGACTGAGACACCATTTCTGCCAAAGCGATCGAATCTTCATATTGAGAAATCCCGTGATGTGAGCGCGGAAAAGGACGACGCCCAAAAAACCAAGGCAAACAACCACCGGCGCAGCGTCTGCACGTTGGGAAATGCGCCGTCATTTCCTCAACGCGAGATAATCTGCCGCCACTGGCTACGACTGCCGCAAAACTCCTAGACAACCCAGTTTGCTTAAATTGTCCATTTCTGTCAATTCAAGAATCGGCCCCTGACCATAAAAACAGCAGGCTGAATCCAATGTGACGATTCGGATGGCGATACGAAGGGCAATCCGCCGCAGCGGTCAGTCTGCTCCGATTGTATGGACTACAGGAATTGTTCAGCATGAGGAGCGCCAGACCCCGCTGTCCAGATCAAAAAAGAAACAATTTCCAATTTTTGCTGGTGAGCCGTCAATTCGAGCCATCGCAGCGATTCCTCTTGCTCAAAACGGGCGCTTCTGACAGATTACGCGCGCGTATGAACCAGACAGGCCTGATCCGGCGGGGGCGATTTCCGTTCCTGCGCCAGGATCGAGCCGGCACTTTGTCCAAGGAGGGGACGGAATGATTCGTCGGAACATGTTCACAAGGATTCGTGGGAAATTGTGGTTGGGACTGGTGCTGATCGTGGCCACCAGCGCCGTCGCCAGGGGGCAAGACGGGTTCAGCGCCACGCGCGTCCGTCGTCCGGCACCTTCTTCCAGTTCCAGTTTGAGCGAAGCGACCGCCATTTTGGAGTCGGCGATCCGCACGCTGTACAAGACCATCGAGCCGGGAAACAACGACTCGTCGCCGAATGAACTGCTCGCCTATTCCGACCTGCGGGCATTGCGGCTCTATGCCGGTGCGCTGGAAGTGGCCGGCTGGGCTTTGGAACAAGCGGTCGATGATTACAACCGTTACGAAACGGCCGGGGCGTATCGCGGCGGCCGCGGCCGCACCACTGATCTGCAGGCGCTGGCGGCTCTGGAGCGCTACCGCGCATCGCGGGAAACGGTCCGGTCTCTGCTGCAGCGGGTGCGGACAACCGCCGTTCTGGCCGAACATCAGATCAGTTTCTGCGACCCAACGGTGGGTCAGGATTGGCGACAAGACGTCCTGCCTGCGCTCCGCGACACGATCGCCGCCACCGATCCACTGTTTGCTGAAGAGGTGGTCTACCAGCGGTACGGCGTCCCCGGCCAGCAGGCAAAAGTGATTCCCGCCGGTGGAAGCAGCGTCCCCAGTGACGCCGTGGAAGTGGCCCGCAATCCCACCTACCAGCCGTATGAAGGGCAGGGACGCGGCCAGGGGCGGTACTTCGAAATCCGCGCCTATGGCGGTGACGTCCGGGTCAAGTCGATCCGCTTCCGCAATCATGAGAATGCGTTTGGGGTTCTGGGAACCTCCGGCGTCCGAGAAATCGCCATCGACCAGGTCGTGGAACCCGGCACGCCGCTGTTCGTACCCTGCAACCGCAATCGCTGGGTGGACGTCAGCGACCTGGAAGTCGATTGGGAACCGGCCCAGCGGGGCCGCAAAGCGTTTGGTTTGATTGAACTGGTGGAAAACAACGCCGACGATCAGAACTGAAGTCGAATCGATCAGGCGCCCCGGGCCTGAAAAGCGGCCCGGGGTGTTGCTGATCGAACGCCGCGAATCGTCGCCGATCACTCATCCGCTTGTTTTTCAGCGGCTTCGTCTTCCAGCAGACGTTTGACCAGCGCATCGGTCGATTCGTCCTTGTCATCCTGCTTCTTGAGGTCCGCCAGCCGCGCCTCGAGCTCCTTGATCATTCGCGCGCGGTGCTTGCGGCGACCCTCGACGACCTTTTCGCACGTCTCGCGAAGGTCCGCCAGCAGCTTCTCTTTCGCGTCTTTGTCGGTGGTGGCGTTCACCCGGCTTGCGAGTCCCTTCAATTGGAATTCCAGGCCGGCCATCACCATTTTCTGGCCAATTTCCAGCGGGTCGTGCCCGCCTCCAGGCATTCCCGGCATCCCGGGCATCATGCCGGGGCCCCCCAGCGTGTCGATGTTCTGCAGAAACTGTTTCATCTGCATCAGCGCCTGATCGCGCGGATCGCCCGGTCCGCCGGGGACAGGAACGCCTATTGGGGCCCCCTCTGGGGGGACCGGCGGTTGGCGCCGCATTGTCTGCCGGATCATTTCCTCCATTCGCTTTTGCTCATCAGACATCCGCTGCTGCAGCGCTTTGGGGTCCGGCGGTCCTCCTGGAATGGCCCCTACACCCTCCTCAGCCAGCGCCTGCTGAACCTTGCGCATCTCCTCCATCAGGGCCTTGACCCGCGCGTCCCGAGTTCCCTTTTCGGCCGCCGGCCGGTCCGCAGCGCCCCCCTTCTTTTCGGCCCCCTTCTCCTGGGCCGTCGCCGCGAACGCCGCCAGCATCACCGTACACAATCCGACCCACGCAATCATTGGAGTTCTTCGCATGGCATTTTCCTTTCTAACGGGAGCAGAGCAAGAAGCGGGTCATTCATCGCGTCCGCGCGGTGGAAGTAGAGCGAGACGGTCCACAACGCCGACCGGTTCGGCAGTCCGTGGCTCCCGATCGGCGCGGGACGGGATGACTGCCTGTCAGTATGCCAGCCCGAAGCGGAATGTCAACAAATGGCGGTGACCCATTCCACCACCCGCCAGTCCATCCAGCGCCGCTTAGCCGGATCGCTGCCCCGTCCCAAAAACCCCAAATGCCCGCCATGCCGCGCCACTTGCACCCGCACCGCCGATGACGGGTTCGCGCGGGTCAACGCGCTGTAGGGAACGAGCGGATCGTCGGCGGCCGCGAGAATGTGCGTCGGCACTCGGATCGACGGCAGGAATTGCGCTGAACTGCACTGCTGATAGTAGTTCTCCGCCGTTCCGAAACCGCACACCGGGGCGGTGAAGACGCGATCGAACTCGGCAATCCCCCGCGGCGGACGCCAACCGATCGGGTGTTTCCCGGCGGACGCAATTCCATGTCCCTGTGGCTCTGTGGTCACGACCGGCCAGGAAGGGGGGAGGGCGATGTGCGGCACCAGCCGTTGCCGGGCCGCGATCTGCTGGCAAAGCAATCGGCAAAAGTGCCGATCGTACCAGCGGTTGTCCCAGCGCCCCAGCGCCTGCACACATTCCTGCAGATCGACCGGCGGACAGACGGCGATCCCCAGCGCCACCTCGCCGGGAACCAGGTCGGGCGCCTCTCCCAGCAGTTTGAGGACGATATTCCCCCCCAGTGAAAACCCCACCAGCGCCAGTGGCGAACCGGGACACAGCCCCATGATCGATCGCACCGCGGCAAGCGCGTCTTCCGAGCGGCCGCTGTGGTAGGGAAACCGCGCCAGCGGCAATCCGGCGCCGCAGCCGCGCAGGTCCATCCGAAACGTCCGCATTCCGCGTTCGTTCAGTCGCCGCGCGATGCGCTGCATGTACGGGCTGCGATGGCATCCCGCCAGGCCATGAACCAACAGCGCCGCCGGCACTCCGGCGCGCCAGCCTGCGGGACAATCGTCGTGCAGCACCAACCGATCGCCGTCCGGCTGTTCCACCTGATGAAGAATGGCCCGCTCGACACACGTTTCTCCGCGCCACAACACCCCCGCCAGAGTCTGGACGTGTCCCCCGCGCAACAGCGGATGGGGCCGAAAATCGATGGAGGACATAGCGAACAGCTCAGTACCGAAACCGGTCGCAATCCTTGAAATCAAAGGCGATGACGTCCTCCAAACCGTTGGCCAGTTGCCGGACGATCATCTGCTTGACCACTTCGTGGTCGGGATGTTCCAGGTACGCGTCCCGAAACTCCGCCTCGGCAAACGTCACGATGAAGGCATGCGTGAACCCCTTGTGCAGCCCTTCGGGACTGTCGTACGGACCACTGGAGATGTCGACAATGCCGGGAATCTTTTCCTGTAAATCGTCCAGCGCCTCAAAAATCCCGGCAATCTCCTCCCGAGAAGTCCGCGGACTGAATCGCAGCAACACAATATGCTTGTACTGAGGCATAGCCGTCCCAATCCAGGAAAGATGACCCCCAAGAATACCCAACCCCCAGCCCAAAATTCCCAGCGCCGAATCCCTAGCGCCTAACCCCTAAATCCTCAGACGCACAAACTCCCGCACCCGTTCCGCAATCGCCGGTTCCACCGGCAAACGCTCCATGCTGCTGGCGCCGTAAAATCCCACGACCCCCTGGGTGTGATCGAGAATATACTGCGCGTCGGCCGGTTCAGCGATCGGTCCGCCATGACACAGCACCAGAATGTCGGGGTTCACCCGCACCGCCGCGTCGCGCATCTCCTGCACGCGGCGGGCCGCCTCTTCCAGCGTCAGGGCCGTCGACGCGCCAATCGTCCCTTTCGTCGTCAGCCCCATATGGGGGATCAGGATATCCGCCCCGGCCCGCGCCATCGCCGCGGCTTCTTCCGGGTTGAACGCATAGGGCGTCGTCAGCAGATCCATCTCCGCCGCCAGCCGGATCATATCGACCTCCAGGCCGAATCCCATTCCGGTCTCCTCCAGGCCGGTGCGAAACGTTCCATCGATCAGCCCCACAGTGGGAAAATTCTGGACTCCGGCAAACCCGGCGTTTTGCACATCGCGCAGGAACAGCCGCATCAGCCGGAACGGATCGGTGCCGCACACCCCTGCCAGGACCGGTGTCTCTTCGACCACCGGCAATACCTCGCGCGCCATCTCCATCACGATGGCGTTGGCGTCTCCATAGGGCATCATCCCCGCCAGCGAACCACGCCCCCCCATCCGGAACCGTCCCGAATTGTAGATGATTAAGAGGTCGATCCCCCCCACTTCGGACATCTTGGCGCTGATTCCGGTTCCCGCGCCGCCGCCGACAATCGGCTTCCCCGCCGCCACTTTGGCGCGGAGTTTTTCCAGAATCGCATTTCGCGTCGACATGTTCTCTCCCGCGGTCCGACGCGCCGCGCGGGATTCCCGGTCCCGGCGCCCCGCGTCGTTTGAAGCGCATGCACCACGATACAACATGACGTGGAAGAACGCGACGCTGCGGTGACTTGCAGCGATGCCGAACCCGCCTCGTTCGAATGTGCGAACGGTTGCCCACACCTAAGAATCCGGGCGTCCAGCGTGAGTATCTCACGGAAATATCGGCCAAATCTCGCCCAGTCGATCGCAGGCCGCCAAAAGTCGTTGGAACGAGCTACGCTGCACTATTATTACAAAATATTAAAAATATTATGCTATCTATTGACTTTGTAAAGTCTGATTCGAATAATACCGTTGCGTAACGATGGACTGCCCGATGGAAGCTCAGCCATGGCCGAAAACGAATCGCTTGACCTCAGGCGTGCCTGTTTCGCCGACAGGAAATGCACGTGGTAGGAATTCCCGAGCCAGCCGACTGCTACATGCGCGATATCATCGCGCCGGCCGCTGACGGGAATGCAATTCCAAACGAGCGGTTGAAGTACCTCAAAGCCTTCTTGATGCAGTTTTCCCAAGGGGCGTCCCATGCCTCCGCCTGACAAAACCGATCCGCGCATTCTTGGGCAGCGGATCGCCGAGGCACGTAAAGCGCGTGGCAAGACGCAGGAGGAAGTCGCCGCGTTTCTCGAATGCAGCCGCCCGACTTACATCGCCATCGAAAAGGGGGAACGACCGGCTAAACCCGAAGAAATCGTCAAGCTCGCCCCGTTTCTGGGACGCAAGGTCCACGAACTCGTGCGCCCGACCGAGCCGGTCGTCGATCTGCAACCGCACCTCCGCGCCGTCGCCGAGCGGATGACGGGGGCCAACGAGGCGGGTCTCCATGCGGCCATCGACGAGCTGCAGCGGATGGCCGAAGACTATCGGGAATTGGAGCGGATGACGAATGCCCCGCTTCGGTACAACTACCCGCCCGAAATCACGTTGGGCCCCCGCGTCGATCCGGCTCAACTGGCCGAAGGGGTCGCCGCCCAGGAACGCCGCCGCCTGGGACTGGGAGATCAGCCGATCATCAACCTGCGGGCCATGCTCGAATGGGACGTTGGGCTGCGGATCTTCTACTGGGATCTCCCGTCGTCCATCGCCGGGATGTACGCCTATACGGCCGACCTGGGCTGCTGCATACTCGTCAACCGCAAGCACCCGCCCGAGCGCCGGCGGCTGACCATGTTGCACGAGTATGGGCATCTGCTAGTCGATCGCTTCAAACCGGGGATCGATTTTCTCGCGATGCCGGGGCGCAAACCGGCCAACGAACGCTTCGCCGAAGCGTTTGGCGTCTGTTTTCTCATGCCCGCCACGAGCGTGCGGCAGCGATTCAACGACATCGTGAACACGACGGGGGATTTTCAGGTGGCCGATCTGCGGCGCCTGAGTCACTATTACTTTGCGTCGGCGCAGGCAATGGCCCTGCGGCTGGAGCAACTGGGGCTGATCTCGAAGGGAAGCTGGCAATTCCTCAGGGAGTCAAAGTTCGCTCCCCGGCAGGCGGCGGAATTGCTCGGCCTGCCGCCGCAGACGCGGAGCGACCATCCTTTTCCCGAGCGGTTCAAATACCTTGCCGTGAGTGCCTATGAACGGGGAGACATCGGCGACAGCGAGCTGGCGAACTTTTTCCGGTGCGACATCGTGACCGCCCGCCAGATCGTCGCCGAGACGCTGACCTGTCGCGAGGTCGGGTCCACCGGCGAAGAGCGCGATTCGCAGTTGGATTTTCCGAAGTCGCTCCTCACCGAGGCGTGAGATGCCGGCGGCAACCATCGACGCATGCTGTCTGATCGACCTCCTCACGTCGGGACATGCCGAAGCGATCCTGGCAGCCAGCGGTCATACGTGGCATCTTCCGGCCGCCGTGCAAAGTGAGGTGCTGTTCATTCGACAGCGAGACTCGGCTCAGCCGGACAAGATCATCCAAATAGCGGCTGATTTGAGTCCGCTACTCAACGCGGGCGTGCTGACGCTGTGTCAGCCTGGTGATCAGCACGAGTTGAGCTTGTTCACGCAGTATGCCGCGCAGTTTCGCTCGGACGGCGAGGCGATGTGCCTGGCGCTGGTCGAATCTCGACGTTGGCTCGTCGCGACCGACGATCGAAAAGCGATTCGGATCGCACGGCAAGCAGGCTTGGCGGTGATTTCGTGCCCGCAGCTTCTCAAAACGTGGGCCGACTGCGAACAACCGGATCAGGAGACGATTACGCAAGTGCTCCGCGAGATTGAGTTGCTCTCCCAATTCCGCCCGAACGCGTCGATGCCGGAACACCAGTGGTGGCTGGATCAACTCCACCAGGGGTCAGGATGACCGGGCAGCTTCCACAGGAGCAAAGCGCCGCCCATCGTTCGGGAGAGTCGGGACAATTCTGGAGATATTTCCGCACCGTCATTTCAGCTCTCCAGCGACATGTCTTTCACTGCCGTTCAGGTGAACTGTATCATGAGGTTCCTGTTCCGGGCACACGGACGGTCGATTCTGTTTTCGTTACGGCGCGATGCCCACGGACCGGTTGTCGCTTTAGTCCGGATCGATACACCTTTGCCTCCGTGAGCCGGCGCTCGTTCACAGCCCTGAAAGTACGAGTGACGGCTCCATTCACACCGAATCTTTAGCCATGAAAATCGACCGCATCGAAACGATCAATCTGCGATTCGAGTACGCCAACGGGTTCACATACGCCGGGGGAAAGTGTACCGGGAGGCTGACGTCGCTGGTCCTCGTTCATGGCGACGGCGGCCAAGTCGGGATCGGCACCGCCTATTCTCATCCGGCGCTGGTTCACATGATCGTTCAGCAGCAGCTCGCTCCGCTCTTGGTCGGCGAAGACCCGACCGAAGTCGAGCGAATCTGGGACCGCATGTACCGCGTCACCCGCTGGTATGGCCGCAAGGGGGTCGCCATGTCGGCTCTCGGGGCCATCGACACGGCCTGCTGGGATCTGCGCGGCAAGGCGCAGGGTAAACCGGTATGGTCGCTTTTTGGGGGACGACAGCCGCGCTGTCCGGCATATGCCAGTGCGCTCCTCTGGAAGGAACCGCCCGATTTGGCTGAAGAGGCCGCCCGGTTGATCGCCAGGGGATTCCGCCGGGTCAAGATGCGGCTGGGACGCGGCCCCGACCGCGATCGCGCGGCGGTGAACGCCGTGCGGCAGGCGATCGGCAGCGATTGCGACCTGATGTGCGACGGGTCGATGCGTTACAGTCCCGGCGAAGCGCGGTCGCTGGGAGAGTATCTGGCAGCACAGCGTGTGTTCTGGTTCGAGGAACCGTTTCAGCCAGAAGATCTCGACGCTTACGCAGCCTTCCGTGGAACTGTCGACGTTCCGCTGGCAGCCGGTGAAAATGAATTCGGTTTTCAGGGGTTTCGCGAACTAATTCGGACCAGGGCAGTCGACATCGTGCAGCCCGACGCCTGCCGCTGCGGCGGCATCAGCGAGGTGAAACGGGTCGCCGACCTGGCCCATGCCGCGGGACTGCGCGTCGCCACGCACAGTTGGAGCGACGCGGTCGCGATCGTGGCCAACGCGCACGTGGTTTCGGCCGTGCCCAACGGATTGACCGTCGAAGTCGATCAGACCGGCAATCCGTTCGTCGACGAGTTGCTCGAAGAACCGTTGTCAATCAGCGACGGAGTACTCGCACTCTCGGACCGTCCCGGCCTAGGTATCGAACTCAATCGGACAGTCGTCGAGCGCTATCGGATGGCCGATCCACTGACAATTCCCGACGGGTCATACTCCGACATGGTTTTTGGACGGCAGTATTGGCACGATTGACGGCTTCGCCCGCAAAGTGAAGATACAAACTTCGCGATCACAGAATTAGGCCCGATGACGAATTCCGGTGAGGAACCACCAAATTACCGGGTGCTGGTCTCGCAGTTCACGCGCAATAATCCGCAGGTGCTGACGCGGAGTGACGATGGCACGGCCCGGCTACCGGATCTCTCGCTCGACACGCCGATTCCGCGCACCGAGCGTCGGGGCGAAGCAGAGGTCCGCAGACGACCACGCTGGGCGACAGCGGCAGATCCCCGTCATTTACATCGAATTGGCCCCGATTGCATTGGATTGAGCATCTTCGGTGCGTAGCGTGTCCGAGCATCGCCGGAAATGGTGGAAATCGATATAGTCGGGATACGATCAATAGATCCCGGGGTTATTGATTCGAAGTCGAATCCTTTGACGATGGCGCGAGTCATCGACTGGTAAACATAGCGACAGTTGGCGATAGATGTCGCTTCACCAATCCGCGGAGAGTGAGTTTGGGGAAACCGTTCGCATACGAGTTGGAATCGTTGTCGCAGACATTTCGATGGGCTTCCATTGCGCCCATCGAAAGGCTCTCACGCGCCGTAGAGCGTCTTTGCTGCACGCCCCTGCTTGCGCTCGGATCGGGTGGCTCCTTCACTGTTTCGCAATTCGCCTGTCATTTGCATCAATCGATTGCCCACAAACCTGCTTCGGCCGTTTCGCCGCTCCAGGCAGCGTTTCTGCAATTACCACTTGCCGAAATGAGTGTTTTCGTCCCAACCGCTGGAGGAAACAACACGGATGTCCTGGGGGCGGTGCAGAGAATCGCCGAGCGCGAACCGCGAAACATGCTGGTCCTTTGTGCCACGCCGAAGTCCCGGATTTCCCGACTCGTTTCGCGCTATCAGTTCGTGAACCTCGTCGAATACGAACTGCCATCCGGCAGAGACGGCTTTCTGGCGACCAATTCCCTGCTGGCATTCGCCGTCCTGCTTGCCAGATCGTATGCGGCAGTGCGCGGCGGCTCATTGGCACTGCCGAAGGACGTTCGGGAACTGCTCGGCGATCAACGGGAGTTGACCGACACCGACTGGCTGGATCGCCGCTGCCAACCGCTGTGGGAGCGCACGACTTTGATCGTATTGCATGGCACGTCAACCACCACGACGGCAGTCGACCTCGAATCGAAGTTCACGGAAGCGGCGCTCGGCAACGTTCAAATATCCGATCTCCGGCAGTTTGCCCACGGACGCCATCATTGGCTGGCCAAACGATCAAGTGAAACTGCCGTCTTGGCGCTTATTTCGGACGACGATCGAGAATTAGCCGACCAAACTCTTCGATTGCTGCCTAGTCACGTTCCGGTTCACAGGATGGAAATTGCCGCCAGTGGTTGGCTGGCCGACCTGGCGGGTTTGGTGAGGAGTTTCCTGATCGTTGGCAGTGCTGGTCGGGCACGGGGGATTGATCCGGGGCGACCTGGCGTGCCTTCTTTCGGCAGGAAGCTTTACCATCTGAATGCCTTCCGTGGATCGCGCGAAACCCGGGCCATGTCATACTGTGAACAGCGCGCAATCGAGCGCAAGTCGGGTGAAACAGTGCAATCACTACAGGCAAGCGATCGGCTGTCGATGTGGCGGGATGCGTACAAGGAATTTACGACGGCTGTTTCCATAACACGGTTCCAAGGACTCGTCGTCGATTACGACGGCACTCTGTGCGACGAATGCCAGCGCCACGGTCCGTTACCGAAGGATGTTACACAGTATCTCACGAATTTCCTCAAGGCTGGCATCCAACTGGGGATCGCCACCGGCCGTGGCAAGTCCGTGCGAGACAGGCTCCGCAAGGCATTCACAAAGACGCTCTGGAAGCGAATTGTCGTTGGATACTACAACGGTGCGGAAGTGACAACGTTGGACAACGATTCTAGCCCGGACGGACGCGACGTTGTCGGAGCGCAGCTCGTTCAGATCCGTCAAGCTATCGAGCATGACCGATATCTGACGGCGAGCGCTGAGACCACCTACCGCCAGTCGCAGGTCACACTCATCCCAAAGGCCGCAGTCGCGCTGGGTGCAGTTTGGGAACACGTGGAACAACTTGTCCACCGAACCAATGGCGCGCACGCGCGCGTGCTGCGTTCCGGCCATTCGGTGGATATCGTGGCATGGGAAACGTCAAAGCTGGCGGTCGCAGAGCGCGTGCGAACCCTTGTAATCGATAACTCTGAGGCGCCTGTGCTGTGCATTGGCGACCGCGGTCGCTGGCCGGGAAACGACTTCGAGTTGCTCGGCGGAGACTTTGGGCTCAGCGTCTACGAAGTGTCTCCCGATCCGCATCACTGCTGGAACGTCTGCCCACCAGGACAGCGGGGACGCCAGGCAACACTGTTCTACTTCCGAAATCTCGTGGTGACCCGGCGGGGGCTTCGACTGCGATTATCGCCAAGCGAAAGGAGGGTGCCATGAATCAAGATTTCGTATTACGGAAGCTCAGTGAAATCATGGATTGGGAGACTGACAAAGCCACGAACGAGTTCAATTGGCTCAAGCTCATGTCAAGGATGAAATACGACGGTTACCAGGATTTCTTGGCGGGCGCTCGCTTCATCGAGTCGCTGGCAGACTGGCTCCAGCAGTTCGAAAAGAATGACCGAGCGGCCGCCTACGCTTTGGTCAGAAGCCACCTCGTCTACGTCAGCAACGCCGAGATGAATCATTTGGTCGAGTTGTTCTATCCCGAGACCGTGCAGTGGCGGATTCAGCGAGCGGTCACACTGCGACTGGGAATTCCGCGGTATCGCATCTGGGCGACGTCCGAATCGGTCGCCCTCTATGAACGCATGCGACGCCAAACACTCTTCATTGAGCTCAGCGATGGTGCACGAATCGACGTATTTCGGCGCGCGAACGCTGGATTGGTGAGTAATGAGCAGGTGGTGACTGCCCCGCGGTTCAACCAAGAGAAATGGGACGATCTGTTGAAACACCTCCGCCAGGATCTCCGCGATGAATCCGCACGATTTGCATTTGTATTTCTTATCGACGATTTTATTGCTAGTGGCACGACGCTATTTCGAAAAGAGGACGGAGTCTGGAAAGGAAAGCTGCAGAGATTCTGGAATGATGCGCAGGGCGTGCTGAAAACGCATTTTGAGCTCGACTGGACGCTGTGCGTGCACCACTATCTGGCGACCCACCGTGGGTGGAATACTCTCCTTGAGCGTCACAGGCAGGCAAAGGACGACCCCACCGTTGACGACTGGTTCAAGGACATCAAGTTCTCCTATGGCGCAAAGTTGCCCGAAGATCTTCCGCTCAACTTCGAGCGGCACGCAGAGTTTCTCGCCCTCACGGAGAAATACTACGATAATTCGATTAAAAGCAAACACTTCGGCATCGGTGGCGAGGATGCCCGCCTTGGTTTTGGGGCCTGCGCGTTGCCTCTCATTCTGGAACACAACACTCCGAACAACTCTGTTGCCTTGTTGTGGGCCGAAACCTTGGGTGGCAACGGTCGGCATCCCATGCGCCCGCTGTTTCGACGGCGCGAACGTCACACATGAAGAGGGGGTTCTGTGGATAATCCATTTCACCGGCGTGCCACCGAGCAACTCCGCGACGACGAGGCGTTTCTGGCCATCGTCAGCCCGGAGCCCGTCACGTTTTTTCTTCTGCGGCCAGCCAAAGCGGGAACTCTGTACGACCGACTTGTCCTTATCTGCGGCACGCCCGGCAGCGGAAAGACGACCTTGGCCCGGTTGTTTGAGTTTCCGGCGCTGTCAGCCTTGTTGCGCAGCACGAGATCCACCAGCTACCAGGCGTTGGCCGCCGCGCTGGCCGACTGTGGGGCGGTCGACGACGGACAGCCAGCCGTCCTCGGCTGCCGGCTGCCGATGGAAACCGACTACCGCGATTTCTGGGAGTTTCCCTACTCGGAATCACTCAAATCGGGACTTCTGGCCACGTTCATACAAGCTCGCGCGGTGCTGGCCTGGTTTCGGCATCTTGAGGCGACGGGGGTGCGTGCCGAAGACGTGACGATTGTGCCCAGGTCGGACGCCGGGACGGCCATTGAGACGATCGGCGGCGTATGTGGATCCGCGGTTGTCGGCAAAGCGCGCGAGGTCGAGAGAGCTGTCTACCAAGTCGTGGGCTCTCTGGTCCCGCCGAAAGAGGAATCTCTTGCGAAAGACGTAACGGGCACCTATCGGCCGTTTGATGCAATCGAGAAATTCTCGATCCGTTCGTTGATGGCGGGTAGCAATTCAGGCCACGATCTCGTTCCGCTGGTCATCCTCGACGATGCGCACTGCCTCCACCCGGCACAGTTTCGCGCTGTGGGACACTGGCTGGCTCGCCGGGAACTTCGAATTGCCCGCTGGGTAATCACTCGCTTCGACATTTTGCAACCGGCCGAAGCGCTGGCGGCAGTCGCTGAAGAAAGGAGCGAGCGTAAGGACTTTCCGGGCCTGTCAGCGTCTCGCGACGTGGAAGTCGTCATGTTGCAGAGCAATGGTCCTCGAAAGGCTCAGCGGATCGCATTCCGCCGCATGGCTCGCGACATGGCGGGGCGTTATCTGCAGAAGCACCCGCTACTCGGACCACGCCAACTGGTGATCCTCGGTGACCTGCTTGAAGAGGAGCCTGCCACAATCGCACCTTCCGAAGTTCGGTTACTGTCGGGCCGGGTTGACGCCGCACAGCGGAAGCTCAAAGTGGCCGACAACCGTCGTCGTGAATTCGAAGAAGGTATCGAGTCATTTCGCCGCGGCGGGGAAGTCATTCCGGAGGATTTGGGATTGGCAATGCTCGGCATCCTGATGCATCGCTATGCGAAGCGGCGCAAGGACCAAGGGACGCTCTTCGAGAATGACGACCCCGAGCCGTCGCGTCCCGTTGTCGCGAATGCCGGCGTGTATGAAGCTGCCAGACTTCATCTTTTGCACCACTTCGACCGGCCGTTCTATTACGGGATCGACGCTTTGTGCGATGCCAGTTCAGAAAATGCCGAACTGTTTCTGCAGCTCAGCGCCGTCCTCGTTGACACCCTGGAGACGCAGGTGATACGGTCGAAGCGTTCCACCCTGACTGCTGCCGTACAGCATCGCCTGCTCCGAGAGCATGCGGCGCGAATCATCGACACCTGGAGTTTCCCATGCGTTGAACAGGTCAGGAGGATGGTGAAGGCACTGGCGGCCAAATGTGTCGCAGTGACGCTACAGCCCAACGGCTGGCTGACCCCCAATGCATTCGGAATCCCGCAGGCTGAGTACGATCAGCTTGGTTCCAACAATCCTGAGGTTGCCCGCGTATTGCAGTTCGCGGTCGCGTACAACGCCCTCCTCGTCGTCCCCCACTACGAATGCAAGCAAAAAGAGTGGTGCCTGTTGGAACTTGCCGGGCCAGTCAATCTGGCTCACGGCCTGACGCTGATGCGCGGAGGCTTTATCGAAGGCCGGGTGCGTGACATCGCGGCAATGATCGAGGAACCGCCAGCATGATTTCCAATCGAAGATGGGATCCGTGCATCTATCATCGCGGTGATCCCGCGGATGCTTTTCTGCAAGAGTATCTGTCGATCCCCGATCGTCGCGTTTTGTTGATTGCTGGCGCCGGCTTCGACCCGCGTTCGACCCGCGTTGCACAAGCAGTTGTCGCAAGCGCTGCGGATCGCGTTCGGGCACTTCTCATTCGTGAAGAGCGGCCCGATCCATCACCCTCCTTGGTCAAGTTGGCCGATGCAAATCACGCTCGATTGATCGAACTCATTCCCAGTTCCGAAGTGCAACGGATCGCCGTTTTTGCCTCGGACGATGCGGTGGTGGGAGGACGGTCTGCCGCTCGCTTGATCAGCACGGTCTCGCTGGCAGATGTCTCAGATGTGTTTGTCGATGTGAGCGCGCTGTCGATCGGAGTTGCTTTCCCGGTGATAAACTACCTTCACACGACGATTTCGCGAAGCGACACCCCGTGCAATCTTCATGTCGTGTGCTGCGACGACCCGCAACTGGATAGGGGAATTCAATCCAAGTGCGCCGCGACTGCCGCGGCCATTCACGGCTTTCGCGGCGAATGGGGCTTAGACAGCAAGTCGCGTGCGGCAATTCTCTGGATGCCCCTTCTCAGCGCGGGAAAAGGGGAGGCGCTTCGGAGGATTTTCCAGGCGCTTCAAAATGTGCAAAAAGATACAGTTGTTTGTCCGATTTTACCGTTTCCCGCCTCTAATCCACGGGCATCAGACGAACTCATCGAAGAGTTCTCGCAGGAATTGCAAATTGCATGGCAGGTGGACGCACGAGACCTCGTCTACGCCCACGAAGGGAGGCCACTCGATCTTTACCGCACGATTTTGAAAATTGACGAAAAACGCCGGCGTATTTTCGAAAGCGTGGGCGGATCACAGATCATTCTCTCGCCGCTGGGCAGCAAGGCGTTGTCGCTGGGGGCGTTGATGGCCGCGCTCGATCGACCATTCACCATTCTGTATGTCGAGTCGATCGGGTATAGTCTGGGTGCTCAAATGGCCGGGCGGGTTGACTCCGCAACAAGTGGCGAACTTGTTCACATCTGGTTGCACGGCGACGTCTACGGTTCATCGTATGCCACGGAGAGGGGGAGAACATGAAGGAAAACTCAGAAAGAGGATCGCGAGCAAAGAAGACCCCTCCGCTCGTCGTCGGCACGGGGCTGGTCGCATTGGACGTCGTGGTCAGTCGAATCAGCGGGAAACCGCCACGTTATTGGAGCGGCGGCACTTGCGGTAATGTGCTCACGGTGCTGTCTTATCTCGGTTGGAAGGCCCAACCGGTTGCCCGCCTGGGAACAGGAATCGCAACAGACCTAGTGGTAGAGGATCTGAAGCGATGGAACGTCTCCGACCGCTTTATTCGCGTGGACGATGATGGCCGAACTCCTGTGATCGTTGAGCGAATCACGAAGAACATCCGGGGCGTCCCACGGCACTCCTTTTCCTGGCGATGCACGGAGTGTGGTGCCCCGTTTCCCGGCTACCGCGCCGAATTGGGCGAAGTGGCCGAAGAAATTGCGACGCAACTTGGCCAGCCACAGGTCTTTTTTTTCGACCGAGTCTCCTCGGGCGCCCTGATCCTCGCCCGTGCGTGTGCCGAAGCTGGCGGCCTGATCGTCTTTGAGCCTTCCGGTGTCGGCAATCCCATTCTATTTCGACGCGCATGGCAATTGGCGCATGTCGTCAAATACTCGCACGAGCGGCTTAGCGAGTTGCCGGAAATGGACACGTGCAGATCGCCGCGATTGCAGATCGAGACGCTGGGCGACGAGGGCTTGCGGTATCGGCGAACGGGTGCCGGCAATCGCCCGACGCGGTGGATCGAGTTGAAGTCGCTGCCAGTGCCAAGCGTGAAGGATACGGCCGGTGCCGGCGACTGGTGCACCGCAGGTCTTTTGTCCCGCGTGGGTAGGGAGGGCCTACAAGGCTTTCTCAAGATCACAGACCAGCAACTGCGCGAAGCACTCCGTTATGGGCAAGCGCTGTCGGCATGGAATTGCGCCTTCGAGGGCGCACGTGGCGGTATGTACGTGGTTTCTCGCCGAGTTTTTGCGGATCAGATTTCGAAAATCGAGTCCGGAGTCAACGACGTAAAGGCTGTTTCGATAGAGCATCTCGAATCCACTGACGACGATTTGAAGACCCTCTGCAATGTCTGTGACGTCGCGATTGCGACCAAGGCACGCCGGACGACGGCAACGTCGACTTGAAGCCGCACCTTAGCACTCCGCTGGGCGTCGGCAGCCCTGCCTTGTCCGGTAGATCAAGCGGGGCCGCGGAGTCGGACGAACGCGGATTGTCCAACGAGATTTCCAGCCGGTGGTCGCGGCGGCCGGCTCGCTGGTGGTCGAGCTGGTCGCGGATCCGGTTTTCGACGATCTGGCCGAGCCATTTGAGGAAGGCCCCTTCGCTGGTGTAGTCGAAGCTGTTGATGCCGCGCACGCTGGCGAGCGCCGAGTCTTGCACGATGTCTCACGACTCGACGTTCTGCCGCAGTTCGGCCCCCAGCCTGGCCCGGACGATCGCCAGAACGCGGCTTTCATAGCGGCTGTACAACTCGTTCAAGGCGGCGTTGTCGCCGCCGTGAAAGCATTCCAGAAGCGCGTGCGTCGCAGTCGCATCAGACACGATTTGGCTCCGGCGGGGCGCCCGGTTGGAAGCGCTTTCTGAAAGTTTCACGATTTCGCGGTCGGTCTCGCGGGCATCTCGGCTGTTTTCAGAACAGTACCCGAAAACCGGTGGCTTCAAAGTGCTTGTCATTCGTGAACGCCTCGGTGATTGCGAGTTTTCGCATCACGGCGAACGAAACATGATCGACCACACCTGCGGAGCCAGCGGCCCCAAGGCCATACTCGCTTAACGCTTGAGAAATCTCGGAAGCCGTGGGTTCAGTATCCAGAATTACGGTTCTCATGGCTGGTGCTCGTTGTGGCGCTCGGCGGCATTCGGTTCGCCACCGTCATACGAGTGGGTCAGCGTCTCAAATACTCGCCGCCGGGTGGCTCGCAAGGTCTCGGACTCAGCGTGTTTGGCTTCAACAACAACGAACGTTCCTTCGGGAAGATCGACCGGTTCGGTCGGGCAAAAAACTCCCTATTCGTATACAGCGCGAATCGTCATCATGGCATGATCCGACCGGCGTGGGGGAACGGGGCTTTGACTCGGACTTCCGACCGCTCCGCAGTCTGGCAAGACCCATTCGATTGGTTCAGTATCGCATTGAATCGCCCGTCGAGCAATTCGAACGCCCTGCTACTTCGTCGGCGGCACCGCATACCGCACGCCAGTGGCCTGCGTTTTGCGTTTAAACACTTTGTCCCCCGCGGTGACGTATAGCGTGTCGAGCTTTGGTCCGCCGAAGCAGACGTTGGAGAGTGGCCCGGCCTGCGGTTTGGCGATCGTTCCTCCCAGACGTCCCGTCGGATCGAACATTTGCAGACCGACGCGGGTCGTGACGTACAGCCGACCGACGCTGTCCACCGTCATGCCGTCGGAACCGGTCCGATCGCTTCCCGGCTGCATTTGCAGCGGGCTGTAATAACGTTCCTTGCCGGTCAGGCTTCCATCCCGTTCCACGCGAAACGTCCACAACACCGGCTCCGTCCCGTCGGTGACGACGAGCGTTCCCTGGTCGGGCCAGAGGATGACCCCATTTGGACGCAGCCCCTCCGCCACGATCCGTTTCTCGCGCTGCGGACTGATGTACCAGACCCTCCCGCCGGGGGGATCGGTGAAGTAGATTGCGCCGTTCCCCAGGACCACCAGATCGTTCGAGTTGACATCCGACGCGAGCACCTGCACCTTGGCCTCCTGGTCGTAGCGGACGATCTGTTTGTCTCCATTGCGACAGCCGTACAATAAGCCGTCGGGACCAAACATCAGGCCGTTCGTATTGGCCGTCTGCTCGGCGAAACGGGTCACCTTGCCATCGAGTTCGATCCGATCGATGATGCTGGCGGGAACATCGGTGAAGTACACCCGTCCCGCGGCATCGACCGCCGGGCCTTCAGTGAAGCGGTAACCCTCGGCGACAAGCTGCCATGCTTCCCCATCCACAAGGACCGTCGCTACGGACAAATCCTGAGCCAGAACAGGTGTGGACGCCAGCAGCAGGCCCACCGCCAGGGTGATGAAGCGGGACATAATTCCTCCAGGAACTCTGCGATGCGGCACGGTCAGCCATTCCTCCGGACCGCAGATGTGAACAAGAGAACGGTGATGCCGGATTCAGGAACGCGGACGTTCAACTCGGAAAACGGACGAGTCTCGATGGCGAATCAGAGCGGATGCAGCGCCCCCTCCAGTGCAATGGTCCCTGAATCCACGCGCTGGGCAGTTGTCCCGCGATCGGCAGGGACCGGCGGTACGCCGCGAACCTTCAGAAACCCGGAGATCCCCACAACGAGCAGCGCCAGCACCAGATTGACCGCCAGCCATTTGCGGGAGTTCCGGCGAAACGACTCTAATCCAGCCGAGCGCCCCACCAGGGCCGAGGCGATGAAGAAGATCGCCATCGCCAGCAGGATTTTTGTCCCCAACAGGGCGTGATACAGGCTGTCCCCTTTGTGCGAACCTTCCACGAGCACCCGGTAATAGTTGACCCCGCCGCTTCCCAGCAACAGGGCGATTCCGGCATGCACGATCGTCTTCCAGGTGCGCATGATTCGCTCGCGCAGCTTCAGATGGTCCGCCTCGGTCAGCGCCTGCGCGGCGGCCGGTTGCAAGACGAACCAGATGAAAAACGTCCCTCCCACCAGCACGATTGCCGTGCCGACGTGCAGCACTCTGGGGAGCGTGTAATATAAAGCAGTTTCCATGCGATCCGTGACTCCAGCCGAGGTTTCCGCGGTGCGGGGGGAACGTGACAGAGTGTGTCGATTCGCCGGGCGATGTGCAAGCGCATCATCGGGGGGCTACTTCGCGGCGTTCAGGCGGTCGGCGGGAATCACCAGATCGTCCAGAATGCGGCCGGCGACGATCGTCTCATCGATGATTCGCGGGACATCAGCGATCCGCACTCCCCCGTACCAGATCCCCTGCGGGTAGATCACGACCGTCGGACCCAGTTCGCATTGGTCCAGGCAACCGGCGGCATTGGCCCGCACCAAAGACCCCAATTGCCGTTTCTTGAGCTCCGCTTTGAAGGCCTGCCGGAGCGCGTCGCCGCCGTCGGGATCGCAACAGCCGCGGGAATGTCCCGGCTCGCGCCGATTGCCGCAGACGAAAATATGGTGTGTGAAGGCCGGCATGGACTAATTCGGAACGGCAATTGGAAGAATAGAGTACGGCGCAGCCGAGGGCCGCAACCAAATGGAACTTGACCACGAATACCTCGGATGGACACGGATCATTACTTTTGACTCGATCCTCTGATCATCCGTGGAATCGGTGTCATCCGTGGCATTCTGGTTCATGAGTCGCAGGATCAAGGCGCGTCAGGGGCCTCCCGTTGAGTCAGCAGGCGCTGCAGGGCGTGGTAGGGAAACCCGCGGCGGTAATTGAGCGTGCGGGCCAGCGACAGGAACTCCCCCCTCTGCTCCGGACAGAGGTCGGCCAATGCGATCAGGACCAGCGCCTTGACGGACGATTCCATTGAAATCTGTTCGAGGGCGCCAGGGGGAAGCTCCGGCGCGGCTTGCAACAGAGCGGCGACGCGACGATTTTCCTTGTCTCCCTGCTGCAGTCCCGACAGTGCGCGGCTCCGCGCATCCTCCGCCCGGCTTGCGTCGCCGCGCCCCTGCCACACCAGGCTCAGCAACAGGTCGAGATTCGGTCGCGACATTCCCAGCACCTGATCGCTGATGGCCAGGCCGTCGATCTGCCCCAATTCGATCCGTGCGGCGATCTGCAGGGGGTTGAACGGTGGCCCACCGTTTCGCTGCGACGATTCGCGCAATAGCTTCTCAAATTCCCCGCGAAAATACAGCAGATACAATTTTGCTTCCGGACCGGACGAGTCGAAGGGGCCATACGCCTGGGCCGCGGACTTTTCGAAGTCCTTCTGCGCGGCATCCGCTTCGGCGGCTCGCCCGGCTGCTGTCAAGGCTTCCAGGAGCAACAGCTCATCGCTCAAATTGCCTGGCGCGCGCTGCAAGCCTTCGCGCGCTTCAGCCGCTAACTCGGTGAATTCTCCCAGGGCAAAACGGATGTCGGTGAAACCATGACGAAATCCGGCGTTGTCCGGGTGCAGTCGGACAGCTTCTGCCATCGACTGGCGGGCTTGGGTCAATTGTCCTTCATTACGGAGCCGATAGCCGCGGGAGAACCAGGGGTAGGGATTGCCGGGATCGGCTTGCTGGGCGCGACGATAATACTCTTGGCTCCCCTCGGCGGTGGGGTCGATCCGACCCCGCAAATACAGCAGCATGGAGTTGTTCGGATCGGCGGCGACGTATTGATCGTACTCTTCCAGCAATTGGGGGTCGCGGTCCTGAAATCCGCAAACTCCCTGATATATGCGATGCCATTCCACCCGAACCGGCCGGACCGAAAGGCCGGCGGCCAGGAACTCGCGGCACCGATCCGCCTGATTCAACTTGAGCACGCCGATTCCATAATACA
This sequence comes from Planctomycetales bacterium, assembly GCA_046152955.1. Lineage (GTDB taxonomy): Bacteria > Planctomycetota > Planctomycetia > Planctomycetales > Planctomycetaceae > SIAF01. The sequence continues at coordinate 2,118 of JBJXGA010000015.1, read as the reverse complement.
CGGAAAGCAAAAAGTCCTCGTCGGGACTTGCCAGTAAATGCGCTTCGGCATAAGGGAGGACATCGGACAACAGTTCCTTCGAGTCCGCGGCCACGTGCAGGATCGCCGACGCGGGGTGGGCTTCCAGCGTATCGACCCTGGTCTTGGTGACGACTTGGGTGGACTTTTTCATCTGCAACTTGTCGGGAAATTCCTGAAACAGGTAGTCGACGTGGGCATAGGTGGTCCACGGCTGGCCGACGTGCCAGCGATATCGTGGCGTTTCGTTTCCCGCCGGACCGACTCGGTAGTTGACGCTTTCCCACGCCACCACGGCCGATCGGGAGGGATCGAGGACAAACGCGGGTTGGCTGACATACCGATCAAGCCAATCGGCCCGCAGTTCAAACTCGAACGGCTCTCCGAGCTCAGCCGGGGAGACGAGCTTTGCTCGATGCCTCCCCTCGGCAAGGGTCAGAAGGGTGCGTCCGGGGCCATTGATCTCGACGGTCGGGCCATCGTCAACCTGGACCGAAATCGGCGCACGCAGGCCGTTGACGACGTGGACGGACTGATGTGTCTTCACGTAGTGGTTCCAACCGATCGCTAACGCGAGCAGCATCACCGCTACCGTGGCACCCAGCAGGACTGGCGAGCGATACAGGGGATCCTGGGGGACTGCGGACCGCTCGACCCCCAGCGCTTTTTCCGACGCGCGGACCTGTTTGCGAAACGCTTTGGCGGAGGCCAGCCCTGGCGAGGCAGTGAGCAACATGTGCTGCAGCTCCAGCGCTTCGGCGTGTCTCCCCGCCGTCTGATAGGCCTGGGCCAGCATGATAAACAGTTGGGGTTCGAACGCTGGCGACGGAGGCACGAACGCCGCGAGCATCGTTCGGGCCTCGTCCAATTCCCCCCGTTCGATCCGACCAATCGCCACGGCCCGTTGCATGACCGGGTTGGTCGGATCGAGTTTCCAGGCGCGCTCGAAGCACTCGTCGGCCGCGACGCCCTTTCCAACTTTTTCGAACCAGCCTCCTAAATAGAATTGCACCGGCGCGTTCTGGGCGAATTTCTCGCGCAGGATGCCGGCCAACTTGTCGGCCTGCTCCCGCTGATGAAACGCTGCCAGCGTTCCATGCATCTCGATCGCCGCCTGGGGGTCATCCTTGTTTTCCGCAAGCTTGCCCGCGCTGTCGTCGATGGCGGCCTGTCGCAGTTGCTCCCATTCGGCAAACGGCACTGCCTGGTGCCGCGTGCAAATGGGGCAATAATTCAAGATTTGCTGGCGCGTCAGCGGAATCACCGGAATGAACAGCACCGTGAACCACAAGCGCGTTTCATAGTTCTCCAACACCGTCGCGCGGTGGCAGGACTCGCAAACCCCGTCTGAGGCCTGCCGATTGCCACGGCCGATATAGGCCGTACCGATGCCGTTGATTCTGGTAGGCATGCCCGATTCCTGCGTAGCGTGGCGCGTGTCCGCGATGGGAAGACCACTGGTCGCATCCATCATAACCCACAGTATCGCGGCGGTAAACTCAGGCTACCGCTAGCAGGCTAATCCGGGATTCCGGGAATCCAGTCCCGCGCGAGGCTTCCGAATATCAGGCCGAATACGACACCACCAGCAGCAGGCCCATATTCTCCCTGGATGACCAGCACGACCGTGGAAATTGCAAACGACTGCAATGCCATCGGTGGTCACGACCGATTTTGGCGCTTGCTCAACTGGACTTTTCCGAACGTCATGAACACGTAGGACGACGGCCCTAGAGGCCCGCGATAAACCCCTTGGACGCCACATAGTTTCACTGCTAGAGCGGCCATTGCCCAGGCATCATCCTGTGTGCTAGTCCATTTTCGCATCGTCAGTCGATCGATGCCGTGCTGTGTACCGTACTCCTTGAGCCTGAGAGCATTGAACCTCAAGATCGATCTGCAACGTACTCGCGCAGCATGTCGAACGCCTCCCGCTCGCGCGGACCGGCGGTCTTGTGGACGATCGTCTTCAACCGGTCGAATTCCGACTGGATCTCGCCCGGCGAGAGCAGATGCACGCGCGTCGCCAGGATCGCTCCTTCCAGTACGGCGTGCCGCGCCCGGTGAAACCCGAAAAAGTCCCGGAGTCTGCCGCAATGC
>JBJXGA010000537.1:0-2960 GCA_046152955.1 Planctomycetales bacterium | reverse complement strand
CACCACCAACATCCTGTTCATCTGCGGCGGGACGTTCGTGGGTTTGGAAAACATCATCGCTAAGCGGCTGGGCAAGAAAACCATCGGCTTTGGCAGTGACGGCAATACCAGTCAGAACGAACAACGTCGCGGGAACCTGCTCTCTTCCTCCTGCGTGGACGACATCATCGAGTTCGGGATGATTCCCGAACTGGTGGGGCGGCTGCCGGTGATCAGCGCGTTGTCCCCCCTGTCGGAAGACGACCTGGTCCACATCATGACCGAGCCGCGGAATTCGCTGGTGCGGCAGTTCCAGAAGTTTTTTGAAATGGAACACGCCCATCTGGAGTTCACCCCCGAGTCGCTGCGGGAGATCGCCCGCGTTGCCAAAGAAAAAGACACCGGCGCCCGCGGTTTGCGGAGCGTTATCGAAGGGCTGATGTTCGACATCATGTTCGAACTCCCCGAGCAGGAAGCGGGAAAGAAGTACATCGTGACGCCGGCCGTCGTCCGCGGCGAAGAAAAGCTGTTCATGCAGGACGGGTCGCGGGCCGCTTGATTGACGACCATGCAGGCGGTCCTGGTGATCGGAGTCGGCTCGATCGGCGAGCGGCATGTGCGCTGCTTTCAGGCCACGGGCCGGGCGCGCGTTTCCATCGTCGAGCTCAATCCGACGCTCCGCACAACGGTGGCCCAGCGCTATGGCATTGCGGCGCACGCCACGCTGGAAGCGGCCCTCGAGGAACGCCCGGCGATCGGTGTCATCGCCACACCGGCCCACACGCATGTCCCGCTCGCCACGTGTCTGGCTGACGCGGGACTGCACCTGTTGATCGAAAAGCCACTGAGCGTGAGCCAGGAAGGGCTCGACGCACTGTGCGATCAGGTCGAGGCGCGCGGCATCGTGGCGGGAATGGCCTATGTCTATCGCGCCTTTCCCGTTGTGGCGAGCCTGAAAGAGTCGCTCGATTCCGGGCGGGTCGGCCGGCCGCTGGAACTGGTGGCGGTTGCCGGGCAGCACTTTCCCACCTATCGCCCTGCGTACCGGCAGATCTATTACACGCGCCACGAAACGGGAGGGGGAGCGATCCAGGACGCCTTGACGCACGTCGTCAACGCGGCTGAGTGGTTCGTGGGGCCGGTGACCTCACTGTTCGCTGACGCGGCGCACTGCGCGTTGCCCGACGTCGAAGTCGAAGACACGGTCCATCTGCTATCCCGTCACGGCGCGGTGCTGGGGAGCTTCGCCCTCAATCAGCATCAGGCGCCGAATGAAATGTCCCTGACGATCGTCGGCGAGGCAGGAACGCTCCGCTGGGAGAACCACAATAACCGCCTGCTGCACATGTCGGCTCCGGGAGAGCCATGGCAGCCGCAGGAGTTCGGCCCGATGGAGCGGGACACCCCCTTCATCTCCCAGGCGCACGCCTTCCTGGACGCCGTGGAAGGGAAACGTCCCGTTCTTTGCACGCTCGCCGAGGGAAGGCAGACGCTCCGCGTCAACCTGGCGGCGCTCCAGAGCGTGCAGTCCGGCAACCGGATTTCGCTCGTATAGCGCCCGTCGGCTGCCTTTTGCCAATGGAATCCAATGCGCGTCCGCAGGCTGGCGGTTGAGGCGCGAAGCGGACAATAACGACTCAGGTTGCTATTGATCGTTCGGCGCGCGATTCGATCGGGCCTTGGAAACCGCTCTCCGGCAGGCGCGCAATTCTCGTGGACTCCTCCGCGATCAAAACGCCGCTCACTCAATATCAATCTCGGACTCTGCGAACACTCGTCCCCTGCGCGACGCTTGAAGTAAGTACTTCCCGGGACTCTCGGGCGACTTCAAATTTCCACGAAAGCGCAGCGCATCCTGTCCCGCCTTTTCGGAAGCCAGGGCGTTGGAATCGAGTATGATCGGTCCACCATCGGAACGTTTTCCTACAATCTTCAGCGTGACAATCGGTGCATCATGGGCACGCAATTCCTCCTCAGTCCCGCGAAAACTCCCTTCGATCGGTATAGTGGCTCTTTGAGGGACGGATTTCGCTCGCTCGCCCCCCTCGCTTCGATCACCTCCGATGGTCGCGTAGATTTGAGCATCAGGTTCGATCGTTGTTTTCGGGCCAGCGTCAGTGGAGACTTTGACGACGTTACTGTTGGCAGGCGGCACCTGGGACTCCGGTCCTTGACCGCAGCCAGCGACCCCCAAACAAGCGGCGACGACGAACACACAAGTTCTCATCGGAAAATCCCCAAAACGAAAGCATTTTCGGGCACCAGCCTCAAACATACCTGGCACAAATCGTATCGAACTGCCGACCGCCAAACAACGGCAATCGATTGCCTGAACAAATTATTAGAACTTCGCCCGCTAAGCAGGTTCATTACGGCAGCCGGTCCGGCGGTTGGCTGGCGAGCTGCACGAGCGCTTCGCGGACGCGGGAGATTTGTTCCGGTGTGACGGTCAGGAATTGGTGGCGTCCCTGCTCCTGCGGCGCGAATTGCGTGATGTGCTGATCGTCCACGCTGATTTTCCCGCGCGGCGACAGTCCGAAATACCCCCGCTCGGGACGGACGGCGTACAACACAGCCGTTAGATCCCAGGTCTCTCGGTCGTAGGGCATCTTCTGGTACAGCTCATACGCCTCACGCAATGGGTGATGCGGCACATAACTGTAATCGCGTTCGATGCTGCTGGCGGGATACTTGATCGCCAGGCCGATCTCGAAGCCGCTGGTGACGATCGCCGTCGGCCACTCGTTGAACACCGCGCGGGCCGCATCGACGTCGATGAACACGTTGTATTCCTTTTGCCGATTGGATTCGCTGAACATTCCGGCCATCATCGACAGCAGCCGCACTTTTTTCGCCACCAGGTCGCGTCCGGTCAAAGGGGAATGCTCGTCGGCGGGGGATTCGAGCAGCCGCGCAAGGTTCGTCGAGAAACCGACCACGACCACCACGACCGACCCATCCGGCTGGCCGCTGAGCGTTTT
>JBJXGA010000536.1:0-18234 GCA_046152955.1 Planctomycetales bacterium | reverse complement strand
TATCACGATTATCGCGAGTTGCTCGATAAGGAGACAGAGGTCGACGCCATCATTATCGCCACGCCCGACCATTGGCATGTCCCCATTTGCCAGGCGGCCCTGGCCAGCGGGAAGCATGTCTATTGCGAAAAGCCACTGGCCCATTCCATCGCCGAATGTCACGCCCTGGAGAAACTGGCCAGGAGCCATCCCAAGCTGGCGACGCAGACGGGAAATCAAGGTTGTTCGACCGAAGGTTTTCGACGGAGCTACGAAGTCATTCAATCCGGCCTGCTCGGTGAAATCAGCGAAGTTCACGTCTGGCACCCGGCGCATAGCTGGCCCAATGGCGTCGATCGTCCTCCCCAGAGCGACCCGATTCCCGAGGGGCTCGACTGGAACTTCTGGTTGGGTTCGGCGCCGGCACGCCCCTACAACGAGGAGATCTATCATCCGGCGAAGTGGCGCGGCTGGTACGACTTCGGCGGTGGTTCGCTGGCGGACTTTTGCTGCCACGGTTTTCAGCTTGCCTACCGGGCTCTGGAACTGGATGCTCCCGTGCGGATCGAAGCGACGGGCGAAGACCTGGGACACGAGTCGTTCCCAACGCGTTGCACCGTGACGTTTGATTTTGCAGCCAAAGGGAAGCGCGGGCCGGTCAAACTCTACTTCTATTCCGGCGACAAGCACTCTCCCCCGGAGGGCATTACCAAAGGTCCGGTGGATTCAACCGGATGCCTGATTGTGGGGAGCGAAGGGACGCTCTCGGCGGGACTCTGGAATACCGATTGCAATGTCCGCCTGAAAGGGGCCACGCAATTCCGTGGCGCCGACCAACTCGAGGTGGCCGCGATTCCCAAGACGCAACCCCGGATCGATACGGAAGTGCTTAAGTGGGATCCCAAACGAACGGCGAAGGGGCAGCGTCCCCGATGGAGTCAGGTCAACAACTCGCACATGTTCGAATGGGTGCTGGCCTGCGCCGGGGACGCCAAGTCGTACTCGCCGTTCGAGATCGGGGCCCGGATCACCGAAGTGGGCATGCTCGGCGTCCTGGCGTTGCGCCTGCAACAGCCCATCGTCTGGGATGCCCAAAAACGTCGCGCCGTGGGATTGCCCGAGGCCGATGCGCTGATCGATCCCAAGCCTGCAACCGACGCATACCTGCCGGGGTGATGACCGCCACGCGGCTGCCCGGCGACCAGGTGGCCGTGGGGAAGTTACGCATTGGCCGGTTTTCGATCCGGAAGTCGCCGGCCCCTGGGATTACGGCGCCCGAATCGCGAACCGCAGTTTCGCCGCGGTCGAACGGGGATTGGCTCGCTGTTCTTCCGGCGCGGCCCGGATCACCTCGTTCGCGATTGAGGCGTAGATCCCGTCGCAGAGTCCATTCTTGAAAGCCAGTTTCACCCGACGGTCCTCACCCGAGTGAAACGTCAGGATGGCGGCTCGTCCCCCCGGTTTCAGGCAAAACGGGAGATTCCGAAGCAAGGCGGCCAGTGTGCCGAACTCATCGTTCACCGCGATGCGCAGCGCCTGAAAGACCCGGCGAATCGTATTCTCGGCGGAATCGCGGGAATGGCGAGCAAGCTGCGCGAACGCCGCCGCCACGACGTCTGCCAGCGAGCGGGTCGTCGTCAGCGGCGAGCGCGCATGGGCGCGCAGGATGCTGCGCGACAGTTCAATGGCACGAGGTTCGTCGGAGTGATCGACCAAAAGTTCTGCCAGACCAGCTTCGTCCAGCGTCGACAACAGTGCCGAAGCGGTCAGGCCGCGCGCCGGATTCATCCGCATGTCCAGCGGGCCGTCCGACTTGAACGTGAAGCCTCGAGTGGGATCGTCAATCTGCATGGAGGAGACGCCCAAATCTGCCAGCAGCAGATCCACCCCCTCGGGCGACTCGGCGGCAATGAACTGGGCCAGACCGGCGAAGTTCATTCGCCGGACGACGAGCGCTTCTGAAGGAAAACCGAGGCTGCGCAGTCGCACTTCCGTCTTGGGCAGTTCAATCGGGTCGGCATCCATGGCGAGTAGTCGCCCCCCCGGTTGCACTGCGGCCAGAAGTTCCTGGGAATGACCGCCGTAGCCCAGCGTGCAATCCATCGCCGTCTCCCCCGGACGGGGCGCGAGCACGCGGAGAATCTCCTGCACGAGCACCGGCCGATGCATTCCGGCCGGCGTCTTGCCGCTGGCCAGGACTTTGGCCACGTCGTCCGCATACCGCTCGGGCTGGAGTTCCTTGTACTTCTCGTGGAACTCCCGAGGGTTCTTGCCGCGATAGCGTGGGCGGCGCCTGGGCCGTTCCGGTTCGGGGTCGGTCATATCCCGATCATACCGCGGCGGACGGGATCCGGGGAATCAACGAATCGAGAACCAGGAGCCCCATCTCGTCTATCTCTTCGTAGCATTTCCGCGACGCTTCGTGATCGCGGACTCTTTTGCCCGCATTCCCGGCGGCTTCCGGCATGCGTGCCATCAATTCGACCCCAAAGGCTTATGCCGGGTGCGCCGTGAATTTGACTCCCAATGCTCGAGCGACCTTCATGACCGTTTCAAATCGAGGCTTGGCGCCCGGTGCAAGTGCCTTGTAGAGGCTTTCCCGTCCAAGGCCCGCGTCCTTCGCGACTTGAGCCATCCCTTTGGCGCGGGCCACGTCACTCAGTGCGAGAAGAAGCAGGTCAGAATCGTTGGTCTCCAGCACTGCGGTCATATATTCCGCAATGGCCGCATCGTCGGTCAGATAGCGAGCCGCATCAAATCGTACGAGCTTCAACGGGGCCTTTGTCTTCGTCATAGTTCGTCTCCGAGTTGTGCGGCGAGCTTCAAAGCCATGCAACGAACTGTTCCGTTTGGCGCACAGTGTACATGTCCACAATGTATCCATGCGGATACAGTCAGTCAAGAGTAAGCTGGGGGCATCAACCGACGTCCCCATTGCCACGGCTGGCCAATGCATCGCAGGATAAGCGCTCGCATGCAAGCCGTCCCACCCCGGCGACCGGCCATTGTGTCCCATCCCTTGACGGTCTATAAAAGAACGACGCGGATCGATGCGTTCCGGGCCGCGGGCAACTCGATTCTTGAAGCGAGCCAGACTCTTAAGGACATGAAGCCAACCGTTTATCTCCTGGGACTGCTCGGACTCATCGCTGGCGCGGTGGTGGCGGGGGAACCGTTGCCCGCCGTCGACTACATTCGCGACGTGCGGCCCATCCTGGCGCGGTACTGCTTTGCTTGTCACGGTCCGGACGAGGCTGCCCGCAAGGCCGATCTTCGGCTTGACGATCGCGAGTGGGCCACACGCGAATTGCCGACCGGCAGCCGGGCCATCGTGCCCGGCAGGACGGACGAGAGCGAATTGATCGCCCGGTTGAACACCGACGAAGAAAACCTGGCGATGCCTCCGCGCAAGTTCGGCAAATCCCCCACCGCAGCGGAGCGGGACACGCTCAAAGCGTGGATCGAACAGGACGCCCGCTACGCCAGGCACTGGGCCTATATAAAGCCGGTGCGGCCGGCCCAGCCCGCGGTGTCCGACCCGACGTGGCCGATCAATCCCATCGACTCATTCGTGATGGCGCGGCTGGATCGCGAAGGGCTCCGGCCGCAGAGGGCTGCCGATCGCCACGCGCTCCTCCGCCGGGCGTCTCTCGACCTGACGGGGCTCCCTCCCAGCCTCGAAGAGGCCGAACAGTTCGCCAACGATCCGCGGCCGGACGCCTACGAGCTGGCGGTTGACCGGCTGCTGGCGCGATCGACCTATGGCGAGCGCTGGGGGGCGGTCTGGCTCGACCTGGCACGTTACGGCGATTCGCAGGGCTACATTCACGATCCACCACGGACGATCTGGCGCTGGCGCGATTGGCTGATCGAGGCGCTCAACGACAATCGGCCCTACGACCGGTTTTCGACCGAAATGCTGGCCGGCGACTTGCTCCCGGGCGCCACCCCTTCACAGATGATCGCCACCGGTTTTCACCGCAACACGACCAACAACACCGAAGGGGGCGCGAACTCGGAAGAATACCGGCATGCGTCGGTCGTCGACCGCGTCAACACGACGATGCAGGTCTGGATGGGTTCGACCGTCGCCTGCGCCCAATGCCACACGCACAAGTACGACCCGTTCACGCAGAAAGAATACTACCAGATCTTCGCGATCTTCAACGGGACCGAAGACAACAACAGCGAGAATCCGATCTTCGAAACGGCTTACGTCGGCCTGGAAGCGGAACGGGCTGCGCGGCTCGATCGTCTGGCGGCCGCGAAGCAGCGGCTCGACGCCGAAGTCAAAACGATCGACGCGCAGCAGCCCGAATGGGAAGACAGCTTCGACCGCGCGGGGCTGCCGCAGGCACTGGGGGACATCATTTCGCTTCCCCCGGAGAAGCGCAACCCGGCCCAGACCGAGCAACTGGCCAATTATCATCGGGCGCAGTTTCCCGAGTGGCGTGCCGCCAGCGCCGCCGTCGCCGCAGCCCAGGCCGATCTGGACAAGGTCGCCACGACGACCCTGGTGATGAAGGAAATCGCCCCGCGCCCCACGCACGTGGCGATCCGTGGCGAGTACAACAACAAAGGGGATCCGGTCAGTCCCGGCGTTCCCGCCGCGCTGCACCCGGTCCCCAGCGGCGTGAAACTCGATCGTCTGGGACTGGCGCAGTGGTTGTTCGATCCGGACAACCCGCTCACCGCGCGCGTCGCCGTCAATCGCCTGTGGCAGGAGATCTTCGGGATCGGTCTGGTCGAAACCGCCGAAGAATTCGGCAACCAGGGAGATCCCCCCTCACACCCCGAACTGCTCGACTGGTTGGCCGTGGAGTTCGCCGCTCCCACTCCGGCGTTTACTCCTCCCCCAGAGTTCGCTTCACCCCCGCAAGCGCCGTCTCCCCCCCTTAGCAAGGGGAGGCAGGGGGGGTCGCGCGGTACGGGGGGGGCGCCCGGTCAGGAAGGTTCGCCAGGTGGGGAAAACCAAGCTTCGTCGCCCCCCCCATCAACAAACCAACCCGCAAGCGGCCCCACGCCCTGGGATGTAAAACGGCTGCTCAAGCTGATGGTCACATCAGCCACCTATCGCCAATCGTCGCTGCTGTCGGGTGACCTGGCGCAGCGGGATCCGCTGAACCGGTTGTTGGCGCGGGGGCCGCGCATCCGGCTACCGGCGGAGACGGTTCGCGACCAGGCGCTGTTCGTGGCGGGGCTGCTCAGTCCGAAGATGTACGGACCGCCGGTTCATCCGCCGCAACCGGTCAACGGGCTGGCTGCCGCGTTCGGTCCCAGCACCGACTGGACGAATAGCGCGGGGGAAGACGGTCACCGCCGGGCGCTTTACACGCGCTGGCGGCGGAACCTCCCCTATCCCTCGATGATCACCTTCGACGCGCCCGAACGCAGCGTGTGCAGCATGCGCCGCATCCGGACGAACACCCCCTTGCAGGCGCTGGTCACGCTCAACGACCCGGTCTACGTCGAAGCGGCGCAGGGGCTGGCCCGGCGGATTGTGAGCGAAGGGGGCTCCGATCGGCGGACGCAGGCGGAATTCGCGTTCCGGCTGGCGCTCACGCGCCCGCCTGCCGATTACGAGATCGATCGGATCGTCTCGTTATTCGAGGCGGCCCGCGCGTCACTGGCGCTCGATCTAGCGAAGGCGACGGCACTGGCGACGAAACCGATCGGGCCGGTCCCGGCGGGGGGCGACGTGACCGACGCGGCGGCGTGGACCGTTGTCGGGAATGTCCTGCTCAACCTGGATGAATTTCTGGCGAAACGATGAGGGGAGATTCCTTGCGACACGAAGATGAAACAGAGGGCTTACGCCCCCCGCTCGCCGGGGAGGTCGATCGCTTGACGCAGGTCACGCGCCGGCACTTTTTGCGCACGGGGTCGCTCGGGTTGGGGACAGCCGCTTTGTCGTCGTTGCTGGGGGAAGGGCGCGCGATGGCGGACGATCCGTTCTCGCCTAAAGCGCCGCACGTGCCGACCCGCGCCAAGAACGTTATCTTCCTCAGCATGTCGGGAGGGCCATCGCACCTGGACTTGTTTGATTACAAGCCCGAGCTGGTGGCGCGCGATGGGCAGGATTGTCCCGAGTCGCTGACGGCCGGCAAGCCGTTCGCCTTCACCAGCGGCACGCCGAAGCTGCTGGGAACGCCGCAGAAGTTTGCGCAACATGGCGCGAGCGGCGCCTGGCTCTCGGCGGCGATGCCCAAAGTTGGCGCGATCGCCGATGATCTGACGTTCGTCAAATCGTTGTACACCGATCAGTTCAATCATGGCCCGGCGGAATTGCTGGCGCTGACGGGCATTCCGCGGACCGCCGGGCGGCCGTCGATCGGTTCGTGGGTGACGTACGGGCTCGGCTCCGACAACCGCGATCTGCCCGGCTTCATCGTGTTTGTTTCCGGCGGATCGCTCCCCAGCGCCGGCAAAGCCGGCTGGGGAAGCGGATTCCTGCCCTCGGTCTATCAGGGGGTGCAGTGCCGGACCGGGGGGGATCCGGTGCTGTATCTGTCCGATCCGGAAGGGATGGACCGGTCGCTGCGCCGCTTGAGCCTGGATGCGCTCAACGACCTCAATCGCCTGCAAGGCCGAGAACTGGGGCATCCCGAGACTGCCACGCGGATTTCGCAGTACGAGATGGCGTTCCGGATGCAATTGGTCGTCCCCGAGCTGATGGACCTGTCGCGCGAGCCGGCCTCGGTCCTCGCTGAGTACGGCGCACAGCCGGGGGTCGCCAGTTTTTCGAACAACTGCCTGCTGGCCCGTCGGCTCGTCGAAAAGGGGGTTCGTTTCGTGCAACTGTTCGACTGGGGCTGGGACTTTCACGGTACCAACCCAGGCGAAGACCTGCGCGACAATCTCGTGAATCGCTGCCGGGCGATGGACCAGTCGGTCGCAGCCCTGATCAACGACCTCAAACGGACGGGGCTGCTCGACGAGACGCTGGTCGTCTGGATGGGGGAGTTCGGTCGCACGCCGTTCCGCGAAGGGCGCACCGCCGCGGGAGCCTACCTTGGCCGCGATCACCATCCGTTCTCAAACACCGTATTCATGGCGGGAGGCGGCCTGAAGCCAGGGATCACCTACGGCGCCACCGACGAACTCGGGTTCCACGTCGTCGAGAATCCGGTTCACGTCCACGATGTCCAGGCCACGGTGTTGCACCTGCTGGGACTGGACCACACGCGGCTTACCTACCGCTTCCAGGGCCGAGACTTCCGGCTGACCGACGTGCACGGCAAGGTGATCGAAGGCATCCTGGCGTGAAGGCATGCCGCGTGTCGAAGGGCAGGTTGTAGCACGCAATCGGCCGGAGTTTGTGGCCGACTGGGACGATGACAAAGTAGGGTTTCCCGCGCTGGCGTACAAGCTTCAGTCTGTCACGAAGGCCGTCGCTGAGACGAGGGGCGGGGATCCCGCCACCGCAGAGCTTGTCTCAGCGGGGCGATGCCTGGTCGCTACCACGCTCCGAATAACGAAGAATGGCTCTCCATCGAGCTTGTCTCGATGGGAGCACGCCTCGCGCACCAAAGGCCATCCAGTGGCGGCTCGGCTGGTGCGGGGAGACAGTTCGGCACCACCCCCGAACCACGATTGGCTGGACGGCGATCCCGAAATCCATTTTCGCACCAAGACTCCACCCGAACAGCGACGGTCGAGAAATGTTGTTATGCACCCTGACAAAGTCGCCGGGTGGTGGAGTCTCTGCCCCCCGCGCCGAAATAGCCGGTACGGAGGCGGTCAAGCGCAGTCTTTCATCCGCAGGGATCGCCCGGCGGCGAGTCGGAAAACGCTTCGTTCCAGGCCAGGGTCAGCTCGCCGTCCAGCGAGAGCTGGGCAGCCCAGCGGCGCAGGTACTCCAGGTCCAATTCATCTTTGTTGAAGCGCAACAGGTACGCCGCGTCCGATTTGTCAAGCAATCGGCCCGCCAACAGTTTCATCAGGATCAAGTCTTCACAACTCAATATTGACGTCGGCTCGTCCATTCCCGGCAGCGTGATTTCAATTCGCCGTTCCAATGCACTGCGATGCAATTCAGTGTCTGCAAAGAACAGGTCGACGCGAACGTCAAGAAACTTTCCGGGCGGCTCGTAACTCAATTGCAGGATGCGCGAATCGCCAAGAAACAAGATGGGGGGATCGCGCAGGAACTTGAATCCGGCCTTCTTCAATTGGTCCAGGAATTGCGGATCGTCGGGGGGCCGAACCCCCACGAGTACGTCGACATCGCGCGTGTTGCGCACATGTTGCCATGCCGCAACGGCAATGCCTCCCATCAGAGCCGCGTCAACGTGGAGGGCTTTGAGGGCGGCCCACACGTGACGCACCGTCGCCAGCAACAACTCACCCGCCATGATGCATCCGCCGTCGGTTGTAGTTGAGCAGCATTTGATGCACCTTGCGATCGTGCTCTTCGATTTGCCGCTGGTGGCACAGGCGGTACGCCGCCTCAACCTCCGCCTCGGTTCGATACCGGCTGCGCAGAGCAGCCAGCAGAATTTGGTCGGTGGCCTCAACCAGATCGAACCAGGCCGCGATACACTGCGTCCGGTCCGCAGAAGCCCGCGGCGCCGGCGCTTCGTCCGCTGGGGGAACCAGACGGCTGGAGGGGGGCAGATTCGATCCAAAATTTGGCTGCATGATCTCTGATCCTACCGATCGGCAAGGCGCGGGAACAACTGAACGGCGGAAATGTGCCAGAATATCAGTGTCCCTCGAAGCGCTTGGAATACTCAGGATTCCAAGAATCAGTGACTATTCCGGCCTGTGCAAGCCAATACGCGTTATGTCTGGGCGCCTCTCTGACTCCCATCCCGGTACTTCACATATCAGCGAGAAAAACAGCTTCCGTCGGGAAAAGAGTGAGCATCTTCTGGTCTGCCGTCACGACCTGGCACTGCTCTCGTTCCGCGATGGCAATGTAGAGGCAATCGTATACGCCAATACGAAACTGTGAAGAGAGCTCATACGCTCGCGGAAGGAGCGGGAGAGATTGATAGATCTGCGGCAAATTGGCCAGTAACTGCATGAAGTGCATTGCCGCGCTTTGCTGTGTGATCGTTCCTTTTCGTTCAGCGCGAGTCAGCGCGTGGGCGACTTCCGGGGGGAACGTATCGGGAGCGATCAATTCGTGAATCTGATTTCGAAAGTCGTCGCGGAGCGCGATCGCCTGCGCGGAGTCAATTTCAGGCAAAATCCATTTGATGCCGATGCAGGCGTCGAGGACGAGCTTCATTGGTCGCGTGCGTCTCGGATCAAATCGACGGCCATATTGACGGTTCCAATCCGTTGCCGCAGCTCCTCGCGCATCCGATCCATTTCTTCGCAGGCTCTCCGCGACACTTCGCGATCACGAACGCCTTTGGACGCATTATCAGCAGCTTCCTGCATTTTAGCCATCAATTCGGCGGGGAATAGGGTTGCAGTGCTCATATCTGAATTGTGGCGATTATGGGACGACGAGTCAACCGGTGAAGTGAGATGGCCCAGAATTGCGGATTCAGAAATCCCTGCACCGTCTGGCGAAAATGCTGCCGAGATACTTGAGTGGCCGCTTCATTCTTGCCTGCTCCGAGACAACCGGCACGGAAGCCGCCAAATGCAGTTTCTCATCCACGAGGACTTTCGATCGGCACGCCCTGAAAACATCGATCCGGCGGAAACTATCAGGCGAATCGCATTGGCCGTCAATTCTCGCGTCTCACAATCCGAGCCACATGCTGCGTCAACAACTGTTCGAACGCCTGTTGCTGCTCCGAGTTCTGAAATACCCGTTTGGGAATGACTGTGAACTGTCGTGTCCCGTAGTACAGCACGTAGGAATGGGCATCCACCAGCGCGAGCGTGTACACCGTCCACTGCAGCCGTGAATCGACTTGGGCGGTGCGAAAATAAATCCCCTCCGACGAGAACTCCAACGAATACTCTTCGCGAAACTTTGGTGGTGCTGACCGATGATCTTCAGATTCACATCGTGGGGCTGCCGAAGTCTACTGGAGATGCCCGGACCAGTGGGGATGCAACACCGCTGGAGAAGTGGGTTGATTTCTTTCGGAATGCCGCAAAACTCACGCTCGATGAAACCGTCGAGCGACTGAGGGACGAGGTGTTCCGTCAAGCTGCAAGGAGTATTGGAAATGATCGCGAAATCGCCCAGGGACGAACTGGCGACAATTCCGCTCGATCAGTTGTCGATCCTGGCCGACGACCTTCAAGCTCAGCTCCGTGAACGACGGTAACTTAATCGCGGAACGGCTTTGGTACAGATGACCATTTCACGACGTGAATTCATGGAGGCAGTCGGGGGCCTCATCTCGTCGGCAGGCGCTGTGCCGCTTGTTGCCAACGACGACCCGCCGCCAGCCGATCGCGTCCGCTCGATCGGGGCGAACAAGGTCTTGCTCGTCGATCACGAGTTCATCGCGAAGTCCGAGGGTGTGCGACTGAAGCTGCATCCGCCGCGAAAAACCGGAGAACGACTGCTGGAGTCGGAACATCCGTGGGAGAGCGCCACGCTCAACTGGTTCAGCGTGCTGCGCGACGAAAGCAAGTATCGGATGTGGTACGAGTGCTACGACGTGGAAGGCTGGCCGACAGCGGACGACACCTCCTTCTGTTACGCCGAATCGAACGACGGCGTCCACTGGACCAAGCCCAGGCTTGGAATCGTCTCCTATCGCGGCAGCAAAGACAACAACATCCTGTTTCGACAAATCGGCGATGGCAATCACCGTTCGCGAGTGCATGGGAGCGGAGTGTTTCTCGATCCATCGGCGCCACCGGAATCCCGGTACAAATGCGTTTCGCAGGGACTGTTTCAGGGACTTGCCGACCGGCCTTACTTCGTGGCTGGAATGACATCACCCGACGGACTGCGCTGGACACGAAATCCTCAGCCCATCTGTCCGGTCTTTGCCGACAGCCAGTATTCAGGATTTTGGGATGCTCAGCAGCGGCGGCATGTGATCTTCGGGCGGGTCTCCGGACGTGGCGGGCGGGCCATCGGCCGATCCGCCAGCGACCGCTTTGAAGGGTTTGCTCCATTCACGCGGGTATTGGAAACTGACGAGGACGACGCGCCCGACTCGGACCTCTACAATCCCGCCTGCCAGCAGTATCCGGATGTGCCCGGTCTGTACCTCATGTTTCCCAGTTTGTTCCGCCACCGGGACGACACACTCGACATTCGCCTCGCCGTGAGCCGCGACGGTACGAACTGGACTCGGCCGGATCGCGACCAGGCCTTCATTCCGCTCGGTCCGCCCGCTCAATTCGATGGCGGGTCGCTCTACATGGGGAATGGCGGTTGCCTGCGCACTGGAGAGGACCTTTCGTTCTATTTCAGCGGCTCGGCACTCAAACATGGCGAAACGGAGTTGGAGAACCTGACGGACTCCAGGAATCGCCGAGTCATCAGTCGAGCAGTCGCGCGCCCCGATCGCCTGGTTTCCGCGACTGCGGGGGTCACGACCGGCCAATTCGACACGCCTTTGGTCCGTTTCGCCGGAGACAAGTTGGTGGTGAATGCGGCAGCGCGTCCCGGAGGCGCCGTTCGAATCGGGTTGCTGGACGCCGACGGCCAGCCGATTCCGAGCCGTGGCGTCGCAGAATGTCAGGCGCTGGCGAGAGACAATGAGGCGTGGACCGTGTCGTGGGCCGAAGGCCGCAGCGTGTCAGGACTGTCGCAACAATCGATCCGGTTGCGAATCGAGTTGCGAGACGCCGATCTGTTCGGATTTCAATTCGAGGCGAACTCTTGAAGCGCAAAGAGCACCACAATGAACGTTTTGCGCTGAAATTGCATAAAACAACACGAAACCTGTCCGAATGCCAAGAGGTCTTCATGAACATCCGCCAAGTCATTGCGCTGACTGTCCTGCTGCTCCCCCCTTGTGTGTCCGCCAGTGCGGCGGAACCGGTGACGTTGACGTTCGCCAAGGCGGACGAGCAACTGGTACGGCACTCGGAAGGTTCGGCTGTGGAACTCAAGGATGGACGGCTGCTGCTCATCTGGCAGGAGTTCCGCAAAGGAACCAAGGGAGATTCCGACTTCTATCCTGCCCGGCTCGTCTGCAAAACCTCCCGGGACGGTGGCCGAACATGGGACAATTATCGAGTCCTGGTCGAAATCGCTGCGGGTGACCTCAATGTCTTTTCTCCCAGCCTGCTGCGATTGCGCGACGGATCGATCCTGCTGGCCTTCCTCCGCAAGCACGACTTCGAGAAGCCGACTGATCCATACACTCCCACGTCCGCGGCCTGCCTGATCTCCCGCGACGAAGGTCAAACCTTCGAGCCCTGGAGCCTGGTCTGGAATCGCCAGCGGATGCACTTGTGCAACAATACGCTGAAACAACTCTCGACCGGCCGAATCGTCCTCCCCAGCGATCGGGACAACAGCACCAGGGAGAAACCTGACAACTGGGCCTGTGGCTGTGTCTTCAGCGACGACGGAGGGAAGACCTGGAGCGTCAGCGACAATTTCGTCGAACTGCCCAAACGGGGCGGGATGGAGCCGCACGTCGAAGAACTGAAAGACGGGCGGTTGCTGATGATCATGCGGACCATGCTGGGGGCCATCTACAAATCTGAGTCGCGCGACGGCGGCAAAACGTGGTCACCGGGGGAATCGCTGGGCGTGGAATCGCCCCAGTCCTGCCCGGACCTGCTGAAACATCCCGCGACGGGAGACCTGGTCCTGATCTGGAATGCGGCCAAGTACGATCCGAAATGGTTCTCGCACGAAGGCAAGCGGACACCCTTGAGCGTAGCGCTGTCGAAGGACAACGGGAAAACCTGGTCGAAGCCGCGACACATCGAGACCGATCCCAGCCGGGTCTTTTCCAATCCCGGCGGTCTCTTCACGAGCCGGGGAACTCTGTTTGTCAACTATTGGACGTGCCGGTACGAACCCAGCGGGGCCATGGTGAGTTTTCCGATCGATCTCAAAGTGGCAATTGTCGACGGACAATGGCTGTCCGAGTGAGGGGCGGGCCTCTCACAGGCTCCGCCAGCAGCAAGCCCCCTTGCTCGGCCCCAGCGTCTGAGAACTCCGCGTTCAATTTCCCCAGGCAACGCGTTCCGTTTGCCGCGAGCCCGACAGATCGGACGCCTCGACTCCACCTCGATTCCACCTTGCCATACCAAACTCAATTGACGATACTCTGATCAACGATCCTTGATGTATCGCGCACCCCATGATCCTCGGCCGTTTCCCGACATGAAATCCACCCCGCCAGCGCACACCCACCCCCTCGGTCTGAGCCGTAAGGAGTTTCTGCAAGTCGGTTTTTCAGGGTTGCTCGGTCTGCACCTCGGCCAACTGTGGCCGGGCAGCGCTCACGCCGCCCCTGGTCAGGGGGCAGCCGTCGGGCGAGCCAAAGCCGTGATTGTCGTCTTCTGTACGGGGGCTCCGTCGCACCAGGACATCTGGGATCTCAAGCCGGAAGCGCCGGTCGAAGTGCGTGGCGATTTCCGGCCGGTTGACACCAACGTTTCGGGGGTGCAGATCGGCCCGCATACGCCGCGGCTGGCGGCGATGGCCGATCGTTACGCCATCGTGCGGAGCATGACGCACGCTTTGCCTGGTCACGAACAAGCAACGCACTTCATGCTCTCGGGGATCAACGACCTTCCTCCCGGCGCCACCCACATGGCCAGCCGCAACGACTGGCCGTGCTATGCTTCGGGGCTCCAATATCTGCGTCCTCGAACCGATGGCCTTCCTTCAGGAGTGCTGCTTCCGACCTATCTGCACAATGGCTACGGCTTCTCGGGACAGAATGGCGGGTTTCTGGGAAGCGCCTTCGATCCCTGGCAGGTCACGCGCGATCCGAATGCGGCTGACTTCCGGCTGGAGGAACTGGATTTTCTGCCGGGGCTGACCGTCGATCGGCTGGCTGACCGCCGCGGTCTCTTAGGCAGCCTCGACGCGCAGCGCCGCGACCTGGAAAGAGTTGCCACGGCCCGCGATCTTTCGGCACGGATGGAAAACGCGGTGACGTTGCTCACGAGCGGCGGACAGTTTCGCGAGGCGTTCGCGCTCGACCGCGAGCCGGCCGAGTCGCGCGATCGTTACGGACGGCATGCCTTCGGTCAATCGCTGCTGTTGGCGCGGCGGCTGGTCGAGGCGGGGATGCCGGTGGTTCAGGCCAATATGGGTTCCATGAACAACTGGGATACGCACGGCTCAAACTTCACCCAACTGAAAGATCGCTTGCTCCCGCCACTCGACCTGGGACTGTCGGCGCTGTTCGAAGACTTGCAGTCGCGGGGCCTGTTCGACGAAACGCTGGTGGTCGTCGCCGGTGAATTCGGTCGCACCCCGCTGATCAATCCGGGGGCCGGCCGCGATCACTGGTCGGGAGTCTTCAGCGCCGTCTTCGCCGGGGCTGGAGTCCGCGGCGGACAGGTGATCGGCGCCAGTGATTCGCAAGCCGCCTGGCCGGCGACGCGCGGCTGGTATCCGGCTGACCTGGGGGCGACGATCTACAGCGCCCTGGGGATCGATCCCGGCAGCCAGATCATCGACCGCCTGAACCGCCCGCATCGCCTGAATGCCGGCGAAGTGATTGCGCCCCTGTATGTGTGATGCAAAGCTGGGGCGGTGTCCGGTGGCACAAAGTTCATCGATTGCGACACGATGCAACGATTCATGGACTTTTGACCCTGCTCAGGTAACGCCGGACGTTCCTGGATTCAAGCGCTGAAGGTTCCACGATGGATGTCTCTTTCACCAACTCGCGCGAGAGTATCGCGACCGCCCGGCGAGACGACACGATTTGGGCCTCGTTGACGGTCGAGCAGCGGGTTCGTTCGATCGAACTGGAGGGCTACGTGGTCATTCCGGACTTGTTGTCGGCGGCCCAATTGGAAGCGATTCGCGGTGAACTGTCGCGACTGCCGACGACCGCCGTCGATTACAGCGCGCATCAGCGAGGCTGTTCGAACGTCCAATGGACCGATTCGCCGACGGCCGTTCGAGTAGTCGCCCTGCCAGCCATGATCGAGTTCCTCACGACGCTCTTCGGCGATGAACTGATCTGCACCTCGTGTGCGTATGCGGTGTCGCAGCCGGGGCATCCGGGAATTGCGATCCATACCGACGCGCAGCCATACGGTTCGAAGATCTTCGGCCTGGCGGCAAGCTCTCCGTGTCTGGTGCGAGTGCTGTATTATCTCGACGAATTGACTCCCGAGCGCTGCCCCTTTAAGGTCATTCCGCGGTCGCATCTGTCGTTGCACGCGGAGGGCAATCCGTATAAACGGTACTTGTCGCATGACGATGAAGTGATGGTGACCTGCCGAGCCGGCTCGGCGGTGATCATCAACCAGAAGGTGTTCCATGCGAACTATCCCAACTACAGCGGCAGCGACCGCCGGATGCTGGCCATCGCCTATCGACCGGCGTGGGCCGGTCCCATCGGCGATGTTCCCGACCACGATCCAGAGCGAATTGAATCATTGCCCCCCGAAGTTCGCCCCTACTTTCGCAGCCTCAATACACGCCGGATTGAGTACGACCTGCCAAACCGTCCCGACAACATGGCCCGCCACGCACCGGGTATCAGCCCGGACCGTTGGGGTCGGAGTCGAACGGAGGACAACCCATGACCTCGGTCACCAGGGTCGGGCGAGAACCATTCCTGTTTCGATCCACAGCGCGAACCTACAGCAGTCGGACGTGCGGGGTCTGTCCGATCGGAGTGCCATCGCTTGCCGATGGCGAATTTCTCCGGAGTTGATTGAAGCGGGAGCCCAATCAAACATGACAACAGTTCGGAGAGGGCGATGACTCGAACGATTCTTTGTCTGATGTTGCTTGCCGGAAGCGGCGCGACTGCCGCTGAACCGCAGACGGGTGCGATGTCGGTCAATCGCGTGCAGAGCAAGCTGTTTCGGCATCAGTACACAATCTACGACCGAGAGTTCTGCGGGTCCGAGGTATGCGTCGATTTCGACAATGATGGGCGTCGCGAATTGCTGTACGCGTCGCGAGCGCCCGGCAAGTTGCAAATGCGCAATGCCGCCGACGGAAGCGTCCGCTGGAGCCGCGAACTGAAGGGGGAGCAGCAATCGACCTCTGCATTTGATCTCGATGGAGACGGGCGATGGGAGGTGCTGTATACGGCCTCTGGTCCGGGGGTGCTGTATGTTTGCGATCACAACGGCAACGTTCTGCGGCAATGGGATTCGGATGACGACAAGCTCGGAAATTCACCGGTGGTCATCGACGGCGACGGCGACGGAGTGCTCGACGGCTACCTCGGCACGCGGTCTCGATATTTGACGCGGCTCAACATGAGTGACCTGTCGTTGCTGTGCCGGCGATCGGGCTGGGTGCAGTGCGGTTGCTACACATCGGCGATGGACGTCGATTCTGATGGCCGCTGGGATCTGTTCGCTGGCAGCGGAGACGACTTCGCCGCGAAAGGAGTGCTGCACCGCTTGGATCCGTTGGCGTTGGCGAGCGTGTGGAGTTTTTCGACGAACGACAATGCATCGAGTGCCGATGCCGTGTTGGTCGATATCGACGGCGATGGCATCGTCGAGATCATCAAGTCGGTTGACAACTACAAGCAGGACGATGCCCATGATGCCGTCATGGCGTTCTCGATTGACGGCAAGCTGCTGTGGAAGGCGGAGGGCTTGTCTGGCGAGGACTCGCCGAATGTTGCGGATTTGGATGGCGACGGATCGGTCGAAATTGTCGGAATGACATTCGGCGGCGAGGTCTACTGTTTGGACGCGAAGGGCCGCTTCAAATGGCGGCGCGACGTGCGGCCGGAACTCGATGACGGCCAGCACATGTACATGGCCCCGATCCTCTGCGATCTGAATGGCGACCGTGAACTTGAGATTCTCGCGATGACCCACGGGCAGTATTCCCCTACTAGCGGACAGAAGCCGAACGCCAGACTGACGGCCCTCGACGCGCGCGGCATTGTGCTCGATGAACTGGATCTGGGCGAGTCCCGGTATTGGGGGCACGCCTTCGTCTGCAACCTCGACGACGATCCCCATCTGGAACTCGTCGTTTCCGGATCCGGGGGCCTGGACGTGATCGAAACGCGCGGCATGGGGCCCGACACCGAACATTTTCAGCGCCGACGCAATTATCAGCGGCTCAACGTCCGCCCCTGGGCGTATGAGGATAGCTATTTTATTGAACGAGGCCAGAAGCTGCGCGTGGTCAATTTGACGGACAATCTCGTCCTCGCGAAAGGCGATGGGGGCTTCGTCCGCGACGGACGGTTTGTCACGCAACTGCTGACGCTTCCTCCCGGTTGCGAGTTTCGCCGACTTCATTTCGCCGCCGAGACACCCTCGGACACTCAAGTGTCGGTCGATGTGCTCGCGGCTGACGAACGTCCACTGCGCGAGGCAGTCAGTTCCAACACCGATCTCCGGATCGACGAGCCGGTTCGACTCGCATTCTGCCTGACGACGACGGACCCGACCAGGACTCCGAAACTCGATTCCTACACCCTGGCATTCGATCTGCGGCCGGAGTCGGCGGCGCGATCGAGTCGCACCCGGTAGATCGCTGAACGGCAACGGGGATTGGGGCGCAACCTACCGACTCGACGAGCCCCCCGAGTTTGGCAAGGGGGATTACGCCGACCTTTACTCGGGGCTGGAAGCCGTATAATCACAAGTCTCCTTCAAAGGCCGACCAAACGATGCATGATCCACAGAAACACAACCGCCGCGAGTTCTTGATCGCCTCAGCCGCGGCATCGACCAGCGTCCTGTGGAATCGCCACGATAGGGCACACGAATCAGAGGATGAGAATCGGAAGTTCGCTCTGCACGCCTGGGAGCGCGATCCGCGCAATCCGATCTTTGTGCCCCGTTCCGAATTCGACGCCAGCGGTGCTCAGGGGCCGTTTGTCGTGCGACATGACGGTCAGTGGTGGATGTTCTACGCCGGAATCGGCAAAGATGGACTGCAGCGGATTCGCCTGGCGACTGCGAATCCCAAACAGCCGACAGAATGGGAGCGGCATGGGCCGATTCTCGAACTGGGGGCGAAGGACGCGTTTGACGAACGATCGGCTACATATCCTTGTGTGCATCGAATTGGGGGAAAATGGCATCTCTACTATTCCGGTCGCAGCAACCGCGAAGGGTAACCGTTCACGACATTTTGCCAATTTCTGGGCACACCGGGGGCCGCGTGGCAGATGAATGCGACCTTTGAGGTGACAGTTGGGCCGTTAAATTCGGCGTTACGAGCTGTCCGGAAGAAGCGAC
>JBJXGA010000523.1:0-15607 GCA_046152955.1 Planctomycetales bacterium | reverse complement strand
GCTCGGGTGGAACCTCGCCCTCCCGATGGACGTTTGCCGAAGTGGGGGACGCGACCAGGGAGGGCGAACGTCCTCGTGAGCCGCCGCTGCGCGCTTGCCGCGTGTCGGAAGCGCTCCGTTGGGATGGGATCGACTTTCGCTGGATGCTGTCTGGCTGCCCGCTTGGACGGTTTTGCGCAGGCGAATGCACATGGGCGGCTTGGGTGGAACCT
Organism: Planctomycetales bacterium; assembly: GCA_046152955.1. Taxonomy (GTDB): domain Bacteria; phylum Planctomycetota; class Planctomycetia; order Planctomycetales; family Planctomycetaceae; genus SIAF01. The sequence continues at coordinate 15,395 of JBJXGA010000523.1, read as the reverse complement.
CGCGCTCCCGATGCGCTTCATCCGGAGCTTCGCCCTCTCGCGAGTGCGCTGGGCTTGCCTCCGATCCGGGACGGGTGGCCGCCTGGAGTTGGCTGGTCGAGAACATCGATGGATCCGCTGTGGCCTTCCAAGGAGCTTGCCGATTCGGATTGACGCCCGTCCACCTGATTTTCCCCTGGCGACCATCGTGCCAAGTTCCTTCACACCACACGTCGCGAAACGCGACTAAGATTGCTCGGGTGGAACCTCGCCCTCCCGATGGACGTTTGCCGAAGTGGGGGACGCGACCAGGGAGGGCGAACGTCCTCGTGAGCCGCCGCTGCGCTTGCCGCGTGTCGGAAGCGCTCCGTTGGGATGGGATCGACTTTCGGTGGATGCTGTCTGGCTGCCCGCTTGGACGGTTTTGTGGCAGGCGAATGCACATGGGCGGCTTGGGTGGAACCTCGCCCTCCCGAACCAGGTCAGCCAGAGCTTCGCCCTCTCGCGAATGCGCGGGGCTTGCCCCCGAATCGGGACGGGTGGCCGTCTGAACGTGGCTGGTCGATGGCATCGATGGATCCGCTGTGGCATGGGAACTGGATCTACGACACGACGCATGCGGCAACTGGTGAAAATTTCCGCACTTCCATCATACTTTAGGCGATCGAATTGGTCAATTGGCGGAGACTTCAATAGCGTGGCGAATCTCGATCAACGGATTGGATGGTTGGCAGAAAAGTCACCTTTCTGGAAAAGGATAGGGCGCGCTGCGCTGAGGAGGAACACTAATCTCCACTGATCTCCACTAATCTTTTGATTGCGGCCAGCGGCCGCAACCAAAAGGGGATTTGACCACGGATAAGACGGATGGACACGGATATTGGATTGGACGGCAATGGTTCGGGCGGGCTAGTTTGCTGGCGCCGCCGCTGGCAGCGTCTGCGGATCGACGTGGTAGACGTAGATTGAGCCGCCGGTTGTTGAGACCGGTTCCTGGGTGCGCAGCCAGGCGTAATCGTCTTGTTCGTGGCCATCGTGTTTGTAGCCATACAGGTGGTTGACGCTGATCGCGTACCAACCTGCGGCGACGGCTTGTCCCTTTGGCCCTCTTTCGGCGGGGGTTTGCTCGGAGGAAGTCGCTGAGTTCGTTGTGCGGGAGGAGAGTCGCGGGATTGGCTCAAATTCCAGACCGGCGACGTGCGGATCGACACGGCCGAAATAGGAAAGGCGCATGGGGCGCGCCTCGGGGTGGGCGTCATACCAGCGCTTCAATTCCAGAAGATCCTGTCCCCAGTCGATGTTGGCGTCGAGCAAGTGCCGCGCCCCACCGTGCGGTCCTCCCGACAGTTCATTGAAGTACGACAGGCTATGTGGAAGAACCGACAGACTGCTGGCAATCGCCAGCCCCAGGAGGAGCAGAGGCGACATGCGCCCGACTGCCCGCCACCAGGTGCGTGGAGTTCCGGTAGACAGCTCCCGCCTGCGAAACAAGGGGCTGGCGAGCGCGACGGCCTGACTGCTCCAGATGTACAAAAACGGAAACGCCGGGAGCGCGTACCGAATGTAACGGCTGAAGCCGGTCTGCGAGCTGAGCAGCACGAGCAATACGACAGCCGGGGCCAGCAACACCAGGTGATCGAACCAGCACCGGAGGACGCCGCGCGAACTTATAGCCAAGCCGCAGGCGAGCAGAAACAGCCCCTGCGCGCCGTGCGGGACTTTGACGCAGAGTGTGTAGAGGTAGTAGTACCACCAGCCGCGCATTTTTTGTTCGCCGCGGAGATAGGACCATTTCCCGACTTCAAAGTCATAGCGCTGCACGTCGATCCCCAGCAGATAGTTGGCGGGAACCGGGACGGGTATGGAGTGCAACCAGGTGGCTTCGAAGCGATTGCCGGGGGCGAGGTGCGCCTCCGTTCCCCCCAGGGCGTGGCTGATGAATCGAAACGCGCCGAGCGGCTGAAATGTCCGTTCGAAGCCGTAGCCCAGATTGAGCAGGTACAGCCCCAGGAGGAGGATCAATGCGAGTTGGAGGGGAACAGCCCGCTGGCGGAGGCCAGGACGGCATCCTCTGTTGTGAATGGGGATGACGGACGGGGAGGGTGGATTGGAGGGAGCAGGCGGCTCCTCGGAGGCTACAGAGGACTCGGCGGATGGTGTTGGGTTGTCCGGTGGCAGAGAGTTGTCGGGTGGGAGAGAATTGTTTGTTGCGGGAGACCCCCCCTGCCCCCCCTTGTTAAGGGGGGGAGTGCTTGGGGCGTTAAGGGGGGGAGTGCTAGTGGAGCTTTGGGGAGGTGTTGATGGGGAGCGCAGGAATCCCAGAAGCCACAAGATGGGCCAGAGGGGGAACAGGATGACCCAGGTGGATTTGGTCAAGAGGGCCAGTCCCAAGCTGAGTCCGGCCAGTGCGGCGGAGCTCCAGCTTGGATTGCCCATCCAGCGCCAAAATGTGTAACCGGCCAGCGCGCCGAGTGCCGCCGCCGGGACGTCGGGCGTGATCAGGGCGCCATTCCCCAGGATGTTGGGACAAAAGCACCACAGGCAGAGGGAGGCGAAGCCAGCGCCGGCGCCGAACAGCTCCGTTCCCCACCGCCAACAGCACCATCCTCCGATCAGCGAAAAGGGGATGCAGGCCCATCGGGCCAGGGAGAAATGCCAGAAGGTGTCGGCGCCATTGGCGCGCGCAAAAGCCGCGCCGATGCTGAATTCCGGGCGGGCGTAAGGGGCTTCGGTGAACCCGCTCCAATCGGTCTTGGGATCGACCAGCAGCAGCGGAATCGCCGCCACCATCCGAACAAGCGGCGGGTTCACGCGATACAGGTCGAAGCGCCCGTATTTCCAATGGCTGATCCCCGCCGCCAGGTGCGCCGGTTCGTCAATCGTGGGACTGTAGCGCCAGCCTTGCCAGGCGAGGAGCGCGGCATGGAGGGTGAGTAGAAGAGAGAGCACGAACCGAGCGCCGGCCGTGCGAGGGGCTGCTGCCAAGCCCGCCCACCGAGCATCGTCAATCGATTCAGGATGCGACATGCTGAGGATCTTCGCGATCGAAGCTGCTGCCGAGTCGATGAACCCCATCCGGCTATGGAACGGGGACAAGCATATTCTTCCCGGAGAATTCTAATGCACAACCGACGCGCCGGTTGCTGTCGCTGTCGCCTATCGCGGGCCGAAGGGCCAATCTCCAACACGTGACGGTTTCGGGGGCAACTGATCTTAGGAGCCCTGCCGGCTTCCGGTCAACGACGGCCACAGATTGTGTCGGCCACAGATTGCCGCGTTCCGCTCGTGGCGGACGCGGTCAGCTACCCTGCGAGCCCCGAATGGGATGGCTCTCCCTCCGAGCTTGTCTCGAAGGCAGCACGCCTCGCGCACCAAGGGACGTCGATTCTCGATTTGGCTGTGTCCGGGGAGATGACTCGGAGGTTGGCGCGACAGAGCGCAGCAGCCAATTCTGCATCTCCCTCGCGGGCCGGCTCCCCGTCGAAGCAATGCGTGCCAACTCGACCGAATCGTCGCGAGGCGTGCTTCCGCTGAGGCAAGCTCAGCGGAGAGCGAATGATGAATGCCTGGCGCCAGGTAGCTGCCAGGCGGCGCCCCGCTCAGGCAAGCTGAGCGGAGGCGAGCGCTTGATCGCCGAATGGTGGGCCTGCGCCAGCCCTCCCGTCTGCGCGTTTGCGATTGCGCCACGATTCAGACGGCGTATGCGCATTGTCTCGGCTGGCTGATTCCAGCGTACATCAACCGGCACTTTCCACCGGGTTCCCGCCTGTCCACACCTGGCGCAGCCACCACCAGGGGGCCGCGAGGACCAGCAATACTCCCAGCCAGGAGGGTTGGAGCATCCACCACCAGAGCCCTCCGATGGCCAGGCAAGCGAAGCCGGGGCGTTCCTGGAGCCATCCGACGAGGGAACTCAGTTTTCGAATGAAGAGGAGCAGCACAAACGCGGTGACGCCCGCCAGCACCAGGTGCAGACCGGAACGGCGGACCACCCAGATCGGATCGGTATGGCTGACACCTGGTTCCTGGAAGGCCACGCTGCGGTCCGGGGCGACGTCGCGCCATCGCACTGTGTGAGGCGCTTCGGGAACGGCAGCCAGTACCAGGGCGGACGAAGCGGTTTCCAGAGCATCCCCCTCTGACGGAAGCGGCAAATTCGCGGTGCGCCGACGCAGTTGATCGACGCGCTGTTCCAGTTCGACGGGAAGCGGCTCACTCCTTCCTTCCGTCAGCCGCGCGAATTGCCGCTCGATCCGCCGGGCGGCCTGGGAGAACAACGTTCCCTCCGCAGGCGAACCCGGCGCGGCCGGGCGTTCCTGTGCCGCGAGCATCGCTTCCCACCGCGCCAGCAGGATCTCCAATGATTGCTCCTGCGGCCCGGTTGAGCGATCGCCCAGGACGACGTCGGGAGACAACTGCGTCGACAGGAGCTGCACCGTGATCGGGACATTGCGCGGCGCGGGGAGCGACTCGTCGAGACGATCGACCCATCCCGGTTCGCGGGGGCGGGGGTCCGTCCAGGTCAGCCAGACGAGTCGGGGAGTTTGGAAATCGGAGAGCGGCACAGTCCAGACGTCGGCGTCAACGTCCGGAATTGGGTGCGGTTGGCCGTCCATCACCAGGGCAGTCGGCGTGCATCCCTGTGGCCAGGTGAATTCCAGGTGCGGAGTCCTGGCGGGAAGCCAGAGCAGGTATTGGCCGCGCAGCGTTCCATCCGAGGCGAACTCCAGCCGCAGGTCGGCCAACGTCCGGGAGGATTCCGGACTGCGGCTGTCACTGAAGTGGAGCGTTTCGACAGGGCCGTTCACCGGCAAGGGATGGCAGGTTGCCTGCGTGGGAACCAAATTCTGCCAGGGGCTCTCGGAGAGCCAATCGGGGATCTCCCTGGCGGTCAAAGCGACCGTCCGGTCGGGAGGCAGAATCAGGGTCCGAGCGCGGGTCAAGACGCCCGGCGTGACGACCTCGGGGGGGATCCAGTCGCCGTCGATCAGCGGTTCCATCGGCAGGTGGAGCAACACGCGGAAAATCCGCTCCTCCCCCTGCGGGAAAAACAGCAGCTTCGACAGCCCGTCCCCCAGCGGTTCCTGAAGGCAATCCGCCGTCGGCAGCGTTTCGATCGAAGCCTCTTGCGCCATCGCCTCGGGGACGTGCAGTTCATATTGCCGCGGGCGTCCCACCTCCGTTCGGAACAAGACAGCGATGGTCACCTGCGGACGCTCACCCGCGGTTTGCAGAATCCAGGCGATGTCGCTCGCCAGGCGCGGGGGCAGAAGCCCCATCTGCACGCGCGGCAGCGGCGCGCCGGGGGACTTCATCCAGGTCCGAGTTTCCCCCGCGTCGTTCCGAGAGACTGACTCTTCCGCTCCCGGCTCCGTCGAAAGGGGGGTCACTTGCAGCTCCGGACCGGAATGCAGCGTCACGCGCTCGATCCCCGGCGGGATCCCTTCCAGCGTGCAGCGGGGGATTTCCAGTTCCGCAGGGGCTGCGATGGGGAGGGAGGCCTCGATCCGCAGGGTCTGCGCCCGTGCCGCGCGATCATTGAGAAAGACGATCAGCAAATCCCCCTGCTGCGACCACCGCAAGACGCGCTCCGCCCCATCTTCCTGGACCGAGATCCGCTGCAAGCGCAACCGCTCGTCGATTCTTAGGCGGTACTGAAACGGAGGAACCTGCGGGCGTTCGATTTCCGCGACGTAAACCCACTCCAGCCGATCCGCAGTCAGGCGTCCCCGCTGCGTGACTGTTCCCGCCAGCCCGCCCGGCAGATTCTGCAGCGTCAGTTTCAACGGCCCGGGACGAACCCACTCCAGCGCCTGCTGAGGCCGCGCGCCCGAAAACGGCCAGTTGGCCAGCAGGTCGTCGGTCGCCAAACTCTTGATCACCACCTCGGGATTCGCAGGACTGACCGACAACCGATAATCCACTGGCTGCCGGAGCGCCAAGGCGTACCGCCGCACTGTCAGGTGCGCGGTCTTCCCCCCGGCCCCTTCCAACTCCAGGGGGGCCAGCGTCGCTTCGGTCGCTCCCGGCGGCGTCGGCTGCAACAGCGTGACCGTCGCCGTGAACGACTCCTGCTGCGGACGAGAAAACTCCAGCACCAATTGCCGTGCGTTCGAATCCCCCGGTTCGACCAGGAACCCGGACAATTCGGCCGATTGGACCGACTGCACCGTGCTTCCGGGCGGCAATTTCCAGGTCAGGCTGTCCACGGACCCCGACAGCACTCGGCACGTCGTCTGGTAGCTGGTCCGCACCAGGCCTGGAAAGACCTCGGCCATCGCCGCCACACTGGCGTCCAATTCGGCGTCCGTGGGAGCGGCTGGTTGCTTGCTGGTTCCCCATCGCAATTCCAAACCAGGGGTGGGCCCGGGGCGGGCGGACATCCGCGGCGAACCCTCCGTCGCCGACAGAGCCTGCGGCGCCGTTCCGGCCGTGGTGATCGTGAATTGGAAGGGATCGGAACCGCTCGTCCCGATCGCCACTGTCGTGTCATGCAACGCGGGCATCGTCCATTGCGCTCGATAGGTGTCGCTCGACTCCAGCGCCACCAGTGCCCGCAGTGAGAGTTCGATCCGCTGTCGCGCGGGGGAGCGCGACAGTTCGACAATCAGACTCTTACCGTCGCGCCCCAGCCGCACCGGCTGGGGCCGACCATCGACGTGGCAGGGAGTCTCTCCGATCGCCACGAGTTGCACGAACGGCAATTCCACGGGGACGACCTCCCGATCCGCCAATACGTGAACGTCGTAGTGCGCGGTCAGTTCAAGCTGCCGCGGTCCGACGAGCGTTCCGTCCCACGTCGCGCTCGCGATGAGAGAATCGGGGAGCGACGGTGTTCGAGCGTTGGCGTTCAGCCACTCCAGGAAGCGGGTTGAGACGTAGGCCACCGGCGCCTCTCCGGCGGGATGCCCCTGTTTGTCAACCGGCACGAGGACCGCTTCGCCCGCGGGTTCTTCGGCTGGCATCGCTTCGCTCCGGGGGCTTTCCACTGTCCGCTCGTCCTGTGCCTGGGCCGCCAGAATTCCCGCCAGAATTCCCGCCAGCAGTGCCGCCAGACAGAGCGCCGAGACGTGCGCAAACGACTGCGTGCTGCCGGAGGGAATGCTCGCCTCGTCCAGATTCCACGAACGGCGCGGCCAGGCGAGCCACCGCGTCGCGAGCAGGCTGCCCACCACGACTCCCACCAATGCGCTTCCGACAAACTCCGCCGACAGGTCGGAGAGCAACCACACGCTTCCCGCCAGACCGGCGATGGGGACGATTGCCAGTCGTCGCAAGCGGGGGGAGGGACGCATTCGGACCATCACCGTTGTCATCAGCGACAGGCACAACAGGCCCCAGGCGACCGCTTGTGCCTGCGATCGATTCCACAGGGTCAAGAGACACTCTTCCGGCGGAGCGAGGGAAGTTCCGCGCCAGGTCTGTCCCTCCGAGTCCTCGGCCTCACTCCCCGCTTCAGCGAGGGTGCTCCCGGAAGCAACGCGATCTTCAATTCCCCCGGCGTCACCGGCCGACGTTCCGAGCACGGCCTGCCCCAGTTGTCGCCAATCGTCGAGGTTCCAGGGCTGGAATCGATGTGCGCCTGGGGATCGTCCCAACGGCCCCCACAGCGCGTCGTGCCGAGCCTGAGAACATGACAATTGCAACCCCCCTTGCAACCCCGACACCCGCAAGTGTTTCGGAACGGTCACCTCAAATTCCCAGGTCAGCACCGGAAACGCGAATTTCGGCCACGCCAAAGGTTGGCGGTATGATCCCAGCGCCTGCCGCGACGCGATCCGATACTCGATCGACAGCCAGCGGCCTGTGGGCTTGTCATCCGGGTCGGCACGCTGCAGTTCCAGATGCAACCGTCCCCCTTCCGGGCGCGGCTCCACCACTTGACCCCCGTAGCGGACTTCCAGCAGGAGCGCCCCCTCGGGGAGTTCCCATTCCAAATCCCCATCAGCCCCCCCGGCCATCGCCAGCAGCGCGCGATACCGGTCATAGCCCCCTGCCGACGGACTCAACTGCACCTCGATCGTCGCGGCATACGCGAGCGGGGCCACGTAATGCCCCGCGGCGTTGGATTGGACTGGAGCGTTTTGAGAGCGGCTGGCCAGCGACGCGGCGCCCGGCGCTCTGATGCCGGGATTCCGCAGAGTCTGGAGCACCAATTCTCCCCCGGAGAATGGCGGACTTCCATGGTAGACCACAGCCCGCTCTCGCGCTGTCGCCGACAAGCCTTTGAGAAAGTCGAGGTTCTGATCCCCTGCCGGCAGCTCATTCCAGGATCTGGGCCGCCACTGGGCGGGGTTCGCCAAGACTGGCCGGAACCCCTCCTCGGCAACCAGGACGACGACCGACTCCTGATCGAAAAGCGCCCTGCCCAACAGAGTCGGCAGCGGAATCCGTTCTCCCGCTCCCTGCGCCGCGCGCCGCGCCGTCACCCGCAGCCTTTGATCGCGACCCGGACTCAGCGCTGTCAGGAAGCCCACCCGCAGCGTCGATTCTCCGGTTGTCCCTGAAGCCAACTCCCAACCAGTCAGTTCGGCGGAACCGACACCCTGGTCTCCCTGCACGTCGAGCGCCTCCCACCCTGGTGGGAGGTCGAAAGCCGCCTCGAAAGCGCTCCCCGCTGTCGCTTGAAGATGCAACTGCGACGTCAGACGCCATTCTTCCCCTTGCAGCGAAACCAGCGTCACCTGCCGACACGAGGCCGATAGCCGTTGATTCGACGGCACCACCAGCAGTCTGGCGTCTGGCGCAAGCTGCCGCAGCACGACCATTTCTCCCTCACCCGGATTGGCGGCCAATTCCACTTGCCGGTAACCATCGAGCTGCAGATCCGACGCCTCGTAGGGAGGCTGCAGCTTGACCGTCACCAGCGCTTCAAGCTCCACCCCCTGGGGAAGCCGCACGCGCGGCATCCGCCACGGCTGGGCGGGATCGATCGGCGCCACACCACGAATTTGGAACTTGGCTCCCGGGCCGGAGAGCGGATCAGGGAGCGGCACGACCAGCGTCTCTTCGTCGGTCCCCGGAATCACCCTCCAGACTACGTCGCCATCGTTGCCGTACTCGACGGCGGTGACTTGCAGTCCTTGGTCCAGCGCGAATCGCACCTCAGACAGCGTCGTCTCGCACGCCTCCAGTTCGAACTCCGCCAAAAAGCGGACGATCTCCGGGCGCACGACGTAGTTGGTGCGGCTCGATCCCAGCAGCAGCGGCTGCCGGGAGCCGGCGGCCACCGGGGGAGTGATCCGCAGGCGGCACTGCGTGCGGCTCCCCAGGTGCAGTTCCCAGATTGACCAGCCGGAACTCTCCGCCGGTCGCGGCGCGGCCAGTTCGCCTGTCGAAGCCGCCAGCGACAGTCCCTCCGGAAGTTCCAGTAGCAGACGCGTCACGGAGGCCGGAACGACGCGCAGGTCAAATTCCGTGCTCCGCGCCAGGCGACGACCGCGCAGGCTCCATTCCCCGGTGACCTCCGCGCAGCGCCCATCCAGCAGCATTCCGGCAGTCCCCGAGGGAGCAGTTCCCCAGGTGACGGGGGTCAGCGTTTCGATACCCGCCTGACGCTGGTTGAGGTGCGCCAGCGACACATTGAGCGGATCGAGCGTCAGGAACTCCGGCCCGTCGAGCCCCCGCCGTGGAATCCAGGAGAATCGCCCGCGTTGCAGTTCGTTTCCGATCAGTGCCGCGCGATATTCCGCCTGTTCCAGCGACACCACCTCGTCCCGCGGATCGCCGCGCTGCGCCCGTCTGAGCCGCCGCTCCAGTTCTTCCAGCGGCAAGGGGCGCCAGTCTCCCGGCGGCCATTGGGATGGCGTTCCCGCGGGGACGAAAACCTTGTGGACCTTGGGGGGAGAATTCGGCACCGTCTCATCGGCCGCAAACGTGGCGCGCAGAACTGCGCTCGCCAGACCGGCCCAACTCACCAGCGTCCACGCGACGATCCATGCCGCACGTCGCGCGTGCCGCGATGGAGCCGGAACGCAGGCTTCGCAGGCCAACGCTTTCGGGGGGTGTCCGACGATCATGTCCGACTCCCGGATTCCGAGAGTTGTCCCACCGCGGGAGCGGCCGAGGCTGTCGCGGGGGCCGCCGGTGCGCGCGCGGAGGTATGTTCATTCGACCCGACGGCGACCACCATCGCTCGCGGCGCCGACGATAAGGGGGTCATGAAGCCACTGGGAGAGGCCAGCGTCACGGTCATCGGCTGCGACCGGCGTTTGAGCATGCCGTCCAATATGGCAGCCATCAGCGCCAGCACAATCCCCAGCACGGCCGGTTGCAGCAACACCAGCACCGGGCCGCTGAACCAGACTGCCGCCAGCGAGACCAGGAACCCCGCTCCCAACAGCGTCAGCACATGCCGGGTCGCCGGCCACTTGACCAGGATCATTCCCAGCAACAACGCCGTTCCGGCCCCCACCAGGACGATGGCCGAGCGACTCATGGCGCGAACTCGCAGCGACTCCGGCGCCCCGCTGTGTCCGAACAGATACGTGTTGCCGGAAGACGCGGCGTTCAATTCCTCGTCCGCTGACCGGCGACCGATCCAGGAGGCCAGCGCTGCGGCATCCTGGTTGGGATGGCGGCTCCAAAAGACCCCGGAACGTCGCCACTGGAACTCCGACGAAAAGCCTTCCGGATCCAGGAACAGATGCTGCCCAGGGGGGAGCGTCACCTGCCAATAGCATTCCAGGACGGGCAAGTTGTCGGGGAGTCGGGGGGCCAGAATCTGCGACGTCTGCATGAACCGCGCGGCGGACGAACCTGGCATGACGGTTTCCACGGTCAGCAACGATTCCGATCCGGCGCCGCGCTCCAATACAAAGCGGTAGCGCGCCGTCCCGGCGGAGTCTACCTGCGGCGCGGGGAATTTCAGTTCGCGGTGATTCGACCGCACGGACCGCGGCTGCATCCCCGGCGGAAACCCGATCATCAACTCCGGAACCGCTCCGGTCAGCCGGTATTCCGCCACCGACCGGATCGCGCCGTTGGCCTCCAGAGTGCTGTGGATCAAAGCCCGCGAAACGGCGGCCCCCCGCCAGGCGCCGGTCGCTTTGAGCAACATCAGATCGATGCGTGTTGTCCCGCGGGGAAGGTTCCACGACCACGAGCCATCCACGTCATGGCTCCGCGACCACCCCTCTCCCTCGAGCAACACGTCGCGGCCGGAGGGGTCGCGCCACCGCAATCGGGTGGCGCTGCCGGGGGCGTCGCGCGCTTCGGCCAGTGGGATCGCCACCGACTGCTCGGCGGACGGAGACAAGTCGCCGGCCAACGGCAGGGCGTAGCGGACTTCGATCTCAAAGGATCCGGTCCGCGGAGGATCGAGCGACACCTGAAGGAGGCGTCCCCCCGTCTCCGGAACGATCCGCGACGCGAGCCGGTTTGCGTCGTCGTCGGTCACCTGCACCTGATCCGCCTTGAACCCCTCGGGAAGTTCCAGACGCACTTGCGACAGGCTGTCATAGGAAACGTCGTAGGCCAGGCGCTGCCGGATGGCGATCGCCCCGGAACGCAACGACGCCTCCACCACCGTCGTCGTGGTAATCTCCCTGGGATGCGTGGCCAGTGACACGTTGAACAGCGCGTCGGTCGATTCCACCCGATAACCCTGGCGGCGCAGGTGCTGCAGGTCGCGGGGAACGGCGACGCGCAGCGTCGCCTCGGAACGGGGACGCAGCACCGTCCCCCCGACCGGCTCCAGTGCGACGCTGAGCGACTCGGGGCTGAGAATCATGAGCGACGTGGGGGATCTGGACGAGGCCTCGGCGACCGGCAAGGCCAATGGGACGCTGGAGGTTCCGTCGGGCAACGCCCGTCGCGCGCGGAGCCGCAATTCCACCTGCCGCCGCGCCGCTTCGGCCAGATCGACTCGCAACAGGTCCGGCTGGGCGGCTTCATCCCCCAGTTGCGGATTGGGGTTGCCGGGCGACTCGATCGACTCGACAACCCAACCAGCGGCCTTCCATCCGGGCCAGCGGAAGGTCAGGTCGCTGATGCTCCCGCGCAACACCTGGAGCTGATAACTGGCGGACAATTCGAGCCCCTGCGCATCGACCGACAACCACAGGGCGGGGGTCACCGCCACCGCCGGCGCGGCCTTGTGCAGCGTGAGCCGCAGGTGCAGGCGGTTATTCAGAAACCGGTAGGCCGCCGCCGTCCGCGCCTGACGCAAAGCGGGGGGCAGTTCGGCCAGGTTGATCCGCTGCATCGACTTGCTTTCCTCGGGGAGCGCCGCGAGACGGTAGTCCCCCTGCACCGCAATCGCCAGGATTCCCGTATGCAGGCGGGCGCGCTCCACGTCGAACCCCTCCAGCATAAACGGTTCACCGACTGCGGGGAGCGGCGCGCGGACCGTCCACCGCAGGTCCACCGGCCCCGTGGTCGCCCGCTTGAACTTCACCACCACGCGGTGGACCCCGTCGGAGTCGTCCCGATGTTCCTGATACTCCGGACCATCCACGCGAAAGTCCGAGCCGGTCGGCAGCGTGACTCGCACCTCATCAAACATCCCCTGCAATCCCAGCGACTGGATCCGCTGCGTGGCCTCCAGCGTCGCCGATTTGTCCGCGGCCGACAGCGTGGCGGTGACCGAGGTCACCACTTCCAGCGGCGCTTCGGCGATCGTGGCGTCCGGAAGCGGCTGCCAGAACAGATCCAACCGATTCCCCAACCCCTCGACGAGAATCTCGGACGCCCCCCCCTCCGGGCGAACTTCGAGAATCGATTTGTCGTTCCCCTTGGCGGAGACGCGGGCGTGCGGGACGCGCAATTTCAGCGAACTGACTGCGGTCGCCGGCAACGACAACTGCATGCGCCGTCCCGGAGTCTGTCGGCGGACCGGAACTCCCAAGGTCAACGTCAGCTCATGCGCCGCATTCGCTTTGTTCCCTTTGATCCACCACCCGTAACCGGTCTCGGGATGATACGGCGCCTGGAGCGTCTCTCCGTCCCCCCGGTACACCACCTTGTCGCGGAGCGTCGCTTCCGCCATGTGCAGCGGGATCAACACCCATTCGTCCGCCGCCGACGTCTGGACCTGGAGAACGACCTTCAGCCGGACCCATTCGTCTCCCGCGTCCCCCGTGCAGGCCACGCGCGTGACGCTGTAAGGAACGGGGGGCTGGAGTCGCTTCTTTTCCGCCTCGCGCCATTCCAGGTATTCCCGCAGGCTGACTTTGTCGGGAATCACCACGGGGCGGCCATCTTCTCCCAGCAGATACCAGACGTCCACCGGGATCCCGCCGATCCATCGGGGAGGGAGCGCCGGGCCGATCGTCGCCGGGGGAGTTGCGGTCGTGGCGGGGGGGCCGGTTTCGGCGGATCGAGGCAGATCGTCCCCCCAGACGCTTCCCGCCAGAAGCAGCGCTGCCAGCCATCCGAGTTGTTTGTTCCAGCGGGCCACAACACCCCGTCCAATTGGTTTTGGGACGTCTTTCATCCGCCCGACCGGCAAGTCGGATCGCTCCGCCGTGATCGGGAACCGGAGAGACAGGGAATCCCCATCTCCAGCGGGGGCGACGCGCGGCATAACTTCTCTATCTTATCCGACAGGTCGCTGAGGGGAAAGCAGTTTGCCGCCCCCGGATTGGGAATCCCCCCCGTGGACCGACAACCTTCCAGGGAAATGGCAACCTGTCGATTGTAAGGGTTCGAACGATTGCACCCGCGGAGTCGTTTCAAACGAGGGAGTTTTCGGGGTGATGTGCATTTGGTTGCTAACCGGCCAGCTTACGCTGAGCCGTTCGCCGGGGCGGGATTTAGACCCATCGCCAAATCTGCTGCGACTCAATACGATCAAGCGCCACGCCCATCGGGAGAGCGCTTGCCTCCAGAGTCATGGCCGCGACCCCAGCGTTGCAATTCCGATGACCGAATTCCGTTCGAGGTCCAGATGCCCGCAAAGAAGCAGACTCCAACACCTTCTCCCGAGGCCTGCCAGGAACTGTTGCGGATCATTGAGCAGTCGCGGGCCCCGCTCACCGTCAAAGCCTGTGCTGGATTGCTCACTGCGCCGCATCAGATTCCCCCCAAGCTGGTCGGGACGATCCTGGAACAATACGTTGCGACCGGCAGGTTGCACCGCCTGGGGGGAGGAACGCCCGCGAAGACCTTTTACTGGGATCGCGACCTTCATGCGCTGCGTCGCGCCGCGATGCGGGAGATTCTGGAACGAGCGAACGACCCCTTGACCGCCAGGGAAATCGTTGGACAACTCCATCCTCCCGTGCAGTGTAAAGAGCCGGAACTGCTCGCGCTGCTGCAGGACGAACTTTCGCAGGGACGAGCGCATGCCATTCCCCCCAAGACCGCCAAAGGGAAGCCACGTTTCTGGAGGCAGGACAGTCGGACCTACGGACGCGCGGCGCTGCTGGGTGCGTTGCAAAAGGGAGGTCCGCTGCCGGAGGCGAAACTGAAAAAGGGCGCCCCTGGCTTGAGTCCGGAATTGCTCGACGACGTGTTCCAGAGCCTGCTGGCCGAACGCGCCGTGTGGCGGCATCCTCCGATCGGCAAACCGGCCAAGGAGCTGTTTGGTTGCCGGCCCCCCTCCCCGGAGCCATACTTGCGCGACCTCGGGCTCCAACTGACCCACCTGGTTGAGCGCTTGCTCGCCGCCAGCGTGCCGCGCGACGATCTGCGACGCGCGCTGGTGCAGCTCATGGAAGCGGCAGGCATTCCGTTTGCCTCTGCCGGTGCGATGGCACCCGCGGCGGCGACCGAGCCTCCCCCGGCGGCGGTCGATCTCATCGCCCTGATAAGGCGCTTGGAACCCGGCGCCGATCAGGGCGCCCGGGTCGGCGCCCGCGACCAGCGCCGCGCCGCGCAGCTCGACAAGCCAACGTTCGACCAGGCGGTGTTGAGCCTGGCCAGGGCCGGACGATTGTCGCTCCACCGGCATGATTTCGTCGCCAACCTCACTCCCCAGGAACGGGAAGAATTGGTCACGGACAACCAGGGAAACTACTATGTCGGCGTGGCGCTGCGTCAGCCTACATAGCCGCCGACATCGAGGCATTGTGGAGATCATAGGAGAAGGCAAATGATTGCGAATGACCAGGAATTTCGAGTGATGGTGGAACGGATCGGGCGTTTCCAGGCCCAGGCGGCCCACCTCCGCACAGTGGAGACGAACCCAGCCAACTACCGCACAGCCGTTTCCGGCTTCTTGGCTGAGATCGACCGCATGCAGCTTGAAGTGCGCGAGTTTCTATCGATTCACCCATCCGATTTCGCGGGAACTGGGCGAAAGCACAGCGCGTGACGGATGTCGGCGGCGTCAAAGCGGACGTACGTCGAGGTCACGCCCGCTTGCCATGCATTAATCGGATATTGATTCTGAAGCGGCAATTTCCCCATACACGTGCTGCGCCCCTTCCACCAGGACGCAGCCAGCGGTTCCCCCCAATAGCCGGGAGACCTCG
>JBJXGA010000521.1:0-3849 GCA_046152955.1 Planctomycetales bacterium | reverse complement strand
CCGAGCCGCAACTGGAATCGACGTCCCCTCGACCAAGCGGCTCGGCGGGAGCCTCGCCCTCCCAGACAGGAGCCTCGCCCTCCCGGAGCGCGGATAAACAAGACGAACCGGAACAGCGCACGAATTTCCTACTCGTCGTTGACCAGTTCGAGGAGATCTTCCGCTTCCACGAGGCGGGACAAACGCAGCAGGAGGCCGCCAACGAGTTCGTCAGCCTGTTGCTCGAGGCGACGGCGCAAAAAGAGGTGCCGATCTATGTTGTGCTCACGATGCGCTCCGATTTCATCGGCGAGTGCGGCCAGTTCGAAGGGTTGGCCGAGATGGTCAATCGGGGGGAATTCCTGATCCCGCGCCTGACGCGCGAGCAGTACAAACGGGTCATCGAAGGACCGATCAAAGTCGCCGGCGGAAAGATCGCTCCGCGGCTGCTCCAGCGGCTATTGAACGACCTGGGCCAGCAGGCCGACCAGCTTCCCTGTCTGCAGCACGCCCTGATGCGCACATGGGACATCTGGTCTTCGAAGGGAGACACCGAAGCTCTCGATCTCGACGACTACCAGCGCGTCGGCAAGATGTCGCAGGCGCTGTCGCTGCATGCCGATGAAATCTACGAATCGCTGGCCAGCGACCGACAGCGCGAATTGTGCAAAGGGATTTTCCAGGCGCTCACGGTCGAAGAATCGAACAGCCGGGGCATTCGCCGGCCGCAGCGGCTGGGGCGGCTCTGCCAGATCCTGGAGGTGACCAGCGACGAGCTGCGGCCGATCATCGACGCCTACCGGCAAAGCGGCGTCACGTTTTTGATGCCCTCCCCCGAGGTCGAACTGACCGACCAGACGATCATCGACATTTCGCACGAAAGCCTGATGCGCGTCTGGACGCGGCTACGGCAATGGGTCGAAGAAGAGACGCAGGCCGCCGGCATCTACCACCGTCTTTCGGAAAGTGCCGACCTGCATCACCGGGGGAAAGCGGGGTTGTATCGCGACCCCGAGCTGGGAATCGCGCTGGCCTGGCGGGAAAACAAACGCCCCAACGCCCCCTGGGCCGAGCGGTATCGCCCGGGCTTTGCCGTGGCGATGAGTTTTCTCGACGCGAGTCAAAAAGCGAGTGTTGCCGAAGAACAGGCCCGTGAAGCCGCGCGTCAGCGCGAACTGGAGCAGGCGCAGCAATTGGCCGAAGCCCAAAAGTTGCGGCTGGAGCAACAGCAAAGGGCGGCCAGTAAGTTGCGCAAGCTGATCGGCGGTCTGGCGGTCGTGGCGCTGGTCGCCGGGCTGGCCTGCATCGCCGCTCTGGTGGCCAACAAGCGGGCGAACGACCTGGCCGTGCTTGCCGAGCAAAAATCCGAAATCGCCGAGGCGAGCGCCGCGGACGCCGAGCGCGAACGGGAGACCGCCTTGAAGGCTCAGCAGGCGACGGAACAGGCCCTCACGCAGGTCGAGTCGCAAAAGGCCGAGGTCGAGAGCAGCCTGTCCAAGGCCGAACAGGCCGAGCGCTCGGCCCGCGCCGCCGAGAAGCGCAGCCGCGAGTTTCTGTATTCCACCGATATGCAACTGGCGGCAATGCTCGCCGGGGATGAACGGGCCAACACGCGCCAGGTGCTGAGCCGGCTGACCGACCATGTGCCGGCCTCGGACAAAGTCGCCGAGGACAAAGACGACCTGCGCGGTTTCGAGTGGCATTACCTGAAGCGGCTGGCGGAGGGCCCGGCGGCCGTATTCACCGGGTTCGACAAGCCGCTGCGCGACAGTGTTGTGACTCCGGAAGGAGTATTGCTCACACTGGACAGCGAGGGACTGCTCAAACGCTGGGACGTCACGACGCGCCAGGAAAAAGGGGCGCCGCTGGATCTCAAGCAGGGCCGCAATCTCGGCCCACTCGCCCTTTCGCGGGATGGCCGGCGTGTGGCCCTGGCCACCGGCGACAAGGTTCAGTTGGTCGACGCGGCGACTGGCGCAGAAGCCGCTCCCGCCATCACCGCGCAGACGCGGGGCGGACTGATATTCTCCCCCGACAGCCGGATGGTGATCACCGTCGACTCTGCCATCGGCTGGTGGGATGGCACGACCGGCCAGGAGATCGCCCGGAAGGATCTCAAGCTGATTGCTGGCGGTGGTCCCGTGTCGATTTCGGACGACGGCCTCACTGTCGCGGTGGGAGGGCAGGGAAATTATCGCGGCAATTTCACCGTCTGCCGGATGAACCCCCAGACGAAGGAAATCGCCGTGCTGATGGACAAGGCGGGAGGGAGCGGCACAAAGCGCGCTCTGGCGATCAGTCCCGACGGTGCGACTGTCGCCGTGAGCTACTTCTTCGCGGGCGCGATTGCTCTCTATAAAACCTCCACGGGAAAGTTGCTGCACTTTCATCCCACCGCGCATGCGGCCTCGATTTCGGCCATCGGCTTCAGCCCTGGGGGCAAAGAGATCGTCACCGGATCGATGGACGGGGCGATCAAGGTCTGGGCCGATTTCAAACTGCTCCAGACCAGCAAAGTCACCCGCCTTCTGGGGCACGCGGAACAGGTCGACGCCATCACCTTTGCACCGAATGGAAAACAGGCTGTCAGCGTCAGCCTCGACAAAACGCTGCGCCTCTGGAACTTCGAACAAAGTCCGTCGGCACTGCATCGCACCCTGCCGGTCGCAAGCTCAGGCCGGGCGCGATTCTCTCCCGACGGGCTGCTGATGGCCATCTCGGGTGACACCGGGCTGCGTGACAGTACCACAGGAGATGCGGTCACTCTCCTCGCGGGGGGCAGTGATGGAATGAGGTCTGATTCTGTGGCCTTCTCACCCGACAACCGGCTGCTGGCACTCGGATATGGCGGAAAGCAGAACGTCTCGTTCATCGAACTGTGGGATATCGCCCGGTCCGAAAAACTGGCCGTGCTGCCGGGAACCACGGCCATTCCCGGTTTCAACACGAACGAGTATTCGGGACTCATTACTGGTTTGGCCTTTTCGCCGGACGGCAAGCGCCTGGTCGCCGGGTACGGTTCATTGAATCTGTTGGGGACTGGGAACCAGGGGAATTTTCCGCTGCTGGTCTACGACGTCCCGACGCGGCGGCTGATCCGCCGGTTGGAGGGGCATCACAATTTCTGCATCTCGGTCGCGTTTTCTCCGGACGGTACGCAACTGGCGAGCGGCAGCTATGACGGCACCGCGGTAATCTGGGACACGTCGACCTGGAAGAAAAGCCATGTGTTGGCCAACCCGGATGTGAAGACTGACCGGGGTGGTCAGCGGGTTGACGATGTCGCCTTTTCACCCGATGGTGCGCTGCTGGCGATGGCCAGCGCCGAGGGGAGCGTCGTCGTCTGGGATGCGGCCACCGGAACACAGCTTCAAATCCTGAGCGGCCACAGTAATCAGGTTGAGAGCGTGGCCTTTTCCCCGGACGGCAAGACTCTGGCTTCCGGCGCCCAGGACGGCACCATCCGCCTGTGGAGCACCTCCACGTGGCGGGAACTGGTCCGGATCGAGCCCGGATCACAGTTCGATCCTCACTCCCTGGCATTTTCCCCCGATGGCGGCCGGTTGCTGGCGGCGAGTCAGTCGCCGCTGCTGTGGAGCGTAACGGGCGACGCCGAGCAATCTGAATGGCTGGCCAAACAACTGGCCGCGCTGCGTCAGTCGAATGACGGTTTCCAGAGCCGCATTCGCCTGTTGTCTGAAAACCTTGGACTACATGCCGCGCTGGCGAAGCTGGACGCAAAGGAAGAAAAGGATGAAGACGGAAGGATGAAGGATGAACCAATTTCGTCGAATTCATCCTTCATCCTTCCGCCTTCATCCTTCCAAGCGGCCCTGGCCGCCACGGCGGCCAACTGGCATGCCTCGCGCC
>JBJXGA010000516.1:0-2825 GCA_046152955.1 Planctomycetales bacterium | reverse complement strand
AGTCGTCGAACTCTCCGAGAAAGTCCGCCAACTCGCCACCCAAACTCAGAATGTCTTCTGGTGTCATCCGTGACTCCTTTGCGAAATACCGTCGTCCTTCGACGTTCATCGCGAAGTCATACCCCATAACGACTTATGTGAATAGCCCAAAAGTGCGCTGTAGTGCTAGAATGTTGGGGGTCCGCTTGTAAGTTCGTTTCGGCCCGTTCAGCGTTTCCTCGAACCCACGCTGCGCCAGCCTCCGGCGGACGTCTTCAACCGTCTGAGTACGTCAGTTGAACGCCTCGGCGATTCTCTGATCCGGCCACCCCGGTCCATCCGCGTCCGCCTTCAGAAGAATATGAGCCCGCTTAATTTTCTGACTGGTCCCCTTCAGCTTCTTCACCACTTCCTGCAACTCGAATCGCTCCGGATCCGACAGTCGCACGATATACTTCTTCTGCATGGAACACCTCCTTGTGCCACGTAGTCTCGCATTTTTTGCCCTTTCATCACGACCCCTGTTTCTTGACGTGACAGAGCACTAGGTTAAGAAAGTGCGCTACAGCTTGAGGCCGCGCCTCTCCGCTTCACGATTGATATCCTCCGTGATGCTTGTTTTCAACAAGGCCGTGAGACGGTCACCCCGCACGGCCCCGGCGCTCGCGTACCAGTCCAAGGCACGAATCAGCGGAATAGGCGGGATCTGGTTTAAGAGGGCCGAGACGATCGGCGAATAGACCGTCGTCAGCGCGTGTTGGGATGGCCAACCCGTTCGATCTTCAAGCCAGCACGCTGGCCCGAAGCTCAGCACATACAGCATCGGCACGGCGACGAGAACCGCGACCATGACCCGGAATCGGCGCGAGCATCGCCCGATCCAGAGCAGCGGTCCCAGTCGTTTTCGTTCAGATTCGTCCATACCGGAAGCCTACTTTCGGCCTCCGCGAAACGCAAACGCCTTTTGCCTTTGCTCCGAATGGCTGCCGCAGCTCTGGGGCGTCGATTTCGGCCAGGCGGACCTTGTGTTGGTGTCGGTCGGCGTCGATGACTGTGACCGGCCAGCTTACGCTGGGCCGTTCGCCTTACTGGACTGCCCTGCGCACGTGGCAGATTTTCAAATCTACCCCACGTTCAAGGAGACAATCGCCGGAGGACAACTCTCACAGGCCAGTCCACGACCACGCCATCATCGGAGCCGGCCCCGAGCCATTTTCCTATGAGAAGGGGGCTATTTGCCGATGCAGAATTTGCTGAAGATCCGATCGAGCAGGTCGTCGGTGTAGACGGCCCCCACGATTCGGCCCAGCGCGTCGAGCGCGTCGCGCAGTTCGATCGCCAACAGTTCCGCGTCGGCGCGGGTGCGGGCCACCGCCAGTCCCCGGCCAAGAGCTGCCTGAGCTTCCAGCAGGCTGTCGCGGCAGCGCGCGGCGGTCGTTCCCAGGAAGGCCTGCGAGTCCCCTTGCGAGACGTTCAAGCGCTGCGCCACGGTGCGTGCCAACCGGGCCAGCCCCTCTCTGGTCCGGGCGCTCACCTGCAATGGGCTGAAACCGCAGTCTGCCGCCGGTGAGGGCGTAGGCGGAGTGAATTGCAGGTCAACCTTGGTATCCTCTCTCCGCGCCCTCCGCGGCTCCGCGTGAGGACGTGTTGGCGCCGCAGGCTGCAAATCCGACTTGGTCCACACCACCAGCGGCGCGTGCCCCTCCGGCAAGCCGCTGGGGGGGGAGGGGGCATCGACCGGGGTACACCACAGGATGAGATCGGCCTGTTCGAGTTGCTCGGTGCGCAACCGCATCGAGGCCTGAACGACCGGCGCCCCGGCGTCATCCCCTCCCGCCGTATCCACCAGCAACACCGGAACTCCGCCGATCTGGGTCTCGGCCACCAGATAGTCGCGGGTCGTTCCCGCCTGCGGCGAGACGAGCGCCGCTGGCGAACCTACAAGCGCGTTGAACAACGTGCTCTTACCCGCGTTGGGGAATCCCGCCAGCGTCACCCGCGGACGGGTCACTGACCGCCATCGTCCCTGCGCCCGATCCAGCAGCCCCGCAACAGTCTCGGCGGCCAGTCCCAGCCGACCGACGGTCGCGGGGTGCGAAATGAATTCGATGTCCTCCTCGGCGAAATCGAGCCCCGCCTCCAGGTCGGCCAGCAGATCGAGCAAATCTCCCCGCAGTTGCACCACTTGACTCGAGAGTCCTCCTCCCAGTTGCCGCAAGGCGCGCTCCAGCTCCGACGCCTGGCAGGCGTCGATCACTCCCAGAACCGCTTCCGCCTGGAGTAAATCGAGGCGGCCGGCAAGAAAAGCGCGGAGCGTGAATTCCCCCGGCTGCGCCGGGCGCGCGCCGCGGACGTACAGCTCCGCCAGGAGCGCTTCCAGCAGGGGAGGGACTCCCACGGTATGCGCTTCGGCCAGCGGTTGCCCGGTGTAGCTGCGGCCCGTGGGCCACCAGTACAGGTCGATGGGCAGCGGCCGGCGCAGGCCCGGCAGCGACACGGTTCCGGAGATGCAGCGGGCGCGCCGTGCTGCGCCCGAGGGAGCGTCGAACGGCGACTCGCCGGTCTGTGGCGGGATGGGTTGAAACCAACCCTCCCAGAGTTGACTGGCCCGCGGACCGCTCACCCGGACGATCCCTCGCGCCCCCCCGCCGGGAGGGCTGGCCAGCGCGGCGATCGTGTCATCCGGGTGCGGGAGAGAGGGCATCGGGATCCATCCGACCGGCAGAACGGGAGACGACGTGCGGGCGCGGGAACTGTGTCGGAGAATGCCAAATCAGTGCGCTATTTCCGTTTTCCGTGAGTCGCCTTGCGGGCCGACTGTTGTTTCTCCGCCGCCTTCAAAATGG
>JBJXGA010000491.1:0-8127 GCA_046152955.1 Planctomycetales bacterium | reverse complement strand
TCACTCCGTCGATCCCGCTGTTGGGATTGGGGAGCGAAATCGATTCCGGCGGCGTCCAGGTCAGGCCCCCATCCCGGGACCACGCTTCTACGATCCGTTTCTGTCGGCTGCGGCAAAGAATCTGCAGGGCTCCACCGGCATGCTGCAAGATGGTCGGCTGGATCAAGCCCCATTGGGCCGCGTCGTTAAGCGGCGCCGTCGCTTCCCAGCGCGTCAATCCCGGCTGCCCCCGTTCCATTTGTACCTGCCACCCTTTGTGCTCAGTACTCGATCCGCATAGCAGAGTGCCATCAGCCAGCAGCAACGGTTTATTCCGAATCGGGCCAAAGATTCCCAGCGGCAATTGCTCGGAAGCCGACCAGGTTTGGCCGTCATCCGTCGAGCGCTTCAGCAACCCCCACCAGCGGCTGGGGCTGGGGCCCACCTTGTAAAACAGCACCAATTCGTGACCGACGACACACAGCACCGGATTCCAGCAGGGGTAGCGTTTGCCGTCGGTGTCGATGCCGTTGGCCACTTCGACCGGCTTGGACCACGCGGCTGATTCCCTATGGGACACCCAAATTCCCACGTCGTTGGCCCCTTCGTCGGTTCCGCCGAACCAGGCTGCCGTCAGTCCCTTTCCGGTTTCGACGATCGTCGAGGCATGGCAGGAGGGGAACGGCGCCTGCGCGAAGAGAAACTCGACACCGATGACGCCGGACATCCCTTCCGCCGCCGCGGGAGGTGGATCTGCGAATGGCGCTGGTTCTGCTCCGGCCGGATAGAGGAGCAGAGCCCCCGTGCCAGTTAGCGCCCCCAAAAACGTGCGGCGGCTGGCGGAGGGGAACGTGGGATCATTGGGCATGATGGTCACTTGTCGGCGGAACCAAACGCTTGGGGATAGAGCCGCGCAAATTCCTCGCGCCGCAACGGGAAATTCACTTCAATTCCAGCTTTTTCAAATTTCTTCTTGGCCACCATGCTCTTGGACCATTCAGCTTCGGAGACTGTCCCGTCTTTGTTCCGGTCGATAAGACTGAAGGCTTTGTCGGCGGGATTCTGGGACTCCTTTGACGACGCGCCAGAGCTCTTGGCGCTCCCGGCGGAGTCGCCCGATGCGGAGGCTTCGGCGCCAGATGAGGAATTCGCCGAGGGGCTGGAACTGGTTGAAGAACCGGAACGACTGGCGCTGCTCCTGGGACCTTTGCGCAGTTCCTGAGCGGTCAAAAACCCGTCGCCATTGTGATCCAATTTGCGAAAATTGGCGAAGTCGGCGCGGGGCCATTCGTAGAATCCGATCTGCCCATCCCCATCCTTGTCGCGCGCTTTATAGTCTTCGGGGAGCTTGACGGTGAACTTGGGGCGCGGCTTGGGAGCCTTTTTCTCAGACGATTTGTCGGACTTGCTCCCTCCTTCAGAAGGGGGAGACTGTCCGGAGGCCCCTTCAGAGGACTTTCCCTCCCCCCCGCGGCGGTCGGCCCCCCCCCCGTCCTGAGCGGGCAAGTCCCTGTCGGCGACTGCCACGATCGTTACGAATGTCATCCACAACCAAAAAGTTCGATGGAACATGTCAAAATTTACCGGTCAAACGTGTCCGATGGAGCGCGGAGAGGTGTTTAATGAGTATACCACCCAGGGCTCCATTCGCGGAAGAAGCGTCTTTGGCTCTTCCTGGGTGACTATTGATTTCATCGTAACCCATTCATTTATATAGAGTTGAAGCGTTTTATTTGATTCGGTTCTGGCATTAAAGTCCGCTTTCAGTTGCTGTGGCGCTGGTCGCCCCGCCCTCACATTTCAGCGGCCCCGCTGGGGGGTGGGTGCAATTGGGGTCGCGAAAACATATGATGATGCCTGATTGAAGCCCCTACGGAAGGGACAGTCGGCAAGGGTCATAACGACTTCGCCGTCCGAAAAAGCGCCCGATACCTGATTTAACCCCGAGCTTGCCCATGTTGATCCGGGTAAGACATATTTTCCGAAGTTTTTTGGGCATTGGCCGAGACTGTCAGACTTTCAGGGCAATCTTCATGAGGCTATTCAACATGGTACGGGTCAGTCAAATCCTGGCGTGGCTCCTCCTGGTGGGACTGGAGTGCGTGACGGCGGCAGCGGCGCAGGAGGCCGAACCGGCGCCGTCGCAAAGTGCTCCTCCCACGGCTGCGGGCGCATCCGCTGACGACGAGCAGCCAGGGAAACCCTCCGCCAAGGAGAAACCGGCGCCCGCCGAGGACAAGCCGGCCGGGGAGCCCTCCCCGAGTGATGACGCCGATTCGGAGCAACCCCGTCCGGGGCGGTCGCGCCGCGCGCGGGGGGGCCAAAGCGATGAGTCTTCGCCGACCGAGGCGCCGGAAAAACCAGTCGTCGATTTTTCCGGAGGGGCCGGGAAACCTGCCGCACGGGGAGACGAGCTTCCCGCGGAAACCAAACGCCTGAAGTTCAACTTCCGGTTCGCCCCCTGGAAAGAGGTGCTGGAACTGTTCGCCAAAGAGGCGCGGCTGACGCTTGATCTGAATGAAGTCCCGACGGGCACATTCAATTATTTCGACGACGGGGTCTACACTCCGACCGAAGCGCTGGACGTTCTCAATGGCTATCTGCTCCGTAAAGGGTATGTCCTGGTGCGCCGCGATCGCTTTCTCGTCGTCCACAACCTCGACAATCCGATTCCCCCCAATCTGATCCCGCAGGTCTCGCTCAGCGATCTGCCACAGCGCGGCAAGAACGAATTGATGAGCGTCGTACTCCCCCTCTCCAGCCATGTCGATGCCAAGGTCGCTGCCGAGGAGATCACCAGCCTGTTGGGACCACAAGGAAAAGTGGTCCCCCAGGTGAAGTTCAACCGGCTGTTCGTCACCGACATCGGTTCGAATCTGCGGCAGATTCATGAGCTGCTCTCAGGGATCGGCGATCTGGTGGACAGCAGCGCGATGGCGTTTCGCTCGTTCAAACTCAAGCACGTCACGGCAGGCGAAGCGGAGCGGATGGTCCGCGATCTGTTTGCACTGCCGGCGCGCGGATTGACGGCCCGCACAACGACGACCCCGGCCCCCGCGCCGAGGACTGACACGGGAGATGGACGGGACGGCCGCGGCGGACGCGGGATGTGGGGACGGGGGAACTGGCCCGGCATGCAGGGAGGGGGCTTTCCCGGTGCTGGCGGAGGATTCCCTGGCGCGGGAGGGGCTCCCGGCGGAGGCTTCCCCTGGGGAGGGGGGATGCCGGGTGGCGGCGGAGGAGGGAACGAAACTCCTGCCAATCCGCAACAGCAGAACTCGCAGCAGGCGACCCCTGTGGCGAAGATTCAATTGACGATCGACGCCCGGACCAACAGCCTGCTGGTGAATGCCAGCGGCGCCGACATGCTGCTCATCGAAAAGGCGATCGAGACGATCGACGTCGTGGAATCGGAAGAGCGCTCGTCGCTGACCACCGGCGCCAACGTGCCGCAACTGGAAGTCTATCTGGTCGAAAAGGGGGATCTGCAAGTCGCGGTGGACATGCTCAACGCGATGGTCCCTGGCCTCTTGATCCGCGAAGATCCCAAAGCACGCCGCATCAGCGTGTACGCCGCTCCTGACGAGCAAAAACAGGTTCGAGGCATTATCAAGCAACTTGAAAGCGGCGATGGGGGCGACACGGTCAGCGTCATTCAATTGCGGAAGCAAGAAGCGGTGGCAGTGGCCGTCAGTTTGCGGGGACTGTTCGGCGGGAACAAGGCGGACGCTCCCAGCATCGAAGCGGACGCCGTGGGGCGGCGGCTGATGGTTCGGGGAACTCCTGAACAGGTGTCGCAGATCCGCAAAGTGCTCACCGAGATGGGAGAGGATGGAACCGGAACGCCGCACGATTCCACCGGGGACGGCCCGTTGCGGACCGTTTCCACCGGCTCGCGCTCGGCGGAAGATTTGGTGGCTCTCGTTCAAAAACTGATGCCTCAGGCAGAGGGGAGTTTCATTCGCGTGGTTCCCTCCGCCACGTCGGGGTCGCCATCATTCCGGTTGCGGGATTCGAACCTCGTCCCGGAAGGTCGTCCTATACCTGGCCAGCGCGGGGCGGACTCGTCTCTGGAAGATCAGCCGCCGCGCGGCGGACCGGCGATTGAACGCCGTCCGCGCCGCAGCCCCCTACCGGCCGACACGGCGCCGCCCAAGCCGGCCAGCGCCGCCTCGCGACTGCAAAGCGAAGGCCGTTCGCGCATTCCCGATCTGGCCGAGTCCAACGCCGAGACCGAGCGCTTGGCGCGCGAACTGGACGCGGCGCTGGAAGAACTGGAAAACGATGCCGACGAGGAAGACGAACCGGCCGGACCAGCAACCTCTGCGATCGAATCGGAACCGAATGGAGAGGCTGACGCGGGAGCGGCGTCTCCCGTCGTCTCTGGTCAGGGATCGTTGGCAGACGGAGTCGCTCGGGAAACGCCGATCGCCGGCGATGCGGCAAAGGTTTCCTCCGGCGCCGACGATGAAGCCGAGATCGAGGGGATGGCTGATGACGTGCGGATCACGGTGGTGGGCGGAAAGATCCTCTTGGCTTCAGAGAATCTGAAAGCGCTGGACCGGCTGGAACGGCTGCTGCAATCGCTGACGCAGGCGGGGGGGGCGCCCCGGACGAAATGGACCGTCAAGTATTTGCAGGTTGCGGACGCCACGGAGACTTCAACGATTCTCGGATCGCTGTTCCCCCAGGGAACGGTCGCCCGCACGGCGGAGGGAGGGAACTCCGGTTTCATGTCGAGTCTCACCGGGAGTCTCTCGTCTCTGGGTGGGAGTCTGATGGACGCGACTGGCATGGGTTCCCTGGGACAATCGCAGCCGTTGAGGATCGTTCCGGAGCTCCGCTCCAACTCGCTGTTCATCACCGGTCCCGAAGAACAGGTCAACCAGGTGCTGGAAGCGATCGACGTGCTGGATCGGTCGGAGTTGCCTCCGTCGCTCAAGGACCGGACTGCCCGAATGGTCGCCGTGGAACATGCCGACGTCGAAGACGTGGCGGAGATCGTCAAAGACGTTTACAAAGAGCAACTGGAACCGCCCCAGGCCAATCCCGCGGCGCAGGGGGGACGGGGAGGGCAGTTCAATCCGCTCGCCATGCTGATGGGCGCAGGTGGGAATCAGAACGGGAAGCAAAAAGGGGTGTTGCTGAGCATCGGCGTCGATACCCGGACCAGCACGCTGATCGTCTCAGCCAGCGAGCAGTTGCATCGGGAGATTGAGGCGCTGGTGGAGGCGCTGGATGACGCGGCTCTGGAGGCGAAGCGGACGGTGCGCGTGGCGCGCGTCAGCAGCGCCAGCGCACAACTCATTCAGGATTCACTGAAACCGCTCTTGGGCAAAGTGAAAGTCAGTTCCACGAGCAGCGGGAACGCCAATCGCCCGAATCAACCGCCGCAGGGTGGTCCTGGAGGGGGGGGAATGCCGTTTGCGCCCGGCGGAGGAAATAATCCGATGCAGGGGTTGATGATGCAGCGGATGATGCAGGGGGGGGGCATGCAGTTCGGCGCCCCTGGCGGGAATCCGTTTGGAGGTGGTAACTTCGGTGGCCGCGGAGGGAATTTTGGCGGAGGACGGGGTGGCAACTTTGGAGGGGGACGCGGTCGCGGAAATTGACCACAGGGATTGACCACAGGGAAAGGCGTTCAGCGGGACTATGGAAATCGGTGAAATACTGTTGGCGCAGGGGGTCGTCACCCGTGAGCAAATGCAACAGGCGCAGTCGCGGGCCAACGGAACGCGTCTGGACCGCCAGGTGGTCGAGATGGGGCTGGCGAGCGAAGAGCAGGTGTTGCAGGCGCTCGCCTCCGAACTGGGAATGCGCTATGTCGAATTGACGCAAACCCCTCCCATTGATCGGGAGTTGCTGGAGCGGTTTCCGGCGCGGGAGATTTTTCGCCACACGCTGTTTCCCCTGTCGCGCCGCAACGGCAGCGTGGTAGTCGCCACCAGTGACCCCTTTGACCTCGAAGCGCTCGACGAGGTGAGTTCCCTGTCCGGCTTTCGGCTGGAGCCGGTGCTGGCTCGCCGGGACGACATCTCGCGGCTCATCAAAGAGCAGCTCGGGGTGGGTGGGGACACGATCACCGAGATGGTGGCGCAGCGCGCCGGCGAAGACGTCGAGCTGCTGGAAGGGCTGGGAGAGGCGGAGGGAGAGTTGGCCGAGATGGCGCAGGCCGCCTCGGTCGTCAAGCTGGTCAACGAACTGTTGATCGAGGCGCTCAACCAGAATTCCAGCGACGTCCACATTGAGCCGCAGGAGGCAGGGCTCGTCGTGCGGTTCCGCGTCGACGGCATGCTGCGGGTGCAGCCGATGTCGCAGGAGGTCAATTATTTTCAGGCAGCGATCATCAGTCGCCTGAAGATCATGGCCAAGTTGAACATCGCCGAAAAGCGCCTCCCGCAGGATGGTCGGATCAAGCTCCGCGTGCAGGGGCGCGAGATCGACGTCCGCATGTCGATCATCCCCATGATGCATGGGGAAGGGATCGTGCTGCGTATTCTGGACAAGACTCGGATGGTCTTCAACCTGAAAAACGTCGGCCTCCCTCCGGCGATGGAAAAGACATTTCACGAACTGATCAATCTGCCGCACGGGATCATCCTGGTCACCGGTCCCACCGGCAGCGGAAAGACCACCACGCTCTACAGCGCGCTCAACGAGATCAAAGACCCGTCGATCAAGATCATCACGGTCGAAGACCCGGTCGAATACCAGACGCCGGGCATCAACCAGATTCAGGTGCATTCCAAAATCGGGCTGACATTCGCGGCCGGGCTGCGGAGCATCTTGCGGCATGACCCGGACGTGATTCTGATCGGCGAAATCCGCGACGGCGAAACGGCCAACGCCGCCATCCAGTCGTCGCTGACGGGACACCTGGTGTTCAGCACGCTGCACACCAACGACGCAGCAGGGGCTTTCACGCGGCTGGTGGACATGGGGGTCGAGCCGTACCTGGCCGCCAGCACCGTGGAAGGGGTGCTGGCGCAGCGGCTGGTGCGGATTCTGTGCAAACATTGTAAGACCACGTATCGTCCCGACCCCGACAAGCTGCCGGCCGATTTTCCCAAGCCGGTTCCCGAAACGCTGTGGCGTCCCGTGGGCTGCCGCCAGTGCCGCGACACCGGTTACTCCGGCCGCATTGGCATCTTCGAGTTGCTGCGGACCGACGAGGGGATCCGCCAGTTGTGCATTGAGCGGGCCAGCACGGTGCAGATCGTCTCGTACGGGTTGCGGAATGGGCTGATCACGCTGCGGCAGGATGGCTGGCGAAAAGTTTTGATGGGAGTGACGACCGTCGAGGAAGTCACGCGAATCACCAAGCCCGACTACCTGTGAACGACGCATGCCCGAGTTTGAATACATAGCGCGCGAGATGTCCGGCCGCGAGGTGACGGGGTTGCTGACCGCTGGCAGCGAGCAGGAGGCAGTCAATTCGCTGGCGGGCAAGTCGCTGTTCCCCACGCGGATCTCCCTGGCGGCCGCCGAAACGAAGCAGCGCAAGGCGGTGGGAAAGAAAGTCGCCAGTCGCCATCTGGCGATCGTTTATTCGCAGTTGGCCGACCTGCTCCGTTCGGGGGTGCCCCTCCTCCGGTCGCTGGAGATTCTGGAGCAGCAATCCTCCCGCCCCACCGTCACGGCGGTGCTGCAGGAGGTTCGCGCCGACGTGGCCGACGGCAGCCGCCTGGGGGACGCGCTCCGCAAACATCCGCGGGTGTTCAACGAGCTGGCGGTGAGCATGGTCCGGGCGGGAGAAGAGGGGGGCTTTCTCGAAGACGCGCTGAAGCGGATCGCCACCTTCACGGAACATCAGGAGGAATTGAAGAATCGCGTGGTGGGGGCGATGGCCTACCCCGCGTTTCTGATGCTGGCGTGTATTGTCATCGTCACCGGAATGCTCATTTTCCTGGTGCCACAGTTCGCCCCCATTTTTGAAAAAATGAAAGAGCGGGGCGAGCTGCCAATGGCGACGATCATGCTCCTGGGACTGAGCGACTTCATCAAGTCCTATGGCATCTGGGTCTTTGCCGCGCTGGCGGCAGGAAGCACCTGGCTCGTCAATTTTTTCCGGACCGAAACCGGACGGCTGGCAATCGACCACTGGCGACTGAAGTTGAAGGGACTGGGGCCGATCGTCCGGAGTCTGGC
>JBJXGA010000333.1:0-38635 GCA_046152955.1 Planctomycetales bacterium | reverse complement strand
AGCCCGGTCAAAGACGCCCGTTCAAGACGCTGCTCGGCCACCGCCTGGTCATGAATGAAGATGGCAAGCCGATGCACAAATCGGACGGCACGGCAATTTGGTTCGAAGAGGCGGCTGAACAGCTCGGAGTCGACACCATGCGCTGGATGTACCTGGCGCATAATCCAGCAACCGATCTGCGATTCGGCCGCCGACATCCGGAGACTCCGGTCACACTGCAAACTCCCGAAGGGCCCATCGACAAGACCGCCGAGGGGGTTGCCACCTGCGAAGTGGTCAGCAAGCCGGCCGATGAAATCCGCCGGCAGGTTCTGATTCCGCTGTGGAACACGTACGCGTTCTTCGTGAATTATGCGCGGCTGGATGAATTCGATCCGTCGGCGGCGCAGGTGCCGATCGCCGAGCGCCCCGAAATCGACCGCTGGATCCTGTCGAACTTGCAGACATTGATCGACACCGCGCGGCACGAAATGCAGGAGTTCAACGCGTCGGGCTTCCTGCGCGAGGCGGCCCGGTTCATCGACGACCTGTCGAACTGGTACGTCCGCCGCAATCGTCGGCGATTCTGGCGCTCGCGAGCCGCCGGCGATCGCGACAAGCTGGCAGCCTACCAGACACTCTACAACGTCTTGCTGACGCTGACCAAACTCCTGGCGCCGATCGTCCCGTTTGTCACGGAGCGGATGTATCAGAATCTGGTTGCACCGGCGGGCAACACGAATGGGCCCGTTTCTCCCCACCTAAGCAAGGGGGCAACCGTTCCCCCGACCCTTAGCAAAGGGGCACCCGTTCCTCCCCCCCTTAGCAAGGGGGGGCCGGGGGGGGTCGCCCACGAAGACGAACCCGTCCAACCCCAAAATCCTCAGTCGCAGGCCTCGCTGGCGAGTTCGTCCGTTCCGGCGGGCAATGCTGCGGTTGGCGGGCTGTCTGGCGCGCGAGCGACCCCCCCTGCCCCCCCCTTGCTAAGGGGGGGAAACGACCGTCGCACGGGGGGAGACGTGCGTATTCCGGACGAGCCGCCCTTGAGCGTGCATCTGTGCGAATACCCGATTGCCGATCCGGCGCTGCGCGATCCGTTGCTCAGCGAACGGATGGCGCTGGCGCAACTTGTCGTCAATCTCGGCCACGGGCTGCGCGAGGAGTCAAAGCTGCGCGTGCGGCAGCCGCTTCCGGAATTGCGGTTTGCCTGCGTCAATCCCGCGCATCGCGCGGCGATCGAGCACTTGGCAGGGGTGATTCAGGAAGAGCTGAATGTCAAAACCATCACCGGCTGCGACAACCTCGATGACCTGGTGCATTACAACTACAAACCCAACCTGAAGACGCTGGGCCCCAAGTTCGGCAAGGGCCTCGCCGCGATCAGCAAGGCGTTGCCGGGCATGGCGGACCAGACGCTGGCCCCGCTCCGCCGGGGGCAGCCAGTGACATTGTCGCTGGATGGAACTGATTTTCTTCTGGCCCCCGAAGACGTCCTGATCAGCACGCAACAGGCGGCCGACTGGGTGGCCGCCGATGAGGGAGGCGTGCAAATCGCTCTCTCGACCGTACTCACCCCCGAGTTGATGCGGGAAGGCATGGCCCGCGATTTCGTGCGGCAGGTGCAGCAGTTGCGGAAAGAGGCCGACCTGGAAATCGAAGACCGGATTCGGGTTTATTATGCCTGCGATGCCGCCGAAGTCCTGGCGGCAGTCACGGAATGGGACGAGTACATTCGAAGCGAAACGTTGGCGGACGCGATCGCGCCCGAGACATCCGCGCCGCCAGAAACGAAAATCGCGCTGATCGGCGAGACTCAGGCGGCAATCTGGATTGAGAGGGCGTAGGTGCGGACCGATCGAAAGCGACTTCGGGAGTTGTGAAAGTTGCCAAATAGGTCTTGCGAGATTCGTCGCCGGATACTTGGCTCAGAACATCCCTTGCGGGGGCCAGAACAGGTCGCGGATGACGATGCCTGCGGAAAGTGCCAGGAGAACCCAGTAGAGGATAACCCCAATGACTTGCAGCGGTTGACGCAACTGGGCGCGCTTGTCGGCGCTGCCGCGTTTGCTAACGAATACATATCTGAACAGTTTGTAGGTGGATAGAGAGACGAGACCCACCACGATTTCAAGACCTGGGAATGGGTTCAAGCCGAACATCGCCGCCTCGCGGTACGCTTTCTGATCCAGAACTTGGTTCATCTCGCCGCCACACTCGCCGCCACCGGTCTCGACGGTGTGCCTTCTTGTCGATTATACAGTCGCACAGGAATCGACCAACGGAGATTGACCATGTCGCAGAGAGAGTTGGTAGCACGAGTGGCCGCCTTGGAAGTACACGTCCAACGGCTGCTTTCGATGCAATTCCCGAAACCAGGGCCGATGGATTGGCTGAGATCGGTTGGGATGTTCTCAGGGAACGAGGAAATGAAAGCGATGGATGCGGAGTGTCTGGCGCAACGTGACCGCGAGCGCCGTCGGGCACGGGCTCCCCAGGGAAAACGGCGCCGCGTCGGATCATGATCGCCTCGCGGTAGGCTGACTGTTCCAAAACGACTTTCGCCTCTCTGCCACCGGTCTCGACGGTTTGCCTCCTTGTCGATTATATTAGTCGCACAGGAATCGACCCACGGAGATTGACCATGTCGCAGAAAGAGTTGGAGACACGATTGGCCGCCTTGGAGTTGCAGGTGGCTCGACTGCTTTCGAATCAGTTCTCTGAGCCGGGACCAATGGATTGGCAGCGGACCATCGGAATGTCCAGTGGCGATGAATTGATGAAGGAGATTGATGCCGCTGGAGAGGCTTGGCGTGAGCGTGACCGACAAAAGGCGAGGGCGAAGAAGCGCAAGCCGCGGCGGGTCAAGCCGTGATCATTCTCGATACTGACCACATTTCTGTTCTCCGGTACGACGAACACCCAAGGTGCGTTCAGCTCAAGCAGTCGCTCCAAAACGCCGCGTCTGGCGATGTCTTCGCAACCACAATTGTCAGTGCCGAGGAAAAGATGCGCGGATGGCTTGCACGAATCCACAGCGAGCGAAACTTTCATCAGCAAATCAGTATGTACGTGCGACTTTCGCAACTCTTCAAGCTGTTCGGAGCGTGGCGAGTCGAACTGTTCGATTCAGCAGCGGTCGACGAATTGCTGCGATTGCGAGGCCTACGGATTCGAATCGGAACGCAAGACCTCAAGATTGCGGCCATTGTATTGTCTCGAAACGCATTGCTGCTTTCCGCGAATTTGCGAGACTTCGAGAAGGTGCCTGGTTTGCGCGTCGAGAATTGGCTCATTTGACGGAGAGGATTGGGATGTCGTTGAAGGAATTGGAAGCACGCGTGACCATTCTTGAAGAGCAGGTCCGAACCTTGTTTTCGAAAGCGCTGCCTGGCCCCGGCCCGATGGACTGACTGAAGACGGTCGGCATGTTCTCAGGCGACGAACTCAGTAAAGAGATCGATGCCGCAGGGGCGGCCTAGCGCGAGCGCGATCGTCGCCGCGCACGGGCCGCAAAGCCGAAGCGACGACGTGCAAAGAAGAAGTGACGAGCCTGGATGCTGCAGTTGGTCCGTCTCAGAAAGGTTGCCGATTCGAACGTGAACCACATGACCGGCAAACAGTCGCCGCGCCGCACCAGGCTGTTGAATTTGCGGCTGAGTTGCGCAGGCCTCGCTCTCTTGATCGCAGTGGCTGCGCCAATTCTTGCCGCAGAGCCACTCACCAACCCCGAACTGGCGCCGCCGTTCGATCCCGCCGGCATTCGCGGGTCGCTGGTCATCTGCGGCGGCGGCCGGTTGCCGGACGAGGTGCGGGACGAGTTCGTGAAATTGGCCGGGGGGAAGGAGGCTCGGCTGGTGATCATTCCGACCGCCAGCGATGACGACTCGGTGGTCGCCGATGCGGCGGAAGTGGCGGAGATCTGGAAGTCGCGCGGCATCGAGACCATCGCCACACTGCACACCCGATCGCATGATCAGGCGAACGATCCCGCGTTTGTCGAGCCACTCAAGGAGGCGACCGGCGTGTGGATCACCGGAGGTCGGCAATCGCAGATTGCCGCCGCCTATTCGGGGACGCTCGTCGAGAAAGAACTGCACGCCCTGCTCGATCGACGCGGGGTCGTCGGGGGGACTTCCGCCGGGGCCGCCTGCCAGTCGCGGATCATGATTGTCCGCGGCAAGATTCACGAGACGCCGGGACTGGGACTGATTCCTGGGGCGATCATCGACCAACACTTCCTGGCTCGCGATCGCAAGGCGCGGTTGCTCGATGCGCTGGAACAATATCCCGCTCTGATTGGTCTGGGGATCGATGAAGGGACGGCGCTCGTCCTCGAGGGGCGGTCGCTCCGCTGTCTGGGGGATTCGACGGTGACGGTCTGCTGGGGCGCAACCCAGCGCTGTGGCTGCGAAGAATTGACGCTGAAGCCAGGACAACCCTCTGACCTGACGATGCTGCGCCGTGCCGCATGGCAGCGGACATTGCCGGCGTTTCCCCCCGTTGAATCGGCGGTGCCGCGCGTCCAGCACGGCGCGCTGGTCATCGTTGGAGGCGGATCTCTCCCGTCGGAAGTCACCGAGCGTTTCATTGCGCTGGCGGGGGGGGCCCAGTCGCTGCTCGTCGTTTTGCCGACGGCCAATCCCGAGCCGCTCCCCCCGGAACCGGGTGATGGCAAGTTCCTGGAGCGGGCCGGAGCAAAAAACGTCCGCGTCTTGAAACACCGCACCCGCGAAGAAGTCGAGTCGGCGGAATTTCTGGAGACTATCCGGGAGGCCCGCGGAATCTGGTTCGGTGGAGGTCGGCAATGGCGGTTCGTCGACGCCTATGAAGGCACCCAGGCGGTCGCCGCGTTTCAGGATGTGCTCCGCCGCGGGGGAGTGATCGGTGGAAGCTCCGCCGGGGCCACGATCCAGGGAGACTATCTCGTCCGCGGGAGTCCCTTGGGGAATGAAGAGATGATGTGCCGCGGCTACGAGCGGGGATTCGCGTTCCTCCCCGGCACGGCGATCGACCAGCACTTCGCGCAGCGGAACCGCTTCCCCGACATGTCGAAAGTGATGGCGGCCCACCCGCAGCTTTTGGGGATCGGCCTGGATGAGGGGACGGCAATCATCGTCCAACAGAGTCGGGCCGAAGTGCTGGGACAGGGGAAAGCGCATTTCTACGACGGCAGGAAACCGGTGGAAGCGGAACAACCGGATTACGAGTCATTTGCCGCGGGGGGCGTGTACGACCTGACAGCGCGCAAGTCCGCTGGCGAAGAGTGACCGAACGGCGGTATGATGGCAATCAGTTCCAGGAAGTCGTCATGCCGATGGCCCTCAATCTGACGATTCGAAAACGGCGGCTGTTCCAGGCGGCCATGCTGGTCGCCGCATACCTGCTGCTGGAACTGGCGTCGTTGGCATTGCTGACGTGGCGCGGTGGAGATCTCGCCGGACAGCGAACCGCTGCGGCCCAGCGCGATCCCGCGGCCCCCGGTGGCGCGCTCAAGCGTTCAGTGATGATCCATCCCTACATCGGGCTGGTGTACCAACCCCGCGAACCGGCCGGCACGGAGACCGGCGGTCAACTACGTTTCAACGAGTATGGCTTCCTGGATGCGCGAGCTCCGCTGCGGAAGCGCTCACCCGAGAGGCTGATCGTCGCGCTGATGGGTGGGTCGGTGGCCCGCCAACTGGGAACGAACGCCACGGATCAACTCGCGCGGGAATTGGAGCTGATCAGCCCGTTTCAGGGGCGTTCGATCGAATTCGTCCGCCTGGCGATCGACGGGAACAAACAGCCGCAACAGGTGATGACGCTGAACTACCTGTTGGCGCTGGGGGCCGAGTTCGACCTGGTGATCAATTTGGATGGAGTTAACGAGATTGCGCTGCCGGGAATCGACAATGTGCCGCTGGGAGTCTCGGCCGCCTATCCGCGCAAATGGAGCGCGATGACGGCAGCCGCCGCCAGCCCCGAAATGGCGAGCCTAGCCGGTTCAGTCACCTACCTCCGCACCGTGCAGCGTGACGCGGCCCGCTGGTTCGACGCTCCCCCTTGGCGCCACTCGCCAACTGCCACGCTGGTGTGGGCCGCGCGCCACGCGCGGCTGGATCGCCAAATCATCGAACAAATGCAGCGACTCTTGGATCGCAGCCAGGAGGAGCTCAGTTATTGCAGCGCCGGCCCCCCGGAGACTTATGCATCCGATGCGGAGTTGCTGGCCCATTGCGCCCAGGTGTGGGAGCGTTCGTCCCTGCTGCTCCATCAATTGTGCCAGGCCAACGGCATCCGCTATTTCCATTTTCTCCAGCCCAACCAGCATCTCCCCGATTCGAAGCCGATGGGCCGGAGCGAAGCGGCGACGGCGCTCAACGACGCCAGCCCGTTCGCCCGTCCCGTCCGAGAGGGGTATCCGCTGCTGCAGGCGAAGGGACAGCGGCTGGTCGAACAGGGAGTAGCGTTTGCCGACCTGACGAGGATCTTCTCCGAGCATCCCGAACCGATCTACCGCGATGATTGCTGCCATGTGAATCAGGCGGGAGACGAGATTCTGGCCACACAGATCGCCGCACGGATCAAGCGCTGGTGTGACGAATGAGGCGGAGCGTGCCGACAGCCCCGAACTTCTGGATTTCCAGGCTTCCGTTCCGCGTCTACCAAAACTATACTACTTGGCTCGGAGTCCAGACCGCCAAGTCAACCAAGCGGCGTCGCAGTACGTCGCCGGGTCAAGGATCGACCGGCCAATTCGACCCCTCCGAAAAAATCGACCACCGTTCATCGGGGCAATCCCCG
Source organism: Planctomycetales bacterium (assembly GCA_046152955.1). GTDB lineage: Bacteria > Planctomycetota > Planctomycetia > Planctomycetales > Planctomycetaceae > SIAF01. The sequence goes on along the minus strand of JBJXGA010000333.1, from coordinate 31,873 downwards.
ATACGACTATATCCGCGAACGTCTTTCATACGTACAGGAATTGATCATGGCCAAGCCACACCGATTGTTGAAAAAAGCCAATCATGGCTCACGTCCCGCCAACGCCAAGGCGCGCCGCGCGAAGCGGCGCAAGGTGAAGACGTAATTGGCGTGTTGACGCGGCGGGGTCGGGAGTCAGCATGCGTTGACAACTCGGCGCGGCATCGTTGCGGTGCGTCTGCGACCATTCCGGGGTCTGACGAACTTTGGGATTCGGTCCAGGGGCCTCTGCGCTCAACCCCCGGCTTCTGAGGAACATGATCTGACCGACTTGCGCGTTGAGTGGCTCAACCCCATTTTTTCTGCAGGACTCGTGGATCCCACTTGGCGTAGACCCGTTCTGGGTTGATGCCTTTCGTTGATCGTGTACTCAGGGTTGCCCCCTGCGCCGGCAACCCTGGGCGTTGAGATGTAACCCCCTTGGCGTAATTCCAAGTCGCCCCAGAATGGTTACATCAAGCCAGCCGTGCAGCCGATTTCTTTTCTGCACGCAAGATCACGCTGAACACCGCCATCAAGAAGAGTTGTGAGCCAACGAAGATCAGCAGGTTCATGAGCACCCCTTCGGTAAAGCCATAGGAGTGCAGGCCGACTCCCAGTTCGTTGACTCCGAACCAGCTCCAGGCAGTGACGATGTTGCCGCCGATCGCCAGGAGCGCCAGCCCCCCTTCGCGGACCATTCCGTCCCAGCGGGCATGCAGCACCAGGGCGTTCCACAGGACGATGATCAGGGCGCCGTTTTCCTTGGGATCCCACCCCCAGAAGCGGCCCCAGGAGTCATCGGCCCACAGCCCCCCCAGGACCGTCCCCACGAAACTGAAGAACAGCGCAAAGCACATCGTGCCATACACCATCCGCGCCAGGCTTTTCCCCTCCCCCGTGTGCATTTCCACGACCGGCCCTTTCGAACGCCTGGTCAATGCCAATACTACGCCGCGGAAGAAGTACACCAGCCCCAGAAACCCGGACAAAAACGTGGTGGCGTAGCCGAGCGTGATGCAGGTCACGTGGGTGGCCAGCCAGAACTGCGTGTCGAGAACCGCCTGCAGGACGGTGAACGTGTCTCCGTCGCCGGCGAGTTTAAACGAGATAAACAGTGCGGCAAAACCTGTCATTGCCGAGATCACGTTGCCGATTCCCAGGCGGAACACCAGTTCCAACACCAACCCCAGGACGACGCAGCCCCAGCCGATGAACACCGCCGAGGAATACAGATTCGTCACCGGCGGTCGGCCGGAAATGTAAATCCGCGAGGCAAGCGCCAGGGTGTGCAGCGCCAGCGTGAACAGATTGAGCCAGAACGCGGCGCGATTCATGGGGCGGTTCCAGCCGAGCCAGGCGAGGGCCGAAAGGACGAACGCCAGGATGTAGAGCATCCACGCGAGATGGAAGGGGGAGAAGCGGTTGAAGAACTCCTCGAAGCGGACTCGGGAGGGATCCAGTTCGGGAGGGAGTTCGACCGCCATCAACTCCTGGTACTTCCGCACGGCGCGATTGAATTCGCGCGACTCCCCCTGGTGAAAGGCGGTGAGCAGTGCATCCCATCCGGCGACGGCGGGATCGGCCTGGCGCAGTTCCAGGACGCGAACCTCAAAGTAGTCCATCGTCGAAGCGGAGACGTAGGGGCGCCACGCGTGCGTCGCGTCGCTTCCCGGTGGCGAACGGACCGGCACCACCAGCGGCGGCTGCCCTTTGTCCATCAACCGGCGCTCCGCGCCGATGAGCTGCGCTCGTAGTTCCCCCTTGCGGCTGCGGGCCATCTGACGCATCTCCGCAGTGGGCTCGGCCGGCAGATCCAGACGCTTGAATGATGCGTCGATCGCGGTGAACGAACGAACGCGGCGGTCCAGATCGAGCAGCTTGCGATCGTAGACCTTGAGCGACTCCACAGGCTTCTTGCGAACCTTGTCAACCTCTTCGTTCAGTTTCTCGCTCTGCTCCCGCAACTCCGCCAGCGAATACAAAAATCCTTCGCGGCGTTTGAGCTTCAGAAGGTCCAGCACTTCAAAATTTTCGATGCGGAACACCCGGTGCCCTTCCGCCGCGGGGCGACCGGAAACGACATCCAGCAGCCAGCGAATCGCCGGTTGGCCGGAGGAGGTGACCTTGAACAGATAATCGGCGACATCCTCCTGATCATCTCCCGATTTGCGGGCGATCAGCGCGGCGAGTTTGTCCATCTGACTGGGTTTCCCGGAAAAATCCGCCAGATCTTCGTTCGCCAGCACCTTCCAGCGCCGCTTCAACTTCTTCTCGATGCCGGGCCATTTTTTTTTCAGGTTGACCGGGTCCATCGTCCCTACGAACGTTTCTTTATTGGAGATAATCTGCAGCGTGTTGCGGGCCAGCGTGTCGAGCGGCTTGACGCGTCCGCCGTCCATGATCGGCAGGCGACCGGCGGCGGCAAGATCATATCCGTCGGCGGTCTCTTCCGGTGGGGATGCGGAGTAGGCCACCAGTCCGGCCGAGAGCGCGACGATCAGCGCCGGAAACCAACGTTCGCCCACAACCGACGTCGACCCCAGCACCGGCAGCCCGGCTCCCGCGGCGCGGCGATCCAAAAAGCGGATCAGCGTCTGGCCAAACTGAAACAACAGTCCCACGGCGACGATCATGCACGAGACATAGGGGATCATCCAACCGGTGTTGGTGACCACCTGCAGGCCGGTCGTTTCCGCGCCAGTCACCGGATCAGGCCCCACGGACGACTGGTAAAACGTCTCCCCCGCGTAGCGGAGCGGATTGTTCATCCACACGCGCACCTGGCGGTCGACGTCCCGAGTCGGATCGATCAGTTGCAGCGTCGAAGAATAATCGCGGGGGGTCTTCGTGCCGGGATAGTATTGCGTGCGGACGTCGACGAGCTTCATGGCATACGGACGATACATCCGCTTGAAGCGCAGGGCGACTTCCCAGGAACGCCCGTCGAGCTCAACGGTCACCGGAGCACAGAGCTTGAGGACGAACGGCCCGGTTGCGGCCCGAATCTCCTCCGGGCTCATCCCCGATCTTTCCCGCGAGTGCTGCATCCGATCCTGAACCAGACTGAGCAGGTACACCCCCAGGCTCTCGTTGCTCCCCTTTTTGAGGAACTCGACATAGGCGGCCGACTCGTCGATCTTGCTCGAGGCACCGGCGCCGACTCCCGCTTGAACCGGCTTCGCGAACATTTCGCGACCCAAACCGGTCGTCGCCGGATTGTCGTCTCCCGCCTCGACCATCCCCAAGTCGGCATTTTGCAGATACCGCACGACGCGCACATCGAAGGGAAGCTGCGGATCGACAATCACCGACTCGCGCTGCGTGCATCCCAGGGCGGGCCGGAGGCTCACGGGAAACAGTTCGATCGCCCAGCGGGGGAGGGACGCGTGCTCCAGATACCTGGTCCCCTCATCGAGTCGCGATTGCGGAATGGAAATCACCTGGTCGGTTTCGGCGTCGGAGCGATCGATGATGGCCAGTTCCACCTCGCGGGTATCCTGGACGAAGTTGACGCTGTCCCCTTCGCGAATGTGCATCTGTCCTTCGATGGCGCTGGTCCCCACCATGAGCTCGCTGAGCATCATCAGTCCGATGCCCCCATGCAGCAGCACGATCCCCGCCCGCTTGCGAAAGACCAGCCAGCAGCCAGCCAGTAAGATGCCCCCCGCCAGCCCCCCTTGGATGAGCTGCCAGAGGATGCGCATTGAAGAATCCCCCAGTGCGGCGGCGTCCCCCTTGACGTACAACCAGCCGGTGAATGTCGCCAGCCCCCCCGCCAGACCGAAGAGGGTGTTGCGTTCCAGTTTTCGATCTGCGGCCAGGCGCGCCCCAACCCAGAAGCCCGCCGCTGACAAAGCCAGCAGCGACAGTTTGCAGATTTCCCACAGGGTGGACCAATCAAAAAAAGGAACTCCCTGCTCCCCTCCCGACGAATGACCGCCGATGACCAGCCAGGTCACAAGGACTCCCAGTCCAATCACTCCCAGCCCCCCCAGCAACCTCTCACCCTTGGCATTGTGCGTGAAGCGCACGGTATGCGCCGCCAGCAGATTGAGCGCCATCGCCGCGCCGATCAGCCAGCCGCCTGGAAATGGAAAACTCCCCGGTACCGGAGGCAGATCGGGAAAGAACGACTTGGGGAAGAAGACCTGCAAGTCGATCCACGCCAGCCCCGTCCGAAAATAGTGGTGCACGACGAACCAGATGTCGTGCTGCGTCTGCGCCATCGTCCCGGCGAAGACCAGAAAAATCGCCAGGGCGAACAAGACGACGGTGAACCTGAGCGACGCCAGCGGCAACAAAAGCCGGCGGATCTCCGGCGCCAGCGACATGATCTCGCCGCGCGACGGTTCACTCTCCGTCAGGTCAAACCTGGGGACGCTGCTACTGGCCATTGGACTTGCTCTCCTGTTCGTCTTCGTCAAAGCGAATGGACCTGACGAACGCTTCAAACTTGGATTGTTCACGCTGGGCCAGATCGGAGTCGCCCAGCAATTTGAAAAACCACTGCTGGCCCGACACCGTGACAATCACCCCCAGAATCGTCTTGCGTCCCGGCGCCCCTTCCGGGCCGACCAATTGGACATATTGCCCCGTCAGCCCGCCGACATTGAGCTTCTGAAGCGCGGGTTGCAGTTCCTGCGCGGCGATGGGGGGGAGCTGAACCTGTCCCCGCCAGCGATTGACGTTGTCCAGGAGTTTTCCTCCGGCCGTGCTGACGGAGATGACGATCTTCTGGTCCCCTTCCTGGAGTTCATACTGCGCAATCTGCATCATTCCGGCCGGTTTGCGAACCCAGCCAACCGGCAGATCGTAGGCAAAGGGAACGGAGGATTGATCGGCGGCCCCCCGCGCGGGGGAACGCGATTCCGGCGTTGCCGGGCGGGACCGGCCCTGAAGAATACCTTCGATCAGAACCAGCCAGGCGGTTACGTCTCCGAACGTCTGTTTGAGCGTGGCCTTCTCCAATTGGTCGAGCTGCAAGGGGGGGGCTTGCAATTGTTCTCGCCAGCGGTTGATATTCTGGAGCAGATAGCGGTCGAAATCCTTCTCCACCAGGGGGAGCGAGGAGACGGTCAATTCCAATGGATAGGGAGCACCAGGCAACTTCAGTGTGGCAAACCGAAACTCGTTCCCCGGCAGTTGGGTCCATCCCTCGGGGAGCGTCCAGGTCGGCAATCCCTCCTCGAACCTGAGCTCGTTCAGGAAATCGACGAACGGCCGGGCCTGTGCTTTGACAGCGTCGGCAGGGCCAGTGATCTTCAGAAACCACGCCTTGTTCCCTCTCGGGATGATGGCCCCCAGGATTTGTCCCGGTTCGCCCTCGGCGGCCCCCATGTCGGTTGCGTCAGGCGCGGGTGTCGCTCCGAGAATTTCGTCTCGCCCCATTCCCCGATCAGAGGCAACCGTCGGACGGACTGCCGGAGGGGGTTTGGGAACGGAATAATGGCGGATCTCGGCCGGCTGGTCACATCCAGCCAGTGCCGCCAACAGGGGAATCACCAATCCCGGTCGGATGGTCGCCCGTGGAGCAACCGCCGGGTGCGGACGACGACGGGAGGGTCGTTCAGGGACCATGCGTGGTTCGGAGAGGGAGTGCAGGTACATGGGGAGGGTGGCTCATCCAACGTGGCAGACCGGAGCGCGCCTGGCAGCGCGCGTCATTCTGCCGCTGCTCGCCGCCGGATGGGGAGGGAAACAATCTATTATAGGTTTCCCGTGAACAAAAAGTACACGAACGAAGGCGGTCGGCGGGGAGTAGACTGCGAATTGCCCGGATTCTTCAATCCCCTGCCGATTGGCGCGCGATGTGCTCTTTCCTCCACCGGGGGGCAGAACCGTGCAATGAATGCACTTTTCGCAGCAGATTTGTAACTTCTACCACACGCTGGCGGTACAAGTTTACAAATCGAGGCATGGAGGCCTCTCACATGTTCCCACTGCAGCTCGTGGTCGCAACGGCTCTGGCCTGGTCGGGGGAGCCACAGGCGGAAGTCCTGGATTTCACCGCCACGTGGTGTCCACCTTGCCAGCAGGTCAGCCCGATCGTTTCCCGCCTACAGCGCGAAGGGCTGCCCATTCGCAAAGTCGACCTCGACGAAAACCGCGACCTGGCGAATCGGTTTCGCGTCAAGACGATCCCGGTGTTCATTCTCGTCGTCGATGGGAACGAAGTGGCCCGGTCCGGACGACTGGATCAGGTGACTCCCGAAGCCGAACTTCGGCGACTGTGTCAGATGATTCCGAAATTGTCCGGGACTCCACCCGCGGATGCAGCGCCAGCCCCCCGCACGCAGGGGGGAGCGGCACTGGGAGACAGCGCGCCATTTCCGAACGCGGATCCGCGGGACAAGAAGGTCGAAAAGGTCGAAAAACCGGGGATGCTGGACCGGTTGCTGGGCAAGAAACCATCAGCCCCCCGCCCTCCGGAGTCACCGACCAACCTCCGCGGCCAGGATGCTGACTCGGACCTCGGAGCGCCCGATCGTCAAGTCAACGATCCGCTGTCGGCGACGGTCCGGATTCGAATCAAGGACGCCCAGGGAGAGAACTTCGGGACCGGGACCATCATCGACAGCCGCCCTGGCAGGACGCTAATCCTCACCTGCGGGCATATCTTTCGTGGCTGGACGAAAGCGAGTCTGATTCAAGTGGATCTGTTCCGCGGTGAGAAGGTCTCCACGATCATCGGCACACGCCTGGCGCACGACCTGGATCAGGATGTCGGTCTGATCAGCATCTCGACCGATCGACCGCTCCCCTGTTGTCCCGTCGCGCCTCCCGGCACGAACGTGATGAAAGGGGCGCCGGTGGTGAGCGTGGGATGCAGTCGCGGCGACCGCCCCACGGTCCAACGACAAAAGGTGACCGCCCTCAATCGTTACCGGGGCGGGGACAATATCGAGTGCAGCGTTGTTCCCGTTCAGGGACGTTCCGGCGGAGGCCTATTCGATACGCGCGGCCGCGTCATCGGTCTGTGCATGTGCGCCGACACGGAACACAAAGAAGGGCTGTATGCCGGGCTGCAGCGAATTTACGGGTTGCTGCAGGGGTGCCAATTGACCCACCTGTATGACCAGCGTTCGAACGCCGACCAGGGAGCGTCGAACGCCCTGGCGACCCGCGGAAAAACTCCGCCTGCCGCCGAACGGCCGAGCGCGACGCTGGAGGACGTCCAGGATGCTGACACCGAGTCCGCGGAATCGGACGCAACGACCTTCGGAACCGGCATCGCGTCGGGGCCGCGCGTCGCTCCCAGCGACGTGATTGGTTCGGAGATCGTGATCATCATTCCGTCCAACGACAAGACCGGCGCGCCGAGCAAGGTGTTGCGATTGCACCGCGCCAGCCGCGGGTTCTGGGAGCATCTCTCCCCCGAACTGGAGAATCACGCGACGATTCTCGAAACGTCGATGCAAAGCGCGCCGCGAGCCAAGCCACAGGCCGACTCCGCAATGCGCCGCGCCAATCGGCCGGCCAATCCGGCAGCCAGCGGGAGCGACGCCCGGTCAACCGCTCCACGGTCAGAGCCACCGACGCCCCAGAAATACCAGCGCCGCCGAAAAACACCAGCGTCCCCCGGGGACTCTAAAAGTCGTGCAGCTCAAACCGCGCCCCGCGAAACGCCGGAAGCATGAAGGCCCCGGTGGCCAGCGCCTGGCGAAACTGCCGGGTGGCGCCCTCTTCGTCCCCGGCGATCAGCTTCTTCTGACCAATGAAGAAGTGCGCCTCGCAGGCGCGTTGTGCCCGTCCTGATTCCGGCGGGAGGTCCTGCGCAGCGGCCAACAGTTCCTCGTCTGATACCTGATCCGCCAGAAAGCCGTCAAGTTTGACGACCCAGGCGTTGGGGGGAAATTTGGACTCCTGGGTTGCCGCGAGCGCTTGCCGCGCCTGGGCTGTCTGGCCGTGCCGTGTGAGGGCCGCCGCCTGCCAGGGGGTCAATCGCGTCAACCGGGGATTGAGTTGCAGCGCTTTGGCGAAATCTCCCGCACTGGCCGCCATGTCCTTTTTGAAAAAGTGCAGCACTCCCCGCTCCTCATACAGCGAGCCATCTTGAGGCGCGATCTGGAGCGCCGCGGCATAGTCCGCCAGCGCGCCGGAAAGCTCTCCCTGCGCGGCCTGGGCCTGGCCGCGCAGCCGCAGGGCGAGCAGTTTTAGCCCGGGATCGATCGGCATCCCCAGGGCCGATGTGAAATCGGCCTGGGCAGCCTGGGGCTCATTCTGGTCCGCCAGGCACAACCCGCGATTGAGATAGCCCACGACGAATTTCGGTTCGAGTTCCAAAGCCCTGGTGAAGTCGGCGGCGGCCCCTTCCAGGTCTCCGGTCGTGCGGCGAAAATTCCCGCGATCGTTCTGCACCACCACCGCTTTGGGAAAACGCCTGACCGCCTCGTCGTAGGCGGAGGCTGCGTCCTGCGTCCGCCCCTGGCGAGCGAGCGTGTCGGCGCGCCGCAGGTGGGAGCCCAGATGTTCCGGACTGAGCTGCAGCGCCTCTTCGAAATCGACGAGGGCCAGTTTCAGATCCTGTCGCGCGCCGTGCGCCAAACCCCGCTGATAGTGCAGGTTGGCCTTGTCCTCCGCGGAGAACTCGGCATCGACCGGGCGCTGCAGGACGGGACTGACGACATCGATCGCCATTTTGGCGTGGTCGGGGCGCTGCTCCACCTCGGCCAGAGAGGTCAGCCCGTACAGGTACGGGATGTAGAGCCATTCATACTTCTTCCCCGCCACGGCGATCGCCTGCTGCGCGTCGGCAATGCCGGCTCGGATTTGCTTGCCGGAGCGCGCCAGACGTCCCAGTTCCACCTGGGCGCTGGCCCGCAGGTGAAATCCCACGTGCGGGTTGTCCTTGGGGAAATTGGCAAGCAACCGATTGGCCAGTTCGACCACCTGCTGGTAGTTCCCTTGGTGATAGGCCTGTTCGGCGGCGCTGCGAGCCTGGTCCGCTTCGGGATTCGACCGGGTGGGGCTGCCAAAGGGTGAGAAATCGTCACCTTGTGCGCTGGCCGTCCCACCGATGGCCAGTGAAAGAACCAGACAGGCCAGAAGAACGACGCGGCGCGGACAGTTCATGACGAGCACACTCAGGGGATAGAGGATGGATCAGGCGAACGATGCGGCGATCCGGGAGAGGCCGCTGGCGGAAAGATGGGCGGCCCGCATTCCGGTCGCGTGGGATGATTTTCGAGTAAATGGGGGGGGATGTAAAGGACGGGAGGGGTGTCTCGGGTCGGATTTTAGGGGTTTGCTCGCTCCGGCTGCTTGACACCTAGATTTGTGATCATTATTCTTAGCAGTGAGCTAAAGAGTTTCGAGGGTCGGAACTGAGATCGTTTGGCTTTCAACCGATGGGTCAGTCCTTCGATCAGAGGATCAAGCCTATGTAATTGTGCCGTGAAGGGTTCGGCCCCGGAATTCGGATTCCGGGGAAACCGATACACAATTCGGTACTTCTGGTCGCTGGTGGTGGCAACGGGATGTTGCGCCAGTAGCCAGAGGAGCTTGTCGGCGGAGAGTCGGCGTCACGAGGTGGTGGGACGCACTCCCGCTTTTTTCGTTGATATCGGGCGGTGACAATCATGAATGGGAATGAAGTGCTTCGAATTGTCGACGCGATTCATCGCGACAAAAATATCGACAAGGAGATTGTATTCGAAGGGATCGAACAGGCAATCCTGTCCGCAGCGAAGAAGCACTATGGCGAAGAAATCCCCCTGGAAATTCAGATCGACCGCGGCAACGGGCATCCCACGCTATTGAAAGAAGGGACAGTCGTCGATTCGGATCATCTGGGTGAAATTCTGGGGCGGATTTCGGCCCAGACCGCCAAACAGGTGATGATCCAGAAAATCCGCGAAGCGGAGCGCGACGCCCTGTTTGACGATTACGTCGCCGCGCGCGGGACGATCGTCACCGGCACCATCGCCCGCTTCGAAGGCGGAACGGCGACGATCAACCTGGGGAAGGTCGAAGGGATTCTCCCCCGAAGCGAGCAGATTCCCGGCGAGTCGTACCGGGTGAACGAGCGGGTCCGGGCGGTCGTGCTGGAGGTCCGCAAGGCCGGCGCGCGGGTCAAGATCATCCTCTCGCGAACCCATCCCGACCTGGTGCGTCGGCTGTTCGAGCTGGAAATTCCGGAAATCACCGAGCGAGTGATCGAGATTCGGTCCCTGGCGCGCGAAGCGGGGTATCGCTCGAAGGTCGCCGTGTCGTGCATCGATCAGAAAATCGACGCCGTCGGGGCCTGCGTGGGAGTCCGCGGCTCGCGGATCAAGAACATTGTCGACGAACTGGCGGGGGAGCGAATCGACATCGTCCGCTGGAATGACTCGTTGCAGGTGCTGGTTCCCAACGCCTTGCAGCCGGCGGAAGTCGAAGACGTGATTCTCTGCCCCATGCTGGGGCGAGTGATTGTGCTCGTCAAGGACGACCAGTTGTCGCTGGCGATCGGCAAGCGAGGCCAAAACGTCCGCCTGGCCTCCAAGCTCGTGGGCTGGGACATTGAAATCATGACGCGGGAAGAGCTCAACGATCAGCTCGACAAATCGATCGAAGCCTTCAGCGCCATTCCCGGCGCCCCCGACCAACTCGCCGAGAATCTGGTCGAACAGGGATTCTTCAGTTTTGACGACCTGTCGGTCATCGAACCGGACCAACTGGCGGAACTGTCCGGGCTGTCAATCGACGCGTGCGCGCCGATTGTCGAGTACGCGGAGCGCGAATCAGAACGGCTGGAAGCCGAAACGGCCCGGCAAAAGGCCGAAGATGCCGCGCGGCCGCGCGGGGCGGTCGAAGCGGCCGAAGTCGAAGCACCAGAGGAAGAGACGGACGCTGTCCCTTCCAGTACCGCGGACGACAGCGCGCCATCCAGTGACGCCCAGGCCGAGGCAGCCGTCGAAACCGAGGCGGGAGACGCCGAAGGGTCGGACGAGGAGTCCTCCACGCCAGTGTCTGAATCGACAACGGAGGAAGATGGAACGGCGGTGGCGGAAGCCGAAGCGGCAGAAGTTGAGCCGGGGTCGGAAGAGGCCTCTTTGGGAGCATCAGAGTTGGGGGATCAAAACGGGCAGCAAGCATAATTCATGCGTGGATTGAAATGCGGTTGGTGGAGGAATTGTGCCCGGCAACGTTGCCAGCCGACCCTTCCGCCGAAGCCCCTTGTGAGTTGATCCTCCCGCGGAGTACACCTGTTGAAGATTCGGATATTCACGCTCGCCAAAGAGCTGGGACTGGACAACAAAGTCCTGATCGGTGTGTGCCAGAACGTCGGCATTCACCTCAAGGACTCCCCGTTGGCCAGCATCTCGGAGGAAGAAAAAGAGCGCGTTCTCGCGTTTTTGAAGAAAGGCACGCCGGGAGCAGAGCCGGCCGCCAAGCCTGAAACGCCGGTGATTCCGCGGGATGCCGGCCGTCTGGTGACGGGCAAGGTGCCCGCCATCAAGACTGCCACGCCGCGCGCGACCGCCACGCGTGAGCCGCGCAAAGGGAACGAGCCACCGGCAGAACCTGTGGTCGAGGCTCCCGCTCCGCCGGTTCCGTCCGAAGAGTCGGGTCCGGAGGAAGCCCCCGCTCCAGTCGACCCCCAACCTCCCGTGGAGGCCCCCCAACCCCCGCCGGCAACCGTCGCCGCCGAGGCGCCCCCGGCGAATGTCCCGAGCGAACCAGCGGCCCCCGTCGCCGAGGCTCCGGAACGCCCCAGCCCTGCGGCCAATCCGGCCTCACCCGGCGCGCCGTTGCGTCGCGAAGATTATGTTCCCGCGACGGGAACGGTCCGGACGATGTCGGCGCGTGGCAACGTCCCGCAAATCGCTCCCCCCGCGTCGCGCCGCGCCAAAGGCCGGCCCACGCCGCAATTGCCCAAACTGGCCGAACCCCCGCCGCAACCCAAAAGCTCGATCGAAGCCGACAAAACGCCCCCCGAGGCACCGGCTCAGAAACCCGAGATGCGGCTCTCCAAAGAGTTGCTGGAAGTCAAGCCCCTCCACGAACACATTCGCCAGCACGCGGAAGAGAAAAAACGCAAGGCGACCGGAGACGACTTGCCGGAGGATTTCGTCGACGAAGGAAAACGCCCCGGCCCCCGAGCCGGCGCCAACACCCGCACCGGCGCGGGCATGGGACTGATTTCGGAGCGCAAGCAGCGACAGGCCAAGCGCACGCGCGGCCCTGGTATGCTCTCGGACGAAGACGAACAGGAATTGCTGGCCGCCGAGCGGCTGCGGCATCGGAACCGGGGTCGCCGGGTCGGCCAGGTGGCCCCCCAGAAAACCTCCGCCGAGATTCAACTGCCGATTTCCGTACGCGGACTGTCCGAAGCGATGGGGCGTTCCGCGCGAGATCTGATCGGAATCCTGGCCCGTCAGGGGCAACTGGTGACGATCAATTCCACCCTGGATGAGGAAACCACTTTGGATCTGGCGCTGGAATGCGGTGTGGACTTGCAGATCGTCCGTCCCAGGGACATCGAGGCCGAACTGGCGGCGGCAGCTCAGGCTGCGGCCGGCGCCGGCGATCGACAGCACCGACCGCCGATCATCACCATTCTGGGGCACGTCGATCACGGCAAAACGACGCTGCTCGACAAGATCCGTTCGGCCAACGTGGCGGCCGGTGAAATCGGCGGGATCACCCAGCACATTGCCGCCTATCAGGTGGAGCGGAGCGGCCGCCGGATCACGTTTCTCGACACTCCCGGCCACGCGGCGTTCGGCGAGATGCGGGCCCGCGGCGCCAACGTCACGGACATTGCGGTGTTGGTGGTGGCCGCCAATGACGGCGTGATGCCGCAAACGATCGAGGCGCTGAACCATGCCCGCGCGGCGGGGGTGCCGATCGTCGTGGCGCTGAACAAAATCGACCTGCCCGATCGGAATGAACAGCGGGTATTGCAGGATTTGGCGGGGCACAATCTGCTGGCGGCGGAATGGGGGGGGGACACCGAAGTGGTGCGGACCTCCGGAACGACCGGCGCGGGGATCGATGACCTGCTGGAGACGCTGCTCACGATCGCCGAGCTCAAGGAACTGACCGCTGATCCGCAGGGTGCGGCGCACGGCGTGTGCCTGGAAGCGTTTCGCGACGAAGGGCGCGGGGCGGTGGCCTGGTTGATCGTCCAGGACGGCACGCTGCGCAAGGGGGACGTGCTGTTGTGCGGCCCGGCGTATGGGCGGATTCGCAACATGTACGACGATCACGATCACGAGATCGAAGAAGCGGGCCCCTCGACCCCCATCAAGGTGGCCGGGCTGGACATCGTCCCTGGGGCTGGCGATCGCTTTTTCGTCTCCGGCGATCTGGAAGAGGCGCGGCAGGCGGCAATGGTGCGGCGCGAACGGGGGCGCGAACAACAACTGGCGCAGCGCGGGAAGGTGCTTACGCTGTCGGAGATTCTCAGCGCTGGCGAAGGGGGCGGAGTCCAGGATCTGCAGGTCATCGTCAAGGCCGACACCCCCGGCTCACTGGAGGCGCTCAAAAGCGAGTTGCTCCGATTTCAGCATCCTGAAGTGCGGGTCGCCATCCTGCACGAGGGGGTCGGCGGAGTCAACGAGAGCGACGTGTATCTGGCGAGCGCGTCGGGGGCGATTATCGTCGCCTTCCACGTCGTCCCCGAAGACCGCGCCGAAGCGCTGGCCAATCGCGAAGGGGTGGAAATCCGGCAATACGGGATCATTTACGAAGTCACCGACGACATCAAGAAAGCGCTGGAAGGGCTGCTCCGCCCCGAGGTGGTCGAAACGCTCACGGGCCGCGCGATCGTTCTGCAGACATTCGACATCAGCCGCTTCGGGCGGATCGCCGGTTGCCGCGTGATCAACGGCATCGTCGAACGCAACAGCCGCATTCGACTGGTGCGCGACAACAAGATCCTGCACGAATATTCCATCTCGTCGCTGAAGCGGGGGAAGGATGACGCTCGCGAAGTCCGGGAAGGGCTGGAATGCGGGATCCGCCTGGACGGATTCGATGACATCAAAGAAGGAGACATTTTTCAGGCGTTTAAGGTCGAGGAAGTCAAACGCACGTTGTAAGTCGCCCGAGCGCCCCCGCCCGCGGCAGGGGCGCTCAGCAATCGACCGGAAGCAGGATTTATGAGTTCGCGCCGCATGGCCAAAGTCGCCGAGGCAGTCCGAGAGATCGTCAGCACGGTCGTGCTGTTCGAATTGAAGGATCCGCGCGTCAAGAACGTGACGGTCCTGCGGACCGAGGTCTCTCCCGACCTGCGGCACGCCAAGGTCTACGTCTCGATCATGGGAGATCCCAAGACGCAGGCGCTGTCGATGCATGGCCTGAACGCCGCGCGGGGCTTCATCCAATCCAAAATCGCCGATCGCCTGCAAATCCGCTATACCCCCGTATTGCAGTTCTTTACCGACCCTGGTGTCAAATTGAGCGTGGAGACCTCGGCGGTGATTCGCGCCGCGCTGGCCACGGACCCCAGCCCGGAACTCGCTCCCGATTCCCCCCCTTCCCCCTGAGACACCGTTTTCCGCACGGACCACGACATGGTCGCTTCACCCCGCCAGAAACCGTTGGACAAGCAGGAAGTCTGCCGCAAAGTCACAGCGCTGCTGAAAAAAACCTACAGCGGAACCGCTCCCAAGCGCGAGCTGCCGGTGCTGGAGACGCTGCTGTATGCCATTTGTCTGGAGAACGCCACGCCGGCCCAGGCCGACGCGGTGTATGCCCGGCTGCTCAACGCCTTTCACGATTTGAATGAAATCCGCGTCAGCTCGATCACCGAACTGCTTCCTGTGTTCGTCGACGTCGATGATGGCAACTGGCGCGCGCTGCGGATTAAGGCCAGCCTGCAACATGTGTTCGAAACCAACTACTCGTTCGATTTTGAATCGCTCAAGCGCAAGACGCTGGAGCTGGCGGTCAAACAATTGGGCAAGGTGCCGTCCCTGTCGGCGTTTGTCCGCTCCTTCGTTTTGCAGCACTGTCTGGGAAGTCACATTCTGCCAATCGACGCCCGGATGCATGCCGCCCTGGTGTGGCTGCATCTGGCGGAACCGGGGAGCACCCCCGAACAGGCCGCCGAAGCGCTGCGATCGCATGTCCGCAAGGCCGACGCCGAGCAGTTTTGCCACCTGATCCACTGTCTGGCGACCGATCCCAAGCGGATGCGGGCCTTCGCCGCAGGACACTCCAAGGCATCCGCCGAGACGGAGGATCCGGCCGCCCGCCTGGCGCGGCTTCTGCAACGGGGAGACGCCGCTCCCCCCGCGGCGGCGCGCGGCAGCAAACGCCCCCCCGCCAAGCCCGCTCGCAAAGCCCCCGCCAAAACCAGCCGGCCCGCTGCCCGCCCCGCCCCGCGTCCCGCCAAGGGCAAGACCGCCTCCAAGAAAAAGCATTGACCGTGTTTTTGGGAATCGAAGAACCAGGCGCCAGGACGATCGTCTCCTTGGTTTCACCGGCCGCAGGCCCCGCTCTGCCCAGCCTGTGGCGGCCTGTTCCCCCGTGGCGCCAGCCACTAGAATGAGCGCAGGAGGTCGACTCATGAAACGCTTTGCTATCGGATTCCTACTGACTTGGGGGGTTTTCGCCAGCGCCGGCCGGATGGCGCGGGTGGAGGGAGCTGCCGACGATCCTCCGGAAGACTCTCGAACGCAGCCGCAGGAAGAATCGTCGTTCCGCTTTCAGGAATTGGACGATCCCCTGCCGCGCCTGAAATCTTCCCGGCCCCGAGTGCCTGGGGACGAAGCGCGTCTGGACGCCCTTGCCTGGTTTGGTTCGGCGCGCGTCCTGCAAGCGCGGAATGATCTGTCAGGAGCGCTGCGCGCCTACAAGAAGGCGATCGACAGCGACCCCACCGCACTGTTCGTGTATCGCCTGGCGATTCCACTGGCGGTGGAATTGCGGCAGATTGAGCTGGCGGCGGCCTGGGCCGCCAAAGCGGTCGAACTGGATCCCAACGACCACCAGCTCCTGATGCAGGCGGCCCAGCTTCTCATCAGCCGCGAGGACTTGCCCGGCGCCATCGCCCTGCTTGAGCAGGCGGCCAAAAGCCCTCAGCTTGATAAGCAGACTCCGTTTTACGTCGAACTGATGCGTGATCTGGCGATCTTGTATCTGGCAGCCGGCCGAAAAGAAGACGCCGCTGTCGGTTTGGAAGTGGTGTTTGACGCCCTCAATCAGCCTCAGAAATTCAAGCTCGATTCACGGATGCGAAGCCTGTTGCAAAGCAACCCGGCGACCAGCTACGAGCGGATGGGGCAGGTCTTCCTGGAGGTCAAAAAGACCGATCTGGCTTTGGCCGCATTTCAAAAGGCGGCCGAATCCAAAAAAGGCCCGGCGGCTGGAAACCTGAGCTTTCACCTGGCGCAAGTCCATGTCCAGGCCGAACAATTTGAGAAGGCGCTGGCGGAGCTGCAAAAGTACATCGACAGCCAGCGGCAGACGAAGGGACGTGCCGCCTACGAACTGCTCGTGGAAATCCTGGAGAAGATGCACAAGTCGCAGGAGATCGTCCCCCGCCTGGAAACCGCTGCCGCCAAAGATACCCGAAACAGCACGCTGCAGTATTTCCTGGCGGAACAATACGCCCAGGCCGGGCGTTTGGCCGACGCCGAGGCGCTGTTCAAAAAGACCCTCAGTTCGGCCGCCGAAGCGCAAGGATACGTGGGACTGGCCGGCGTCTATCGCCGCATGGCCAAACCGTCGGACCTGCTGGAGATGCTCGGCAAAGCGTATCAGGAGGCCGGCGAGCTCAAGGGGCTCGCTGCGGAGTTCAAAGCCATCATTGGTGACGACAAGCTGCTGGACAGCGTGCTGGAGGCGGGAGTCAAACGGATCGCTGACGCCCCCCCCCGCCTCGACTTCCCGACCGGTTATGTCCTGGCCAACCTGGCTGCCGATGGCAAGCGGAGCGATACGGCGCAGCGTTTGTACCGCTATCTGCTGGAGCATCGACCGGACAAGTCCGAGATGCTCTATGAAGAACTGGGACAGCACCTCGTCGACGTCAAGAACTATCGGGAAGCGGCCAAGGTCTTTCGCGAGGCGATCGACCACCAGGCCGAAGAGGGCGCCCGAGCCAAGTTGCTCTATTTGTTGACGATTGCTCTGGAGCTGTCGGGGCAGACGCGCGAGGCCCTGGAGGCGATCGCCCAGGCTCAGGAGCTGATTCCCAACAATCCGGCCCTCCGGTCGCAGGAAGCCTGGGTGTATTACCATTCGCACCAGTTCGATGAAGCGCTGGAGCGGTATGAACGGGTCATTGCCGATTTTCCACAGGCGCGGGACATCCTCCGCCGAGCGCAATACAGCATCTCCAACATCCACGTGTTGCGCGGCAACGTTCCCAAGGGAATGGAAATCCTGGAAGCAATCTACAGGGAAAACCCCAACGACGTTTCCGTGAACAACGATCTGGGGTATCTCTACGCGGACAACAACCTGCATCTGGAACAGGCCGAGCAAATGATCCGCAAGGCGCTGGAGGCCGAACCGGAAAACGCCGCCTACCTCGACAGCATGGGGTGGGTGCTGTTCAAACTCGGCAAGGGGGGAGAAGCGCTCCCCTACCTGGAAAAGGCGGTCAAGATTTCAACGGCAACCGGCGACGAAACGCTGTTCGACCATTTGGGGGACGTTTACGCCAGCCTGGGGCAAACCACGCAGGCGGTCGAGGCCTGGACCAAGGCGCTGGAGATGGCGCGCCAGGCCCCCTATCCCGATCAAAAGCTGATTGATCGCGTGGAAGAGAAATTGAAAAACCAGAAGTCCGATCCAGGCAAATTGAAGCCGGCCCGTCCCTGATCGGTGGGCTCCGCGCCGGAGTGCTCCTTTTCGTGTGCAGGTGTTGTTTAAGTTATGGCAGGTCATTCCCATTCGGCGAACATCGCCATCCGTAAAGGGGCGCAGGACAAGAAGCGCGGCGCTCTGTTCGGCAAATTGAGTCGAGCGATCATCATCGCCGCGCGGCACGGCGGAGGCGATCCGGCCACCAATCTCAAGCTGCGGTATGCCATCGACAAGGCGCGGCAGTACAGTATGCCCAAAGACAACATCGAGCGGGCGGTCAAAAAAGGGTGCGGCGAGTTGGATGGAGAGGATCTGGCCGAGGTGGTCTACGAAGGGTATGGCCCCTGTGGCGTGGCACTGATCTGCGATATCCTTACGGAGAATCGGAACCGGACGGCGGGGGAGATTCGCAAGATCTTCGAAGTCCGCGGTGGCAATCTGGGGGCGACAAATTGCGTCGCCTGGATGTTCGAACGGAAGGGCCTGTTCGTGATCCCGTCGTCGCACGTCGATGAGGATCGCCTGATGGAAGTCGCGCTGGAAGCCGGCGCCGACGACGTGAAGGAGACCGGAAAAGCGTTTGAGGTGACCTGCGACCCAACGGTCTTCGAGGGGGTGACACAGGCGCTCCAGGCCGCGCGGATTCCGACGGACGTCGCGGAAATCTCCAGACTTCCAGCCAATTTCGTGCAACTGGAGGGGGTCGAAGACGCCCAGCGCGTGCTGTCGCTGGTGAATGCTCTCGAGGAGCACGAAGACGTGCAGAGCGTGACTGGAAATTACAGCATTCCCGATGAATTGATGGAACAAGTCGCCGCCGGACTCGAATCGTCGTGACCATTGAATTCCATTGTCCGCACTGCCAGAAGCTGCTGCGCACTCCCGATGACAAAGCGGGGGTGCGAGCGGCCTGCCCCGGCTGCGGGGAAATCGTGACAATTCCCGAGGCTCCCCCCCAGGAGGAGTTCGCGCAATTCAGCGAGCCATCCGATGACGCTCTGCCGGAACCAACCGGACAGGAGACCGACCTCCAGTCCGAGGCGAACGAACCCTCGGACGGTCCGACCAAACCCTGCCCGATGTGCGGCGCATCGATCCGGGTTGCCGCGACCCGGTGCAGATTTTGCGGGGAGAACCTGGAGGCCCCGCTCCGGTTTGATCTGGGGACGGTGCTGACCCGCGGGTGGGAAATGTACGTGGCGCAACTCGGAATGTGCGTCGTGTCCGTCTTGCCCTATTTGGGGTTCCTGATCCTGACCTCCGTCGGCAACAACTTCATTCAACTTGCGCTGCTCCAGGTGCGGATCGATCCCTTGGCGATGGCGGCGCTGTTGTTTGGAGTGCAGATCGTCGAGAACGTGATCATGCTCGCGTTGTTCCTGGGAGCGATTCGAGTGGCGCTGAAGGTCGGACGAGGGGAAACCGCCACACCGGGGGATCTGCTGGCCGGGGGCCGCCACGTGATCCGGGCCATCGTCGCGTCGATCCTCCTGCTGGTGGCGATGTTCCTGGTTGCGGCAGTCTGTTTGTCCCCTGGAATCGCGATGGCGATCGTCAAAGGGATGCAACCGGTCACGCTGCTGCTGTTGATTCCCGGCGGATTGGTCGCGATGGTGTTGATCATCTGGATCAACCTGCAGTTTTTTTTCTATTCGTTCGTACTGGTTGATAAAGATGTCGGCACCATCGAGGCGTTGCGGCAGGCGCGCGCGCTGACGAGCGGGCATCTGCTGGAACTGTTCGTCCTGTCGATTGTTTGGTTCGGAATGGGTGTCGTGGGCATCCTGGCCCTGTGCGTGGGAATCCTCTTCGCACTTCCCTTGTCCCTTGTCTGCCAGGGGGTGGCCTACCATCTGCTGACGCGGGAACACGCCTCCGAAACCGTGGCAGACGCGGGGCTCTGAACGTCGGTTTTTTGGCCGATCGACTTGGCGTTCGCGGCGCCTGCACGGTATGTTGCGGGAAGAGCCAGTCGGCCTATCGATGACTCAACAGGGGTTCAACAACCAGGATGGTGCGCGAAACGGTCATACGCGGCGATGGAGGGGAACCTCCTCCCAAACTCCCACCGGCTGCCCGCGGCGAGGGGGATGAGGAGCGCTTCAATGACGAACTGCGCCCGCAGATGCTGGCCGACGTGGTGGGGCAGCGGACGGTGATCGAACGGCTGCGGATCATGCTCAAGGCGGCTCTCAAACGGGGCGATCCGCTCCCGCACCTGCTGCTGGACGGCCCGCCGGGGCTGGGAAAGACGACGTTCGCCACCGTCCTCCCCCGCGAGCTGGGAACCGACGTGCAAATGACCTCCGGGCCGGTCCTCACCGCCCCCAAGGACCTGCTCCCTTATCTCACCAACGCCGGTTTCCGGTCGATCCTGTTCATCGACGAAATCCACCGGCTCCCCGCGGCAGTCGAAGAGTTCATCTATCCGGTGATGGAGGACTTTCGCGTCGACATTTCGCTGGGGGAGGGATTGAACGCCCGGACGATCAATATGCGACTGAAACCGTTTACGGTGATCGGCGCCACCACGCGCAGCGGGCTATTGACCGCCCCTTTGCGGGACCGTTTCGTGAATCGCGAGCATCTCGATTTCTACGCAGTGGAGGACTTGGCGGAGATTGTCCGACGCAACGCCCAGAAGCTCCGCACAACGATCAGTCCCGAAGCGGCGCAGGAGATCGCCTGCCGCAGCCGCGGGACCCCGCGCATCGCCAACAATCTGCTGCGCTGGGCGCGGGACTTTGCCGAAAGCGAGGCGGACGGGGTCATCGGGACGCAGTTGGCGCGCGATGCGCTGGCCAAGCGCGAGATCGATCTGTTGGGTCTGGATCAGCAGGACCGCCGTTATTTGGAAACGCTGATCAATGTCTTCGGCGGGGGGCCGGCCGGCGTGCAGGCGCTGGCCCACAGCATGAACCTGGCGGCGGACACGCTGGAAGATGAAGTCGAACCATTTCTTCTGCGATGCGGCCTGATCCAGCGGACACCGCGGGGACGGATGGCGACCGTCAGCACGTACACGCATCTGAAGCTTTCCCCTCCGGAACCCGACTCCGATTCCCCCCAGGGACGGCTCTTTTAGAGAGGCCCCAATTGTCCGCTCGACACGAGACTGATTCCCCATCGCGATGGACCAGCCGCGCGCGGATCGCGGTGTTGGGGGGGGTGTCGGCCATTTTCCTGGGTGGACTGGCGATCTGGAAGGGAATGCAGCCGGCCCCTTCTCCTACCACCTCCGGGGTATCGCGCGCGCCGGTCGAGGTCACCTGGCAACCCCGGTCGCCGGTGGACTCCGCGGGGTTCATCAAGCTGGCCTCGATCATCGAGCCCTGGGATCCGAACGCTTCCCTGGAGGCCATCGCCGAGATCTGGAAAGAGGCGCCCCGGCGCACGCTCGCCGCCATCGACCAGCATCTGACTCATGCAACCCCTTCCGATCAGGACCGGATTTCGCTGCTGCTGACCAGGGCCTCGCTGCTCAATTACCAGGGAAACCCCCGAGCCGCCTACGACGGGCTGCAAGCGCTCCGCGAATCGCTGGAGGGCCAGCCCGCGCTGGCGGAACGCTGGCTGGCGACCGTGGTCTATTTTCAAGGAGTGACGGCGCTGCGGCGCGGCGAAACGGAAAACTGCATCCAGTGCCGCGGTGAGAGTTCCTGCATTTTCCCGATCGATTCCCGTGCCGTCCATCAGTACCCCAAAGGATCGCAACTGGCGATCCGGCATTTTCGGGAGTATCTCCAGCGGTTTCCTGACGATCTGGAGGTCCGCTGGCTGCTCAACGTGGCGCACATGACTCTCGGAGAGTATCCCCACGCGTTGACAGCGGACGAACTGTTGGAGCTGGAACAATTCACCCGGCCGACGGCCGAGGTGGCGCCGTGGCGCGACGTGGGGCATCTGGTGCGGGTCAATCGCTACAACCAGGCGGGAGGGGCGATTCTCGAGGATTTCGACAACGACGGACTGCTGGACATCGTCACCACGAGCATGGATCCCAGGGAACACATGGCCTATTTCCGCAACGCGGGAGATGGCACGTTTGCCGATCAAACTCGCGAGGCGGGACTGGAAGCGCAACTCGGGGGGTTGTATTGCGTCCAAACCGACTACAACAACGACGGCTTCATGGACATTTTCGTCCCGCGCGGGGCGTGGTTGCAGCACGCCATTCGCCCCAGCCTGCTCCGCAATGAGCGCCATGGAACCTTTTCCGACGTCACCCTGGAGGCGGGGTTGCTCGATCCGGTCAACTCCATCTCCGGCGCCTGGGCCGACTACGACAACGACGGCTGGCTCGACCTGTTCGTCTGCTGCGAACGGCAGGCGAGCCGTCTCTATCGCAATCTCGGGAATGGCAGCTTTGAAGAGGTCGCGCGCGATGTCGGGCTGCAGGTGGAGGGAGAAGAGGACTGCAAAGGGGCCGCCTGGATCGATTTCGACAACGATGGTTTCCAGGATCTGTTTCTCAATTATTTGACCCCCCAGGGGGGAGCGCGGCTGTACCGCAATCTGCGCAACGGCCGCTTTGCCGACGTGACACAGTCCCTGGGGATCGACGGACCGACCTGGGGATTTTCCTGTTGGGCGTTCGATTACGACAATGACGGCTGGCTCGATCTGTTTGCGTCGTGCTACGAGCGCACGTTGAAGGACGCCGTCCTGGGCCTGCAAGGAAAGCCCGCCACGTCGCAAACCAGCCGCCTGTATCGAAACCAGCAGGGAAAGCGGTTTCAGGACGTGACAAGCCAGACCGGGCTGGACGGGGTGTATGTGACGATGGGGAGCAACTTCGCCGACTTCAACAATGACGGCTGGCTCGATATGTACCTGGGGACCGGCGATCCGGGACTGGCGACGCTGGTTCCCAACCGCATGCTGTGGAATCAGCAGGGGGAGCGATTCAGCGACGTGACGGCCCCCTCCCGCACCGGACATCTGCAAAAGGGGCACGGGGTGGCGTGCGGCGACTGGGACCGCGATGGCGATGTCGATTTATTTATCGAAATGGGAGGCGCCATTCCCGGCGACATGTACCACAACGTTCTCTTTCAGAATCCCGGCGGAAAGCACCATTCGCTGACTGTGAAGCTGATCGGCCAGCAGAGCAATCGCGCGGCCATCGGCGCCCGCCTGCGAGTCGTCACGGACGAAGACCGGCCACGGACGATCTGCCGGCATATCTCCAGCGGCAGCAGCTTTGGCGCCAACCCCCTGCAACAGACGATCGGCCTGGGACCGGCGCAGCGCATCCGCCTGCTGGAAGTCCACTGGCCGACCAGCGGAACGACGCAGCGCTTTCAGGATCTGGCCGCCGATCAGGCGATCGAGATCACGGAATTCGCCGACGAGTATCGGGCGCTCGATCGGCCTCCGCTGCCCCTCCCCCCAGATCCCTGACCGCTTCGCAGGCCAGCCCCCCTGCCCCGCGAGGCGTGCCGCAGCTTCACCACCAGCGCCAGACCGCCAGTGTCGCCAGCGCCAGCGTGGCCAGGAGCGCGCCTGCCACGACATAGGGCAGGAGCCGACCGCTGGACACCGGGACAAACTGGGTGTACTCCACGCGGAAATGGTGTTGCCGGGCGATCGACAAGCGATCCCCCGGAAGAAGAAGCTGCTCGGTCACGTCGACGCCGTTCACCTGGACGCCGTTCTTGCTCCCCAGGTCGACGACGCGCCACAGCGTGCCGTCAAAACTCAATTCGCAGTGCCGCCCCGAAATGCTGGGAAAGTTGAGACGGACGTCGCACAGCGGGTCGCGCCCGATGACCAATCGGTCCCCGACTAGCGGCGCGTGCTCCCCTTCCCCCAAAGGAATCAGCGCCGGTTCCCTGGCTTTGGCGAGGGGCCGACGAATCTCAGACCGCGACAACGACACACTTCGCGCGTCTTCGGCAAAGGGGGCCGCCAGCGACACCACCGAATCGGGAGAATCGGCGGGAGGGGCGATCCGCGTCTCGACGGCCGCCTGTGGAAGAAACTTGGTGGAAGCGGAAGGCAGCCCCCGCAGCGCCCAATTCGAGGCGTTGGTGCTGGACGAGGCAATGGAGCGCGTTCCCAGCCTCCGCCGCGCCTCCTTCGCGCGCCACGCCAGAATCCGCGAAAAGTCAAACGCGACCGGCATCCGCTGCGCCAGCGGAGTCAGCGCCTGCACGACTTCGGCCATCGACTGAAACCGGTCGTCGGGCCGCTTGGCCATCATTTTTTCCACCACGGCCGCCAGCGCCGGGGGCAGCCCCTCCACCAGGCTGGCCACCGCCGGAGGGGACAGACGACGATGCCCGTCGATCTTGTCGCTGCTGGAGGGCATCGGAAACGGCAGCCGCCCGGTGAGCGCCACATACAGCGTACATCCCAGACTGTAGATGTCGGCCCGCGGGTCCACTGCGGAACTGTTCATCGCCTGTTCCGGGGCGATGTAGTCGGCTGTCCCCAGACAACTGTGTCCGAAAATCATCGCCAGCGAAAACTCATCTTCCTCCGCCGTGTCGAGCAGCGCCAATCCGAAGTCGAGAATCTTCACCTGTCCCTGCGCATCGACCAGCAGGTTGCCCGGCTTGACGTCGCGGTGGACCATCCCGTTGTTGTGCGCATGCTGCAAACCGGCGGCTGCTTCTCGAATGAAGTCCGCGGCTTGCGCCCAGGGGACCGGTCCCTGGAGGTTGATCAGTTCCTCGAGGTTGACCCCCTCGACGTATTCCATCACCAGGTAGAACACCTCGCCGAAAACGTCGTCGGTCCGATGGATGCCATACGTGCGGACGATGCTCGAATGCTTGAGCTTTTTGCCGGCGCGGGCTTCCAATTTCAGCCGGGCCAGCATCCCGGCGTCGGACTGGTGCTTTTCCGACAACACTTTGAGCGCGAACTTCTGGCGGCTCTTGCGATCCTCCACCAGGTACAGGCAGGCCATGCCTCCCGCCCCCAGAATGTCCAACACCTTGTACTGGTTGATGAAAAACCCGCGATACCGCCCTTCCAGCAGCCGCTCGGCCTGGAACCGCGTGATCACGCCATCCCGGACCAGCCCGCGGGCCAGGTCTTTGGAGTTGGAGGTGGCTGCGAGTTTCAGACGCTCAAGCGCTCCTTCAACCTCGGCGGCAGGAACCAGCCCGCTCCGTTCCAGCAACTCCAAGAAGGATGGGGCGAGTGTGGGGGTTTCCATGGGAATCCGCGAAGCCATTCGGAACCAGCGCGCAGCATTCGGCAAGGCCCCGTCCGCAAGACCAGAACAGCCAACTCTGCTATTCTATGGCGGAACGCCTGTGGGAGCAATTCCCCAGGGGGCGCTCGGCGTCACAGGCTGGTGTCCGGATATCAGGAATTCGCGTCAGGGTCAGTCGCCACGTGGGCTAATGGAGTCCGCCCCGGCGGGATTGCTCCGGGAGAGGTGGTTTGAACAGCTTCCGTCGTTGGTCAATTCTCGCAGGCCTGCTCCTGGTCGGTGTCGCGCTGGCGGTCGGCCTGCGGTCTTGGCGGACCGTCACCTTAGAGCGCCAGATCGCCAGCGCCTGTGAATTGCTGCGCGGCGAGCACCCGCTGGACGAAGTCCGGGCCACGATCCGGCTGCTGCAAGACCACCCCGCCAAAGCCGACGAACTCAAACTCCTCGAAGCGGGAGTCGCCCTGCGCGAGGGAGACGCTGCGGAGGCGCTGGAACTGTTGACGCGCATCCGGCCTCAGGGGAAATTCCGGGCGGATGCCTTGCTCCTGTGGGGAGAGGCGCTCCTGCAACAGGGGCGCCTCTCGGAAGCCCAGGCTCGGTTTCAGACGGTGGTCCAGGAGCGCCCCGAACTGCGCGATGGTCACCGCTGGCTGGCGCTGATCTTCCAGGAACTGGGGGCCGTCGACTCCGCCCTCCACGAACTGCAGGAGCTCGCGCGCCTCGACCCCGACAATTTTCTCCCCTACCGACTCCAGGGGCAGATTTACGGCGAGGATCTGAATCGCTTTGAACAAGCGGTTGCAAATTATGAACACGCGCTGGAACGCCATCCCCCGGCAGCGGCAGCGGCGGAAATCCGCCGCGAATTGGCGCGTTTCCTGATCCTCGATGAGCAATATGGCCGGGCTCTGGAGGTCTTGCAACAGGCCCCCCAGGGAGCGGTGGAGTGCGCTCTGCTGGCGGAATGCCAGTGGGGGTTGGGAGACGCCGACGCGGCGCGGGAAACCCTCGCGCGGTTGGCCGCCATCGACCCCGACCACCGGGCGCTGCGCGTGCTCGCGGCGGTGATCGAGATCGAGCAGGGGACCCCCCAGACCGCAGTGGAACTTCTCCGACGGCATCTGGATCGAGAACCACATGATTTCGTGGCACGTCACCAATTGTCGCTGGCGTACCAGGTGCTGGGAGACCGGGAAGCCAGCGAAGCGGCGTCCGCCCAAATGGTCGCGTCCCAGACGTTGCAGAAGCACATGGACCAGCTCATCACCCGAGCGATCAAACAACCAACCGATGCGGAAGTCCGCGAAGAGTTGGCCGCCGTCTGCGAAAAACTGGGAATGCCCGCCGAAGCCACCCGCTGGCGCCAGGCCGCCGCCGCGCTCCGCCGGGGGGCTGCCAAGCCCACCCCCTAACCTGTGTGGACGCTGGCAGCGGGCACCACGGCAGCCGGACTTGCAAATTCTCCTCGGCCTGATTCTGATACCTGGCATTGTTCCAAAAGGGACGGATTGGTCCATCAACAGGTCGATTGGGGGCACCAAGCGGACGATGGCGGCGTTGTGGCAAAGGCGATGGGGTCGCTGGCTGGCGGTTGGGCTGCTTCCGATCGGGGCTGTCGGGGGATACTTCGCCTGGAAGGGGTGGTGGATGCGCGACGTGCAGTCGCGGGTCGATCGCGCCGTGGAAATCATCCTCCGGACCGATCCTGCCTGGGACGCAACCGCATTGGCCGAACTGGAGGAAACCTCTCGCCGCCTGGATGGTCTCCGCGAGAGACGCTTCGAGCAGCGCTTGATCGAATGCGCCCTGCGAGCCCGCTCGGGCGATCCCGAGGGGGCCTTGGAACTGTTGGAAAAGGTTCGGACCCAGGAGCGACTGCGGACGCCTCAATTCCTGCTCGCGGCGGAGGCGCTCCTCGCCACCGGCAGGCTCCGCGAAGCCGAGTCGGTTTTGAGACGCCTGATCACCGACAACCCCGAACTCTGGCAGGCGCATCGCGACCTGGCCGAGGTGTATCATGCGTTCGGAGCCACTCTCGCCTCCCTCAAAGAGCTCGAAGAGGTGGCCCGGCTGCACCCCGACGGATTTCTTGCCTACCGCCTGATGGGGATGGTGTACCATCTCGACCTCCATCGTCCGGAAGAAGCGATCGGTTATTACCGCCAGGCGCTGGAGCGGCGTCCTCCCGAGCGGTTCCGCACCGCGATCCAGCGCGAGCTGGCGCAGTGCCTGGTGTTGACGGAAGAGTACGGCGCCGCGCTGGAACTTCTGGAAAGCACCCCCTCGGAGGCCTTCGACTGGGCGCTGTTGGCCGAGTGCCATTGGGCGCTGGGGCGATTGGACGAGGCGCAGCAGGACTTGGACACCCTGGAACGCATCGATCCCGAGCACCGGACGATGCTGGTTGTGGGGGCGGTGCTGGCCATCGAGCGCGCCGCGCCGCACGAGGCGTTGCCGCTCCTGGAAAAGCGACTGCAGCAAGACCCGCACGACACGCTGGCGCGCTATCAATTGTCGCGGGCCTATCGCCAAATGGGGGATCAGGCCGCCAGCGACGCGCAATCCGAACTCTTGCGTCAGACGCAAGCTCTGCGCAACCAACTGGACGAACTCTACTCCCGCGCCATCCGGCAGCCGACCGACCACGAATTGCGTGAAAAGCTCGCCAAAGTCAGCGAACAACTGGGCCAGTCCGAACAAGCCGTCCGCTGGCGCCACATGGCACAACAAATCCAGCTCGCGGTGGAGAAACCGTGATGGCTACGGCGCTGGCAGATGTTTGTCGGCGTAGTCGAAAAACACCTGCCAGTCTGCAGGGGTCATGGCGTGTTTGCCGGTGCGGATGTAATACCCCAGGCGGCTGGAGACCAGTTTGCCCGACTGGGGAAACGCTGTGGCTTCCACTCCTTCCACGCCGAGCAGGCGGTAGACGGGGGCGGCCCCCTGGAGCATCCGGAACTGCCCATCGGGATCGGCCCACTGGTCTTCCTCGGCGTTGGTCAGCAGCACCGGACGAGGCGCGCACAACGCGATCAGGGCGTGCTGATCGAAAGGGAGTCGCTCCACCTGTTTGTTGAATTGCTTGAACGCATCGCAGAACCAGTGGGGAAACACCGTGTTGATCCGCTCGACCGACTCGGCCGCTTTCTGCGCCGCGCCGGTTTTTCGATTGGGCGCCGTGCCGCCGCAGCCGGCCTGGTGCGGAATGATCAGGGCGAAACGGTCGTCGAAGGCGCCCGCCACGAGCGCCGTCTTCCCCAGGCGCGAATGCCCCACCACCGCGATCCGCTTGGGATCGACGTCCGCGTCGGTCACCAGGTAGTCCAGGCAGCGATGCAAACCCCAGGCCCACGCGGCAATCGTTCCCCAGGCGTGCGGTCCGCGCTCGGTTTCTCCAGGGGTGGGAAGATGCGGATGAACGCCGTCGCTAAAATCGTTCCGATCCGGATCGATGTCGCCGCAATAGCAGGTGGCCACTGCATACCCGCGATCGATCGACTGTTCCAGCGCCCAGGTTTCTTTTTGCGTTCCGCGGCCGGCGTCGGTGGCCCGCCCGTCCTGACAACCGGGACAATGGCTGGGCATCCAGGCGGTCGGCAACCGCACGAGCGGATCGTCGAGTAGCACATGATTGCCGCAGAAATTGAGTCCGACGAACGCCGGGGCCGGACCAGGGCGTTTGTTGGGGACGACCAGCAGCAGGTTCAACGCCGGCGTCTGGGGAGGGCCAAACCGCAAGGTCACTTCTTTGAGCGTGGCTTTGCCCCCGAAGTAGTTCCGGTCGATTCGTTCCACCTGCGCCGTGACGGGCTGCGGCGCGGGGGGGAGGTAGCCGTACATATAGTGCTGAAACAGTCCCCGCAATTCCGGGCGGCGGACCGCTTGCCATTGCCTGGCTGTCGTCACCCGATCCCCATTCAGAAGGATCAATGGATCGGGGAGGTCAGCCTGCGGAGGCAATTGCTCCACCTCGGGAAACGACTGGGCGCGCCCTTCGCGGCCTTCAACGACCGAGAAACAAATCCCGGCAGCGGCGATCACCGACCAGGATCGAAGCGATGTCAACATGGGGGAGTCTCGGTGTGGGTCAGGGGGTGGATGCCACGCGGGTTTCGGAGAAGCGTCACACTGCTGGACGGGATTTGACGGCGACCAGCCGAGTCCGACCCGCGCGATGAACTACGGAGATGCGGCCGGAGCAGAACGAGACAGTCCGGCGGTCAGCCCGGCACAAGCGGCGGCGATTTCGCTGTGGGTGGTCGCCGCCGAGATGATGCTCCAGGCCTCCGCCGCATGGCCGGTTCGAGCGGCCAGAGCGGCCACGACGAACAAACCATCTTCTCGCAAGACGGTATCCTTCAGTTGCCCGCTGAATTGGATCGCCTCCTGAGTCCGCCCCGCTTTGGCAAGTCGGCACGCCAGACGCAGCGGGGCTTCATGAAGCAGGCCTCCATCGGCCAGTTCGGCGTTCAAGGGGCGCGCCGTGGCGGAAATTTCCTGCGGCTCGTTGATCTGCTCCAAGTAAGCCTCCAGAGCGCGGACATGCAACTCGGGAGAGGTGAAGCCAGCCCGTTTCTCGGTCAGGTCGGCGACCTCTGCCCGCTGGTCTTCTTGACCGGCAGCCAGGAACAGCCGCGCCAGCCAGCCGGACAATTCGGTCGCCAAATACAATTCGCGCTCTGTCGCATCGGTGCGGGCTTCGACCCGACGCACTTCGTCCCACACCTGGTCGAGCATCCCCTCGCGGGCGGTGCGGTTCAGAATGTCAGCCTGCCAGACGAGCCGCTGGTGCGCGGCGCGAAACAGTTCGCCGCACTTGGTTCGATATTCTCCAAACTTCAGTCGCATCTGATCGTCGGTTTTGAGCTGAAAGTCCTTCTTCAACTCAGCCCGGATGCTCTCGGCCCCGGTCCCTTCAAGCTGCGCCATGCGTTGCTGCATCAACCCCAGGGGAGGAGCGGAGCCGCGCAGGAAGCGGAGCGCCAACTGGATGCTGTTCCAGGCCGGCTCCCGCTGCTGAAGCGCCGATTGGACGAGCGCCAAGTCCGCCGCCGCCAGTGCCGATTGCCGCAGCCCCAGCGCCGCGGGGAGTTTCAAATCGAGAATGGCCTTCGCCGTCGTTGGCTTGGGACTGGCAGGAGGGGCGTTCCCCTGGAGCAGCGTCAACGCTTCCCCGGCCAGGGCCGTGGCCTGGGCGGTGTTCCCGTGGGCGATCTGCAACGATGCCAATCGCGCCAGGAGGCGGGCCTTGACGGCCGGGGGGAGTTTGTCCGCTGCGGTCTTGGCCCGATTCAGATCAGCCCCCGGCGCGCTGGCGAGCTCGGCGCGCGCCAACGCCTCGGCCCAGGCCAGGGTGCTCTCCGCCTGTGCCGCCGGGTCGCTGATCCCTTCCGCCCAGCGCTGCGCCTCGTCCCACAATCCATGCGAGGCGAGAATCAGCGTGACGGCGGTTTCCTGCGGGGCCATCCAATCTCCCCAGCCGCGGCCGATCAGTTCCCCGTCCAGGTCAAACGTCCCATCCTGCAAAACGACCTGCAGCGCTCCGGCCAGTTGATTGACCTGTGCGGTTCCCTGGTGAGCGGCCAGCATCTTCCGTCCGTCGTCCAGTTTTCCGGAAGCCGCCAGAAGCGCCGCGGTGGCAATGCCGCACTCGACGGCATACCGCCCCCGCTGCGGCAGCGACCCGGCCAGGCGCTGCGCTTCGGCGACGCTGGCGTCAAACTCGGTCGGCGAGGCGACCCGCTGTCGCCAGGCGATCAGCGTGCGGGGGAGGCACGCTTCATAGGGTGTGTTCTTGCTCACTTTCAGCAATTGGTCAATTTGGTCCAGCGCTTCTTTGACGTCTCCCGACTCCGCGTAGCCGATCGCCGCCATCCTTCGGCAATACGCCTTGCGAATCGACGGGGCGGTGAACGAGACCTCAACCAGTTTTCGGAGTGCCTGGGAGGTGAGTTCCGCGCGGGGATCGGCGGCCAGCGTCGTCCCTTTGGTTGGTTCGTCACCTTGTTTGGCCGGTCCCCCGTCGATTGGCGGCGCCAGCGCCCCCTGATCGTTCCCCGACATCGTGGTCGTGATCGCCGTTCCCGAGCCGGTCGGGGGGGATGGAGGCGCCGGAGGTCCGCTGAAGTGCCAGACCAGTCCCCCCCCAATCAACAGCGTCGCGACGGCAATCCCGCCGTACAAGAGCGTAGGAGATTTTTTCGCCGGGGGAGGGGTGGGGGCCGCTTCGGCCTTCTTGGGGGCCGGAACCGTAAACGTCGGCACCAGGCATTTGGGATTGCAACACCGGACCAACTGGCCGGCCGCTTTGGGAGAGACAAAACCCGGCGTCTCGCACATCGGACATTTGACTTCCAGCGTCTTGCCGGGGGCAGCCTTGGCACTGACGGCAATCGCCTTGGCGGCGGCGGAATTGTCGACGGCGAAGGGGTCATCGTCGGCGGGGGGGGAGGCTTTTTTCGGCCCTTCGTCGCGTGTCCCCCCTGGACGCTGCTTGTCTGCCGCCGTCGAACCGGTCCCCTTGGACGTGTCGAGCCGCGCCGGAGGGGAAGATTTGGCGGGGGCCGAGCGTGCCGGAGCGGTCGCCGCCCCACTCCGACCGGGGCCGCCCCCCCCTTTCATCGGAGCGCCGCAAAAGGGACAATCGACCGCATCGTCATCGAGAACGGACTGTTTGCACGCCGGACAGGTGGGGAGATCCATACGACCTTTCGTCCTTATTTCGGGGCAGCCACTGCCGGGTCACTCGGGTATTTCAAGACCGCCAGACGGGCGGATCGGTGTCGAACGACTACTTGAGAATACAACCCGGATAGGTGAGTTGCCAGAGACCCGGCGGGGAACTGCAATCGAAAGCGCGCCGCTCGTTTCCTATGATTAGGACGCCGACCCACCCCGCTTGGTTCCCGAAGGCGAACGGCCCAGCGTAAGCTGCCCGGT
>JBJXGA010000331.1:0-14246 GCA_046152955.1 Planctomycetales bacterium | reverse complement strand
AGCCCGGTCACCGGCGAAGTGCTCCAGGCCAATCAGCAGCTCGAGAACGACCTGGGGGCGCTTTCCGCGGATCCGTTCGGCGCTGGATGGCTTCTCAAGGTCCGGATTGACGCCAACGGGGTCTCCGAGGCGCTGCTGGATCGTGCCGCGTACGAACGGCATTGGGAGTCTCGGGCGCATTGAACGCGGTGGTTTGCAAATTGTCCGGCGACCCAGAATAATCCCGCGAGGGCCGAGCGGGCGCCGTTCACAGTTCGATCGGCGACGAGTGCGTGTGATCCCGAAAGACGAATGCGGACCGGCGCCTGGAGTGTGCCTTAACCCTGTCGCGGAGGCGGCCTGTGGCTTATCTGTACAATACCCCCGAGCAACAGCGGGCGATGCTCGCTGAAATCGGGGCGGAGTCTCTGCACGAACTGTTCACGCAGATTCCCGCCGAGCTGCAACTGGGGCGGCCCCTCGCGTTGCCACGGGCGCTCACAGAAATGGAGTTGGAAGGCCATCTGGCGGAATTGGCCCGCGACAATTCCGGCGGTGCCGCGCGAAGTTGCTTTCTGGGAGGCGGCGCCTACGACCACTTCATCCCGGCGGCGGTCGACGCCATCGCCGGGCGGAGCGAGTTCTACACCGCCTACACCCCCTATCAGGCGGAGGCCAGCCAGGGGAGCTTGCAGGCCTTCTTCGAATATCAGTCGCTCATCTGCCAGCTCACCGGGATGGATGTCTCCAATGCCAGTCTCTACGAAGGAGGGACGGCGGTCAGCGAGGCGGTGTTTATGTCGATGCGGGCCACGAATCGACATGACAAGGTGGTGGTCCTCGGAGGAGTGCATCCCGAATTCCGGCAGGTGTGCGGGACGTACCTCCGCCAGGTGAACTGCGAGCTGGCGATCACCCAAAACGATCAGGGTGTAGCCGACCCGGCAGGGGTCCGCCGGCTGTTGGACGATCGCACTGCCTGTCTGGTGATCCAGCAACCGAACTTTTTTGGATGCCTGGAAGAGGTCGGGGCGCTGGTGGAAGCCGCGCATGCCGTCGGGGCGCTGGCGGTGGTGGCGTTTGACCCGATCAGCCTGGGGATCTTGCCGCGGCCGGGAGACTACGGAGCGGACATCGCAGTGGCCGAAGGACAATCGCTGGGAATTCCATTGCAATTTGGGGGACCGTACCTGGGTATTCTCGCCTGTCGGCAGGAATTTGTGCGGAAGATGCCCGGTCGACTGGTGGGAGAGACGGTGGATCGCGACGGGCGCCGATGCTTCGTACTCAACTTACAGGCGCGCGAACAGCACATCCGACGGGAAAAGGCGACGAGCAACATCTGCACGAACCAGGGGTTGATGGCGCTGCGCGCCGCCGTCTACCTGTCGCTGCTGGGGCCGGCCGGAATGCGGGAGGTGGCGGGATTGTGTCTGCAAAAGGCCCGCTACGCCTCGGAGCAACTGACGCGCATTAAGGGAGTTCGCCTGGAATATCCGCGGCCGCATTTCAAAGAGTTTGTACTGCGGTGCGAGGGAGGCGCCCAGCGCGTGATTCGGAAGGCGCGGCAGGCGGGCTTTGACCTGGGACCGGAACTGTCGCGCTGGGAGGAGGTCGGCATCGACCGGTCCGACGAGTGCCTGCTGGTGGCTGTCACCGAACGGCGCACTCGCGACGAGATCGATCGGCTGGCTGCGGCGCTCGACGGATGAACTGCAACCGGCGAGCGGAACCATGTAGGGGAACGCCCCCCGCCAGGAACAAGAACGGACGACAGGACACTTCACGATGCGGAATACTCAGGCGACACAACTGCTGAGCGAACTTTCCCAACCCGGCCGGCGGGGATCAGTGTTTCCCCCCTGTGACGTGCCGGAACGTCCGCTGGATGAATTGCTTCCCCCTTGCCGTTCTCTCGTGCCCCCCCCGCTCCCGGAGTTGACCGAACCGGATGTCATCCGGCATTTCGTCAACCTGTCCACAAAAAACATGTCGGTGGACACCCATTTTTATCCCTTGGGAAGTTGTACGATGAAGTACAACCCCAAGCGGCACGAACGGATGGCCGGACTCCCCGGAATTGTGGACCTGCATCCATACCAGAGCGAGGAATACTCGCAGGGGATGCTGGAACTGCTCTACACCATGCAGGAAATGCTGGCCGAAATTGTCGGTCTGCCGGGCGTTTCGCTGCAGCCTGCGGCCGGGGCGCAAGGGGAATTCACCGCGCTACTGGTGGCCTCGGCCTATTTTCGCGATCGGGGCGAGCAGCGGACTCGGGTGCTGTTCCCCAACAGCGCGCATGGAACCAATCCGGCCAGTGCCGCGCTGGCGGGCTTTGAGTGCGTCCAACTCCCCAGCACCCCGCGCGGGTTCGTCGATCTGGAGCAACTCCGCCGACAATTGGATGGCAACACGGCAGTGTTCATGGTCACCAACCCCAACACGCTGGGGATGTTTGAACGGGATATTCCGGAAGTGGCGCGGCTGGTGCATGAGCAGGGGGGGCTGGTCTACATCGACGGCGCCAATATGAACGCCATCTGCGGGATCGCCCGCCCCGGCGATTTCGGGGGAGACATGATGCACTACAACGTCCACAAGACGTTCACCGGGCCGCATGGTGCGGGAGGCCCCGGGGCCGGACCGATCGCCGTCCGCGATTTCCTGGCCCCCTATCTTCCCGGACCGGTCGTGACGCGCGTGGCAACGAGCGCGACAGACGCTGCGGGAACTTCGCCGACTGGGGAGGCCCGCTTTCAACTCCGGATGCCGGAACGATCGATCGGCCGAGTCCGAAGTTTCTTCGGCAACGTGGGAATTCTGGTCCGCGGGTACTGCTATTTGAGAACACTCGGCGCCGCAGGGGTTCGCGCCATGAGCGAGAACGCCGTCCTCAACGCGAATTACCTGCTCGCCAAACTCAAGGACGTCCTCCCCGTTCCCCAGGGAGACCGCTGCATGCATGAATTTGTCGCTTCGGCCAAATCGCTCAAGGAGGAACGGGGAATCTCCGCGATGGACATTGCCAAGCGGCTCCTGGATTACGGCTTTCATGCACCGACGGTGTATTTTCCGCTGGTTGTCCAGGAGGCGATGATGATCGAACCGACCGAGACGGAGTCCAAAGAAACGCTCGATGCCTTTGCCCTGGCGATTCGCAAAATCATCGCCGAGCCGCCGGAGTTTTTGAACCAGGCCCCGCACACAACCCCCGTCAGTCGTCCGGATGAAGTGCGCGCGGCGCGGACGCCGGTTTTGAAGTGGAACATGTCATGAAACAGATGCCCTTCAACTCCCTCCGCGCCGTGTTTGCATCTGACCAGACGCGTCGCGTAGTCAGCTTTTTGATTGCTCAAATCAATCCCTCCAACCAAATCGCATGACGCGCCGCCATTGACATATGGAAAGCACCGCCACCTCCATGACCAACCATGTATCCACAGCCGAGTCTGTTTCCGAACGCAAGAAGGAAATTCGCGAACAGGCTCACGCGAATCGCCGCAACCAGGAGCACAAGGACGAACTTAGCCGCGTCATTTGTAACAAATTCATTTCCCTCGCGGAGTACGCTCGAGCGCGGACCGTCCTGTTTTATGTCGACGTCCGGACGGAGGTGCGGACTCGCGACTTTCTGGCGACAGCCCTTAAGCACGGCAAGACGATCGTCGTCCCCTGGTGCAACGACCGGGGCGAACTGGAACTTTTCCGGCTCGATTCGATGGACGACCTGGCGATCGGCATGTACAAAATTCTCGAACCCCGTCCCGATTTGCGGGCGTTGCCCGAACGCCGCATCGACGTCCATGACTTGGACCTGGTGATGGTGCCGGGGGTGGCCTTTACCCGCGAGGGAGCGCGGATGGGACACGGCAAAGGCTACTATGACAAATTGCTCGAGCATGCCCGTCCCGACGCCCCGCTGGTTGCTCTCGCCTTCGACTGCCAGTTGTTCCCCGACATTCCCACACAGCCACATGACGTCTTCATGGACAAAATCCTCACCGAAACCGCAACTCATGTGGGTCGCGGCCGGCGCAGTTGACCTCGTCGTCCCCGTAGAATTCTTCCTTCTCCGAAACTCTTCCCGTGGCTGATTCCTTTCGAGCAGTCGCCGCCGTCGACGACACCTACGCCGAGGCGTTTCGCAGCCTCTACGCCGAATTCCTGATCACGGCCCGTGATCGGAAATGGCTCGACCATGCCGTCGCCAGTTGCACTGGCAATGCTTCCAGCACGATCCTGTGCGACTGCGAGGCGGGTCTGGACCGCTATGTCGGGCCCGGAGGAGATGGGACGCTGGGGACTCCCGACGGTCGGCCCGGTGCGGTGGTCCAGGTGCATGTGCCCCGGTTTCGCAAGGACCGCGTCACGGCGCTGGAGCGGTCGCTCCTGGTGCGGATCAGCCAGAACGTCTTGACCTGCGCCACCGCCGCTTGTTTCAACCTGCTCCCCTCCGAACCCTTTTTCAAGCTCGGTCGCAAGGTCGCATTTTTCGGCGACGGCTGGCAGTTTCGCGACCAGCGCTTCGGCCGGCCGGTGTGGGTCATTCCCATTCTCGGGGGAGAATTCTGCCTCGATCGACGGTTTGGCTATGCCGATGGTCTGATGGGGGGCAATCTCTGGTTCCTGGGAAAAGACCTGGACGCCGCACTTCTGGCCGCTGAGCGTGCGCAGGCCGCGGCACAGAAGGTGCCGGGAGTGATCACTCCATTTCCAGGAGGGGTCGCGGCCAGTGGTTCGAAAGCGGGCAGCCGTTACAAATTTGCCGTGGCCAGCACCTACGAGAAATTCTGTCCGACCCTGCGCGAGACTCTGGGAGAGCGCTCTGCCGTACCCGCCGGAGTCGGGTCGATTATGGAGGTCATCCTCAACGGTCGCGATCTGCCGACCATCGTCCGCGCGACGCAAGCGGCCATCGCCGCAGCCATCGACACTCCCGGCCTGCTCCGCATTTCGGCCGGCAACTACGGCGGTCGCCTGGGCAAAGCCTTCATCTACCTGCACCCCGAGCGCCAACCGTCCGAGCCATTCGTCTGAACGGGACCATCCTTCATCCTTCATCCTTCTGCCTTCTGCCACCGCGGACGTCGTTCAGCATTCCGAAATTCCGAACCGTTGGGACCACAGTGCCGGAAGCGGCGCCGTGATCGTCAGTTCGTCGTAACGGATCGGATGTCGCAGCGTCAATTGCCGCGCATGCAGGGCGATCGGCGCTTCGCGCAATTCCCCACCGTCCACCGCTTCGAGAGGGGGAGCCGCACCGTACTGGCGATCCCCGACAATCGGCCATCCGCGGCTGGCCAGTTGGACCCGAATCTGATGCATCCGCCCCGTGAGCAATTCGATCTCCAGCAAACAGGCCGATGCAGTCGCCGCTATGATGGGCGCGACTCCTGAATCGGGACGTGCGAAGGACTGATCATCGACGGAAGCCCCGCCCAAGACATCGAGCGCTTTTGCGCCGCCAGACCTGGGGAGAATTCGGTATCGCAGGCGCGCCTCGCGGGCGCCTGCGGTTGTGGCGGGAACAACGGACACGTCCGCCTTGTTCGGATCCTTCAGCAGCCAATCGACCAACTCTCCTTCGGATGGAGCCGGCGGCCGTTCCACCAGACCCCAATACACTTTGCGCACCTGCCGGTCGCGGAATTGTTCCGCAAGTCGCGCGGCGGCCTTGGAAT
Organism: Planctomycetales bacterium; assembly: GCA_046152955.1. Classification (GTDB taxonomy): domain Bacteria; phylum Planctomycetota; class Planctomycetia; order Planctomycetales; family Planctomycetaceae; genus SIAF01. The sequence continues at coordinate 8,583 of JBJXGA010000331.1, read as the reverse complement.
TCCGGGCGAAGACCATCACTCCCGATACGGGACGATCCAGCCGATGCGGAATCCCCAGGTAGACGTTGCCCGGCTTGCCAAACCGCTCCTTGAGGTACGCCTTGACCTGTCGTTCCAAAGTGGGGATTTCCGGCCCCGCCCCCAAAGTGAGCAACCCGGCAGGCTTGTTCACCGCCAGCAGCGGACCGTCGTCACAGAGAATCTCCAGCGCGGGCAGGATGATCGATGGACCTCCTTGACAAGGGTTTGGATGGCGTGGAAGTTTGGCAGTCGGCGCGCTCAATCCGCGTATCGTACCGGATTCCAATCCGCTGCGAGGTCGCACAAGAGGTCCAGCACCCGCCGATCGGCGCTCGTCGCGACGATCCCCGGGAGCCGCAACATATGGGCCCGTTCATCCATCCACAACTCCTGAAAATTCACCGGTTGACGATTGTGAACCCAGACCGCATCGCCGCCGCAGACGCGGACCAGATGCATGCTCGCCGGAAAATCGTACACGTTGGGTGAGTGGATCAGCGAGCCGCAATATACTCCCTGGGCCAACAGCTCATACAGGCAGCCGGGGCAATCGTCGGCGGCGACCCCGGTCAATCCCGTCCCGGTCACCAGCGCGGCTTTCGCCCGATCGTGTTGCTGAAAACCGATCAGATACACCTTTCCGGAGGCGGAAAGCGGATTGGAAGAGGCTCCTTCGATCTCAGCTCGGAACCGGTTTCCGGTAATGCGGTCGGTGACCGAGGGAAGCCGCGCCAGCACCTCCACCGCCGGGAGACTGGGATCGTCCGGTCCACACACGATCCGATCGCCGGCAACTTCAACCCAACTCCCGTGCGGCCCCGATTCCGGAACAAACACCAGCGTGTAGTGCATCGTTTCCGGCGAGCGGAGCGTGAGGATGATCGAATAGCCGTTGCCGGTCCGGTCTCGATATTGCTTGGTTCCGTCAATTGGATCCAGGCAGAGCGTATATGGCCCGGAGGTGGCAAACCGGGACAGATCGCCGGTTGATTCCTCGGCCTCCAAACGGCATTGTCGAAACAACGGATCGCCGTCCCGCAGGGCGCCGACCAGCAGTTCCTGCACCGTCAGATCCGCCAGGGTCAAGGCGTCGGTATTCGAGCTGCCGGAGTGTTTCCCTTCGATCGCAATATTGTACTGCCGCATGCGCCGCGCAACGCTTCCCCCCCAACGCATCACGGCCGGGAGCTTTTCACGCAGTTCTTCAATCAGCTTCAGCAAATCCATCTCGTTGCCTCCCGATTTCCCGGCTTCAATGGCGGGGACTCGCCGACATCCGGCACACCGGCCCCTTCGACTCACGCGGAAACAAAATCTCGTACCTGCCACAGAGGGGGCGAATAATACTCGATTCCCTTGGGGGTCAAAACGGATGCGCGGAACTTCATCGGCATTGCCTGTCTGCATCAGCCAGTTCAATTCCACCGATCGGTGGGGTGCGGCCTGCCGACCGACCGCAAACCCCAGACACGATCCTGCCTGACAACAAGGCACTCGGCCAGCGCCGATCGATTGGCAATGATCCCCGTGGGCGGAACGTAAGGCACGCCTCCACGTCGGTTTGCGTCGATCGCTTCGGGCTGCGACGGGTTCCCTGGGGCGACTTCGGCACGCTGTTTGCCTTATTCCTGTCCGGCGTCGAAATGAGTGTCGAAGTCTCATCATCCGGCGCAGTCGACAACGGCTGCACAGGGGGAGTGCCTGAACACTGCGGTGCCTTCCGCTGGTGAATCAGCGGGACCGACAGATTTCTTGCGTTGGTCACAGAAAACAAGGAGCGTTGAATATGGAACTGATGGATGCACCGAGTTCAACCGTCGCAGACGATCCCACTTGGTTTTCCTCCCGGAGTGACAACAACACCCGATTTGCCTGGCCCCAGCAGCCGGAACTGAACCGCGACCAGCCAATTGCGGCGGCTGCGGTTTTGCGCCGCACCGGTCGAATCCGCGAGGCGGCGTTTCCCTGCCTCTGGGTCTTCATCAGCCTTGTCTCCACCTGGGACACTTACCTGACGGTCCTGTACCAGGAGCAACTCTTCTACACCGAGGAAAACCCAATCGGGCGCATGCTCCTGACGCTGAATCGAGGAGACCCGTCCTTGTTGATCGGCGCCAAGTTCCTCGGTTCCTCGCTGGTATTGGGAGTTCTGGCCCTGTTGTACGTCCGCAACCGACCGTTGGGCATGACCGTCACGGGAGCCATCGCCACGTTCCAATTGGGCCTGCTGGGATACCTGCTGTTTGTCTAGCCGCAACGACCGCGGGAGACGAACCGTTTTGCAGATTGCATTTTCCAATTCGCAATTCTCATACGGTATGCCTCCAACCGAATCAGGCTGCAAGGGACCAGTGCGACCACGAACAGCGAGTATCGTCGATTCACAAGAGAGTTCTCCCTGGAATTGCGAAATTCAAAATTCGGGTGTGAAATCAATGGTCGACTTTCCTGTTGGGTAGCGACTTGCCAGATCGATAAATCTTGAGGTCAGGAATTGCACCCTGCAGTTTGGCAAGGCCCGCATCGGTGGTCGGCGTGCCCTGAATACTCAGGGTCTTCAGATGCGTCAGGTTGCGCAGATGAATCAGTCCAGCGTCGCTGATTCCCGTGTGACTCAAGTCGATATACATCAACGTTTCCGAATCGGCAAATTCCTCCAGGTCCGCATCGACCACCGATGATCCGCTCAAATCCAATGTCTGAGCACCCGCCGTGCCCGCTGAAAATCTGACCTCCAACCGCGGCAGGGCGCGCCGCAGCCTGGCAACTCCTCTGATCGTGACCTGCGTGTCGGTCAGGTCCAGATAATACATGTCAACCAGGTCAGCCAGATGGACGAGTCCGGCGTCGGTCACCTTTGTCCCGGAAAGTTCAAGCAGGTAGAGATATCTCCGTCCTCTGAAGTGTCTCAGCCCATCGTCAGTAATCGCTGTGTGTGCCAGATGGACCTTGCTCAGGTGCGGGGCCTGCTCCAGAAACGCAAGGCTTGCATCGGAAATCTGCGACCGATTCAACCAAAGGTCAACGACTTTCCCCCAACTCGGAAACCGTGCCAGATCGGCCTCGGTCGCCGATCCCACGGTCGGGCTGATCAATCCTCGCGATTCTGGTCCCACCGTAACCATGAATATTGGTTCGTGCCCCCGGATGGTGGTCAGCGCCCTCAACTCGTCGGGATGCAGCGACTTGGTGAGCGCGTACGCCTGGATGTGGTCGGCGAAGACGACATACGGACCATTTCGTCGTGACGTAGAAATGCTTCCACGCGACTTGTCGTTGATCGAGAAACTCATCGTGGCGGCGTCGAGGTCTCGCGGTTCGAGCCAGGGAATGTTCGAATTCGAGATTTCGGCCAACAGCATGGTGTGATCCGGGCCGTCCTCGAAATCAGCCAGCGACGTCGATTGGTGGCCTGGGAAGGCCGTGTCCGGTCCCCCAATGACCACGTAATTCGCATGTGTGTTCGAAGGAGGTTCACTCGGGCAATGAAAAACGGACGGCATCCGTTGGGCCAGTCGGCTATTGCTCGGTCCGTCCCACGATTCAGTGAAGTCGTAAGACTGGTACAGCTCAAGTCCGTCAATGTACGGAAGAATCAGCGCCCGCCAGCTATGCCTTCGGTTTCCCTCCGCATCGACGACGTAGGCCGGCGGAAAACAGCCGTAATCCTCGTGATAGTTGCGGAAGGCAAGCTGGATTTGATTGAGCGGCGACTGCGCTTCGCTGGCTACCGCCGCTTCTCGGGCCGATCGGACAGCCCTGTGCAACACAAGGCCCAACACAATGAGACCCGACAAACACCCCATGCGAGTGAGCCATTTGCTTGCGGCGAGTTTGACCATTGGAACTCCCAATCACTGCGCAAGTGCCGGCGACAGGCGTCTCGCCACATCGCGCGATTCTATTTTCGGATCGAGTTTCAGTGCGCGGGCCAGATCGGCTTGCCCGGTTTCCGACTCGCCACAGGAAATCCGGGCCGTCCCTCGGAGAAAATAGGCTTCGGCATATCGGTCATTGAGGTCGATTGCGCGCGACGCATCGTCCATCGCCTCCCGAGCCTCGCCGCGGGCCAACCGCACGAGCGCGCGGTTGCGGTATCCCAGCGCGAACTGCGGATTGATCGTCAGCGCTCGATCCGAGTCATCCAGCGCCTCGTCGAAACGGCCCAGTTCCAGCCGCGCCAGTCCGCGCAGGGAGGCACCCCAATAATTGTCTGGATAGAGTTCCAGCGATCGCGTCAGATTGCGCTCTGCCGATACAAATTCACGACGCATGAGCTCGACTTCACCCAGAGCAGCCCACGCCTCGAAGCTGTCTGGAGCCATCGTTGCCGCTCTATCGGCATGTTGCGCGGCAATTGACAGACGGTCATCACCGCCGTCGATTTCGAAGAGCGAGGTTTGGATGCTTGCGACTTTCCAGAGGAGCCACACGTCGCGCGGCATCCTCCGCAGTTCCTGTTGCACGAGTTCGTAGGCCTGGTTGAGTTCGGTCAAAGCGCGCTCGCTCTCTGCGACATCGGACAGGATGAAACCGCGTATGACCCGCGCGTCGATACAATTCGGGTCGAGTGTCAAGGCCCGATCGGCGTCGGACAGTGCGGCGCTATACTCGCTCAACTCGACTCGCGCGAGCGCTCGACTGGACCAGCGCTCGGCTACGTGCGGTTCGACCTCGATCGCCTTGGTCGAGTCTGCGATGGCATCGTCGAATAGGTTCGCCAGGAGGCGAATCGATCCGCGCGTTGCGTAATTATGGCCAAGGCTCTGATCCGAACTATTCCACACCTCCCGGTTTGCAGACTCGAGAGCCGCTGGCAGGTTCGATTGAAGAACCAGCACATGGGCGCGAATTCCCTGGGCTGCGGGAACCTGGGGATCCAATGCGACAGCCTGGTCGAGGTCCGCAATCGCGTCTGAGAGTTGGCTGTCGAGTAAATACGCGTTTGCACGACCGATGTAGGCGCCCGCCAGCTCAGGATTCTTCGCAATGGCTCGCGAATACCAGTCGATCGCTGACGCGACGTCCTCGCTGCGCAAAGCCTTGTTGGCACGGGAAAGCAGCCAGCCGGTATGCCACGGCGACCCTCGCAACGGCACAAGCGCGGCGAGCAAGACCGCGGCTGCCGCGGTTCGCGTCGCCAGCGGCTTCCAGCGGTACACAAACGCGAGTGCGAACAGGATTCCCCACAGCAGACTGCCGAGATGGACGTAAGTACCTTGAAATGCCAAGGAACTTTCCGTCGAAAAATCATTGATTGCATAAGAGACGTCGTGAACGGTTCCGAACCCCTGCCAGAGCACAATCGGGACAAAAAGCCAGATCGGCAGCAACCGGGTTCGCACTGAAACGGCCATCGCAAATCCGAAGAATGCATTGTCCACCCCAGATGATCCCAGACCGAGTTGACCGGATCGGGCCAGTTCGATCGCCGCACCGATCAGCGCCGTCGAGGCGACGAGTCCCAACCAGCAGGCGCGGCCGCACCGCCGCTCGATCACAATCGCCAGAGGCAGACCGCTCAGTAGATTCATCACCAGATGCTCGAGTGTCAGATGCGGGAACACCGACGTGAAGATGGCCCAGATACTGCCGCTGTTGACTTCCAAAGCATCGCGCCATCCCCAGTAAACCGGCTCCGCAGTCGGCACCCTTCTCGACTCGCGCCACCCGCCGACGGACATTACGACGCAGGCGGCAACATAAACGATCGTCAGCCAGGGAATTCGCGCCTTGACGGCCCCCTCACCCTGCGCAACCTCGCTCTCCAAGACTGCGGAGCGGCCTGGCAATTCGCCGCTTTGGCCATCCTGGTCAGTCGATTGCCGAAGAATCGACCGATACTCGTCCACCAGCGCGTGAGCCGTCTCGGCATCCTCGGCGGCGACGCAGACAGCGAACACTGTCGGAAGACCTTCGCTGTCCGAGACGTCGTGCCGTGAAGCCAGTTCGCGAACATCTGCGCCGACGTCGTGACGCTCCAGAAAATTCTTGAGTCTCAACGCCTCAAGGTGACTGTGGCTGAGGTAAACTTCCACCATGACCGCTCTGCCTGTGGCTTGACGGATCGTCGAAACGCCCCTTCAGAATACCGTTGCGAAGGCAGCGCGTACATTGCGAACGCTCGGCAACTTGCGGATGCCCCAATACCGCAACGCGGTTGAATCCCAAAGCCCAGGACCGCGTAGCCCAGTTGAAAATCGCTCTGCCAAAGCGGTTCGCGCCGGAGAAGGAAGGAATCACCACGAAAAATACGAAAGGAAATCGATGCGCACGGATTTGTATGGAGGACCACGGCCCGAACTTCTCCGCGTCCTCCGCGGCTCCGCGTGAGAAATCCACCAGAATCTTGACGCGCCAAAATGATTTTCCCGGTCAGTTATCTCCCGAAAACGAAGCGTGCCACTGAATGAGATAACTGAATTTGACTGGCCCACGTTTTTCGTGTCCTTCGAGGGTTCCATGAAGCGGTTGAACAAAAAAGGCCTCGCGCGGAGACGCGGAGGTCGCGGAGAAGGAAGTGGCATTTGGCAGCATGGAGTCGAGACAATACCCATCGACTGCGATCGATAGCGGAGCGTCTGGCCAATCACGGCCGGACCCTCTCTGCTTCCTCCTCTTGCTTAGGTTCAATCTCTCTTGGTTGCGGCTCCAGGTCGCGCTGTAATCATGCAGACCCCGCCACCCGGCCGCTCACCGGTCCGTCGGAACGGCGGGCCCCTTGCGAGAACTCCATCGCGACAACAGCATGAAAATCGCCAGGCCGCTGGCGGCCCCCACGACGTCGGCGCGCCAGTCGAGCCAGTCCGCTTCCCGTCCGAAAAGCGGCTGCGTGATTTCGTCGATCGCTCCGTACGCCGCCAAGAGGGTCATCCAGGCCAGGAGGTGCTGCCAGGTGACAGGCCGGCCCCACGACCAGCAGCACGCCACCAGCCAACCCAAGAGCGCGTAGGCCGCATAGTGTTGCCACTTGTCGGATACCGGAACCTGCAACCGGCGCGGGATCTTGGGGATGTGTGTCGCCACGAACATTCCCATCCAATACACGATCAGAACGCGCCTCATCACGGTGCGACACCGCGGCCTGCGAGGAGATTCCGCAGCAACATCGTCGTTCATGGCCATTCTGGGGCCCGTTACACGGTCGTCGGATACGGTTTTGCCAACCGAAACTTGGGATTCTTTTCGAGGAACACCCGCACCCGATCAGTGCGCCCGATCGCCACCGGCAGGAAGTCGAGCGCCTGCTGCAGGCGTTCATTTGGCTCGGCACAACTGAACCGGAGGAAGCCTCCCCCCGCCTCGCCGAAGCACTCCCCACCCAAGCACGCCACGCCGAACTTGTCGTCGGCCCCTTCCAACAGGTACAGCGCCAGGCCGTGACTGGTGATTCCGAGCCGATTGCAAATCGGCGCGACATTGGGAAAGACGTAGAACGTCGCCGTCGGATCGAGCGTCTTGAATCCCTCGATCCGATTGAGGCCGGTCGTCAAAAGCACCACCTTCTCCCGGAACAACTGCATCACGCGGTCCCGCTCCACCTGATCGCGCTGGAGCGCCGCGGTCCCCGCGAGTTGCACAATTGGCGGAACGCAGGAGAGGCAGGTGTTGATCATCTTGCCGATCGCTTCCGCGATCGGCGCAGCAGAGACGGCGAACCCCAGTCGCCAGCCGCTCATGCTGTACGATTTGCTGAAGGTGTAGGCCGCCACGCACTGATCGAGCATTCCGGGCTGCTCCAAAAGCGAGCGATGCCGTCCCTTCCAGACCATGTGACAATATGGTTCGTCGCTGAAGACGGCAATGTTTTTCCCGCGGACCAGGTTGGCCAGATCTCGCAAATCCTGTTCGGTCGCGACGCCGCCGGTGGGATTGTGCGGCGAATTGAGAAAGATCGCCTTGGGGGCACGATCGGTCGTCAGAAACTCTTCGATTGCCGACAAGTCGGGGCGAAATTGATTCTCCTGCCGCAGGGGGGCCAGCACGGCCCGCGCCTGCCGCCGTTCGATATTGGGGAGAAACGTGGGAAAATGGGGACTGAAGACCAGGACGCCGTCCCCCGGATTGAGAAACGCCTCACAGAAGAATTGTTCAAAAATCTTGGCCCCCGGTCCCACAACGACATTCTCGGCGCGGGCGGGAATATTGAACTCCTCCTGGACGAACCGGGCCGCCGCCTCGCGAAAGACCGGCAGGCCGGGAGAGGGGCAATAATGCGACTGATTTTCGCGGATGGCGGTTTCTCCGGCCGCCTTGGCTGCCGCCGTGCTCTCGAACGGGCTGTCTCCGATTTCGAGTTCGACGACATCTTTGCCCTGGGCCTTAAGCGTCTTGGCCACCGCCAGGACGGTGAACGCGGTCTCGACATTCAGGTTTTTCGCAAACTCGCTGAGCAGAACGGACACGGAACAGTTCCTTGTGGTGTGAATCATGAAGGGCGCCCGGCAGCGGTCGGGTGCCGACCTAACGCGCGGCGACCGGGGACAGCCAGACTATTTTAGGGACTGTCGCCGCGAATGCCACGGGATCGACCACCCCCGAGTCCTAATCATTGCACGGTCG
>JBJXGA010000468.1:0-3246 GCA_046152955.1 Planctomycetales bacterium | reverse complement strand
TCAGCTCCGCCGTCTCGATCGCCAGCGACATCGCCAGATTCTTGGGGGTGTGAAACTGACGCCAGTCGCGCTCGTCGACAAAGGCCTGCACCGCCTCCCGCAATTCGGCGATCGTCTCGCTTTCGTCGGCCATCAGGGGAACTCCGTCATGTGTGCCGCAGACGCCGCGGCGTCCGGTGGTCGATCGGCCAGTTCATGCAACCGCCGCTGATAGCACGACCCCAAGTGCAGCATCAGTTCCAGCGCCAACAGGTCGGCCCTGGCCATGACATGCCGCGTGCTGCGGTTCCCCAGTCCCTGCACCAGCCCCCCCACGCGCGACAGATGAAAATCGAGCACCTGGCTGGGGGTCATCCCCCCCTGGACGAGGATTTCGGCCAATTGCGAAATCTCCGACACCAAGCTCCCGGAACCCATGATCACGTAGGTTCGGACCAGTTCCTGGTAATAGTCTTCAAATTCCCGCGGGAGCTGGAGCGGCGCCGGAGCGGGAGCGTGAGCCGCTTGCTCCGACAGCGCGACCAGGATGCGGCGCTGCTGGCTGAGCAGGTAGTCGGCCTCGTCCCGTTCGCGCGCCAGGCGGCGGCGGTCGGCCGTCCCCAGGCGATCGATCTCGCGGAGCATCAATCCCCGCTCGACCGCCCGTTGGATGGCAGGAACCAGGGCGCTCGATTCCCATCCCTTGGCGCTCACCAGGAGATCGACGTTGATGTGGAGCGCTTCGCGCCAGGTTTCGTCATCGGCGGCGACCGTCACGACGACGACCGGATCGCCGCACCCCCCGGCGCGGATCCCGCGAGCCAGCGTCAAGGGGTCGTCGCCAACCCCTTCATGCGGCTGATTCGCGCGGATCAACAGGCAGTCAAAACTCTCGTCGCGCAACAGCGCCAGCGCCTCGCCGGTCGAGGAGACCCAATGGAACGCGGGCTCCACGCAGCCGCGGGCATCGAGCTGGAGCGTCAACCCGACCCAGGAAGGCTCGCAATTGCCGACGCAGAGCAGCCTGAGCCGGGTGGGGAGTTCGCCGGGATCAATTTCCCGCCGAAGGGTCTCGGCCGCAACTTGGGGGAGCGTATCCAGCGGGGCCATGACGACGACGTTGCGCCTCCTGCGAACGGAGCCCAAGGGGCGGAACAAACCACCCCCCGGCATCCCAACAATGCACGGAACAATAAGCCGCGACAGCGACTTATGTCAACCCAGGCGAACGGCCCCAGCGTAAGCTGGCCGGTTGTGCGAAATCTGGCCGGTCGGGTGGCACTGTACAGCAAGGCGGCCTGCAGATGCTCGGACGCAATTTGCGGATAACCCGCCAATACGTCTTCCTGGCTCATGCCGGTCCCCAGCTCCTTGAGGATGTGCTCGACAGTCAGCCGCGTACCCTTGAAAATGGGCTTCCCCATCATCAAATCCTTGCGTTCCTCAATATAGTCCTGCCATTTGATCTTCATGGACTGTCTCCTGGGTGGGTGGTCATATTACGGCCACCATGATCCTCGTCCCGGCAATACACACCTTGCCGTGACACACGTCGGGCATGATGCTGATTCGATCTTGCCGGTTCTTGGTCGCCTCCTCGATTCTCGTTTCACAGTTTCAGCCTTCATGAGCATACCAGATACCTGGCTCGCGATGCATTCCGCAATACCCTCCGCCATGCCTTCCGAGGCTGTGATTGCAAACGTCTCGGCGCGAGATCGTTCACGTCGACGCCTCCACCAGCGCGATTCGGACTGCACGACCCCCTTGCCGTGTGACAAGTTCGAATCGGCGCGATCGTTCAGCCGCGATCTCTTCTCTGCGAATTGCCCCCCATGCCAGACCGCGTTCCAGGACACGCCCCTCCCCCAAGCGAACGGCCCAGCGTAAGCTGGCCGGTTTTGCGTAAGCTGGCCGGTAATACGCCCGCGCGGAGGCTGCAAGCTGTGATCTCCACGAATCGACGAAGATTGCTGGCTCACGAATTCTTCCCCCTTCCGAATTCAGCCTCGATCTCCTCAATGCTCGGCAATTTTCCCTTCAGCGACTCGGGCAATGAGTCAACGAGTTGCGTTTGCCATTCAGCGATCCCGATCGGCTTGTTGAGATCGCGCAGCGCGTACTCGGCCTTGATCCGCTCGCGCGACTTGCAAAGAATCAGCCCGATCGACGGGGCGTCGGCCGAATGCTTCATCAGGCTGTCGACCGCCGAGAGGTAGTAGTTCATTTTCCCGGCGTCCTCCGGCGTGAACTTCTTCATCTTGAGGTCGATCACGACAAAGCACCGCAGCTTCAAATGGTAGAACAGCAGGTCGAGATAGTCCTCGTCGTCCCCCACCGCCAGCGGCACCTGCTGTCCGACGAAAGCGAATCCCGCCCCCAACTCCAGCAAAAACTTCCGCACGTGATCGACCAGACCTTGTTCGAGATCGCGTTCGATGGCGTCGTCATGCAGCGTCAGGAAATCGAAAAGATAGGGATCTTTGAGCGACTGCTGCGCCAGGTCGGATTGCGGCACGGGGAGCGTTGTTGCAAAATTCGTGATCGCCTGCCCCTGGCGATGATACAGGTCGCTCTCGATCTGCACCGTGAGGACCGCCCGGCTCCAGCCGTGCGCCAGCGTCTTGGCGGCGTACCAGAGGCGTTCTTCCTGGTTCTTGACCTTTTCAATCAAAATGACGTTGTGGAACCAAGGGATTTCTGCCGCAACCTGCGGCAAAATCGGCTCGACAATTTCACGCGCAGGTTGCGCGAGATTTGATTCACTCGCCCTGGTGACTCCTTGCGATCGAGTTTTCCTGCGAACTTCTCGCGCAGGCTGCGCGAGTTCTTTGTCCGTGGTTTGATAGGCCCGGAAAAAGGCCCGCATCCGCCATACATTGCCCGGTGAAAAGCCCTGAATACCAGGAAACGCACGCTGAATGTCACGAGCCAATCGGTCCACGACCCCTTTACCCCAGCCTTCGGCATCCTGGCGCTCGACAATCAAACGGCCGATGTCCCAGTAGAGTTGAATCAACTCACGATTCACGGACAGCATCGCTCTGGTTTGGGCCTGCTGGACCCGCATCCTGATCGATTGCAAGACCTCGGCATAATCGCGGGGCATCCCGGTCGGCTCCAGTCCAGCGGCCTTGTTCTTGCGAGCCATCACGCGCCCCTTCCGTCCAGCAGCCCGGGAGTGCGAACGTCCTCGTGAGCCACCAATGTGCGTTCGAGAATGTCAAACCGTTCCGTTGGGCGAATCAAAATCGAGTTCCCCGGAAG
>JBJXGA010000465.1:0-14006 GCA_046152955.1 Planctomycetales bacterium | reverse complement strand
CCCGCAAGGGGGGGAGGGAGAGTTTGGCTCGCGCGTCCTTGTTGGGGTACGTCGCTTTCGTCGGGATCACGTGGCGCACCCCGCCGCGCGGGTCGACGACGTCCCCATCGGAATCCCCATGTAAGGTCACGCGCTTTGGCCCATTGCCGTCTGCAATTCGCTCTCGGGGAAATCACACCTATGGACGCCAAACCAACTTATGCGGCATGCGTTCGATGTTACCGGCACTGTCTTCGGCGTGAGCCGTCGTCGTCGCGGCTGATGCGGGGCTGGCGGCGAGCGTGATCTCCCAGGTGGCGAAGTTCGACGACGCGGCTCGCGCTTCGTGGCCGTTGACCACGACGCGCTTCACGAGACCGTTGTCGCTGCACGTGCCTCGGACGTGTAGCTTGTCGCCATCCAACAACAGGTGCGTGATGACTGTCGCGGGGGGCAGGTCGTCGATCGGATCGAGCGGTTGCGGGAATTCGATGCTGGAGACTTCGGTGACTCGCGATTCGTCGCCGGTGAGCGGTGCCTCGGCCCGGAAGACGTCGGGGCGGGCTTTGAACTCGGGCGATCGCGTGCTGACGATCAGGGCCTGGCGGCCGGGGCCGAACCAGTCGTGCAGGTAGATCGGCACCCCCTTGTCGGTTTTTGGTGTCGGCTTCGGTCCGCCTCCCAGGTTGATGATCGACCTGTCGCGGTTCGTATCGCCCCAGTTCGTCACGTGCAGGTTGCGGAAGTGTGAGACGGCGCGGCCGGTGGGATTGTCGTCGGAGATCTGAATGAGCGGCATGTATCCAGAGCGGCAATTGTCGAACGTGAGCCCATCGACTGCCAGTACGCCGTATTGCACGCTGTCGTCGTCGTGGCCGCGGTTGAACGGTTCGGTGCTGGTCTGGCGGATGGTCAGATTGCGGTACACGTGGTTGTCGAAGTTGGGATGATAGACGCCGTAATGCGACTGAATCGACATGTTCTCGACCAGCAGTGAGGGAACCTGCGGCCGAAACCCGTAATGGACGTTCCAGATCTTCGTATTGCGGACGACAAACGGGTGCTTCGCGTCGGGGCCGATGCGCGCCACTCCTTCCCCCAGGTTGATGCCGTAGAGCCCGTGGCTGCTGTGTACTTCGTTGTCTTCGAAGCGCACGAACGGCAGCGTGCGTATATCGACCGGCGTTTCGTCGCCGCCGGGTTGCAGAACTGGAAACGTCAGCTTCTTTTCGCTGGTTTCCGTCGCCTCGAAGCGAAATCCGTACAATCCATTCGCCGTGGCCACGTTGCGGGTGAACGTATTGAGGCTGTTGGCCCACCAGAAGCCGGCCCCTTCGTTCTGATCGAACGGCAGAACCTGTTTGGGCAGCTTCTTTCCGGCCAGGGCTTCGACCGCCAGGTTGCGGTCGAGGACGTTGTAGACCTCGGTGCCGTCCTCGAGAAAGAAGCCGTGGCCGACGCTGCGAAAACCGACGCAGTCGCGGACGACGAGGTAATTTGTTCCGTGGATCGTCAGCCAGCGGTTGTGACTGTCCCAGATCGAAGCTCCGATGACCGAACTCCCCCGCATCGTCGCACCGGCCAGATGGAAGTGCAGGCTGTAGCGCCCCAGCACCCCTTTCTTGCCAAGGTGCCGGAACTCGGCGTAACCGATCGAACCGACCGAGTTGCGGTGATACATCGTGTGCCCGCGCTCGCCGGCGGGATCGGCCGACTCGACGATCACGTTGCGGCTGAGATTGGCCACTTCGCCGCGCAGTTCGCCCTCCCCCAGATGCTCGTAGCCGAGCGGCTCTTCGAAGCGGACGACGTTGCCGTCGATGGCGGTGATGGCGCGCTGTTCGGTTTCGTAACGCGTGCTGTGGTCACTGCTGAAGCCGGTCGCCGTGACGATGATCCGATCGCCGGCCTTCCAGCCGGTGACCGGTTCCGCCAGTGTTAGCTCCCTTGCCCCCTGGTTCGCGGTCGCGCCCAGTTTCACCCAGGTGCGGCTGAGGGGGGTGCCGTGAAAATCCATCCTGCCAGCGCAGCAGACGATCGCGGGGCACGATTCCTTGTTCATACCGGCAACGTACGTCAGCCGGATGAGCGCTCGGGCACTTGCCGCGATCGGCCGATCGGCAGTTCCGACGAGCAGCGCCGGCCTTGGTTGTTGCGAATCGACGTCGTCGGCGTGGGCATCGCAATCAAATCCTTCTTCGTCAGTGCTGTCACCCGCTTCGATCTTGATCAGACCGACATTGAGTTGTGTCCGCTTGTCTGTGGCGAACGAAACCGTCCCGGCGACGTGCAGCGAGCGAATCACGAGCGACTCCGGGGCCTCGATGTCATACGTCACCGTGTGGCCGGGGCGGACCTGGACTTTGACTCCGTCGGCCGGCACCTTCCCCCCTTCCCAGGTGGCGGCGTCTGACCAGGCGCCCGATCGAGCGCTGCGAATGAGCGGAACGGAAGTCGGGCTGGCGGATAGTGCTGCAGCCTGCAAGTTCCCGCCTGGTAGGCCGATCGAGAAGAAGGGGGCGACGATCGTCAACAACCCGACGAGGCAGACTCGGCAAGTCGCAGGCAGGGAGCGCCGCGAATGCGACGTGCGAAGCCGGCACAATTGCCACAGCGGTCTACAGCAGCACGCAGCCATGTTGTCGCCGCTGCTCATCGAATCGGATTGATCAATCGCCATGGAGTGCTCTCTCAAGAGAAGCTGCGAATCGATGCCGGACCGAACGTGTACTGATGAATACATCAGCGTCATTCTGTTCAAGCCGACAGAAGTTGTCAACCGAACGGGTGGGGTTGTGGCGGCGGGGGTGTGCCCGTGATTCCTGGCGGTAGCCACGGTCACCAGAACGTGGGCCCAGCAGCGATCACCCACATTCTGGCGAATATGGCTACGTCGGAAGGGATGCCAGGGAATTTGGGCACACCCCTGTGCTCCGGGGCGTTTTTCGGGATGGCCCAAATTGGACGCCGTCGGGGCGGAAGTTACCTGATGGTCTCGGCCGGCAGAGGTTGGGCAGGTCTTCGAAAAATCCTGCAAGTTGCGACGGCTCGAGTTGTCCACCCGGAGGGCGTCACGCCGGCATCGCAAACTGCGGAATCTTCAGCAGTTCGCCACCCTTTTTTGCGGATTCACTCGCCACAATTCCGGCGACTGTCATGTTCAGCGACTCAGCGATGTTCACCATCGGAGTCCGGTTCTCGAGGATTGCGGTGATGAATTCATTCATGAGCGGACCGTGTGAGCCGGCGTGGCCGCCGGGATCAACGGTGGGAGGCAGAGGAGGATAATCCAGGCTGGGTAAGGGCTTGCCCTGTCCTTTACCGTTGATTTTGTCGTCGAACGTCCCCCAGTTGATGCCGAGTCCCGCGTCGTCCCCTGCGAACGAAGCCAAGTCCCCTCGGAAGCGGCCTCTGACCCCCTCGTGGCCGACCGTGTCAAAACTGCAAGTCATTCGACTCGCGCCACCGTCGCTCGTCCGAAAGAGCGCGGTCTCCGTGGCAAACCTGTTATCAAACTTGTTGGCGCCTGGCTGCAGATAGGACCAGGTGCCGGTCCTCCCCTGGGCTGATACGTGAGTGAAACTTCCCCCTGTCACGCCTACGTAATAGGCGGTCGAGTGGGTCGCATACCACAAGGGAGGCGGGCCGTTTCGCCAGCCCAGATAGGAGGGGTAAACATCCTTGCCGTCGTGATAGTGGAAATACTCTCCTTCGGAATAGACATGATTCCCGAAGCATCCCGCCCGGTAGAGTTGGCGAATGGGCCAGAGTCCCGGCTCGAAGTACGACGTCTCGAACATCATGTATTGCAGTCCGCGGGCATTCTTCACGGCTTCGAACAGCTGTTCGGCTTCTTCGAGAGAGCCCCACACTGCGGGCACGCACACCGCAACATGCTTGCCGTGTTTGAGCACTTCCATGCAATGTTGCGCGTGGTGAGGAGGATCGGTGGCGCAGAACACCGCCTCAATCGTATCGTCCTTGACCAGCTCTTCGAGCGAGTCGTAGGTTTTCTTGCAGCGTGCAGCCTTCGCCAAACCGTCCCGTCTGTCAGGGAACAGATCGCTGACTGCCACCACTTCGACATTGGGGTGATCCTGGAATCCAAAAGCCGCCCCGAACTGGCAGAAGCCATAGCCCACAAGTCCCACACGGACCTTCCGATCCGAAACAGGCTTCCAGCCCTTCGAAGATGCGGGGCTGGCAACAATGTAATCGACGAAACCTTGAACGGGATTGCCGTATTTGTCGACGATCTTCGGCTTCTCCTCGCCGTACGCGGAGTGTGCCGCAAACGCCGCGGCGCCCAGGCCGGCCGCCTGCAGGAATTTCCGCCGCGACGTCTGGCCCCACGGATTGGCCTCTCGGTCGAAATTCGAAGAACCGGAATTCGTCACGTCATGGCGATTTGTCATTGCGGTGAGTCTCCTTATCGGCAGGTGAATCTGGCGGGTTGGCCAGCGGATGGTTATTGCGATTTGTGCGTGTCGAATGCGTCGAGTTGCCGCTCAATGCCGCCGTGGATCGACAGTGGTCGCCGAAGTTGAGTTTGTCGTGGACGCTGCCAGCGTCCACTACGGCACCACGAATCCGTAGTAGTACACCAAAAGTCCCGTGACCGAGGTCAGCGTGATGTCGATCGCAGAGAGCCAGCCGAGGATTTTGTGGACTGGGCTGTGCGGGGAGGGGGCCGGGGGATTGGGAATTCGATTCCACGCCAGCCACAACGTCGTACACCACAAGACGACCGTGGAGATGGCAAACGTCAGGTGGACCCAGAGCAGCGTCTTGAACGACGCCAGTTCCGCGGCATTCAGCGGGCGGGATCGTTTCTTTAAGATCTGCTCGAAGCCCCCTTGCAGCCGCATGTCGATTTCGAACAGTCCGACGGCGACCAGCAACACGCCCCCCAGTAGAAGTTGCAGCTTTTTGTGAAGGGGGTAATTGCGACGCACTTTGACCGTGTAGAGGCTGAAGGCGAGCGTCGGAACGACGACGATCAGCGCGCAGACCACCACGTCGAGCATCAACGACGCCGGATATCCGAGAAAACCGTTCTGCATGGTGGGCGGAACGTAACACAACCGGCCGGCAGTGCCAAGGTTGGCACATTCCCCCCCGGCAGTTTATGATGGCTGATTCGAAAGTTGATGGCCGCCGACAACGGGTTGGCGGCCGATCGCTGTCGCACATCTTTGAGGAACCATCCATGAAGGTCGTCCGCTTGCTGATGATTCCCCTGATTCTGGGGGGACTGGGGATTTGCCTGCCGTTTCCGGGGGGGACGCCGGTCCGGGCGCAGACGCAGAAGAAGGCGCGGGTGCTGATGCTCACGGTCTCCAAGACCTTCACGCACAATCCGGTCAAGCGCGAAAAAGAGGAACTGGCACCCGCCGAGATCGCCGTCACCCAGATCGGGCAGCAGAGCGGCCTGTTCACGGTTGATTGCACGCAAGATCCGGCCCGCGACTTCACGGCGGAGAATTTGAAGAATTACGACCTGGTGTTCCTGTACACGCAGGGGCCGGACCTGGGAATCGCTCCGGAGGCGCTCGATTATTTCCTCAACACCTGGCTCAAGCAGAAGGGGCATGGGGTGGTGGCCACGCACTCCTCAACCGACACCTACGGCGAGCACAAACCGTATTGGGACATGATCGGCGGGACGTTCGACGGGCACCCCTGGAACTCCGGAGACACGGTGACGATCGCCGTTCACGACACCAAACATCCCGGCAGCAAAATGTGGGGGGAGGAACTGGTCATCAAGGACGAAATCTACCAGTACAAAAACTGGCAGCCGGAAAAGGTGCGGGTCTTGATGAGCCTGAATATGGCGAAATGCGGGTTGAAAAAGCCGTACCATGTCCCGGTGGCATGGGTCAAGGAGTATGGACAGGGAAAAGTGTTCTACACCAATCTGGGGCACAACGCGGAAACCTGGGCGAACAAGCAATATCGCGATTCGCTTCTGGGAGGAATCCGCTGGGTGCTCGGCCTGGATCCGGGTGACGCCACCCCCAATCCCGAACTGTCCACGGCGCAGCACGAAAAGGCGAAGAAGGACGCGGAAACGGAGAAATAGACCGCGCCATCGCCGCCGATTCGTCGCAGATTGTTTCCTTGAAAGAGTTCATGCACCGCCATCTGGAACAGGTTGCGGTCTAGTTCGTTTGGGAGTTGGACCTTGAGCGTTGATCAAGCGGGACTGGCTTTGCATGGCGTGGAGATCGCCGACACGTTTGCCGAGGCGTTTCCCGTCACCGGCACGCGGGCGATCATCACCGCCATTTCCCCCGAGTGGGCTCGGACGGCGGCGACCGTTATGACGGGGAACGCCACCAGCGTCATTGCCTGCGACGTCGAGGCGGCCATCGAACGGGAATTGTCCGAAGAGGAAACCCCCGATGGTCGTCCGGGAATCAGCGTGCTGGTCTTTGCCTTCAGCCGCGATGCCCTGGGAAAAGCGCTCGCCAACCGGGTCGGCCAGTGCGTCCTGACCTGCCCGACGACCGCCTGCTTCAACGGGCTGGCCGACGCTCCCAAAGACAAGCAGATCTCCATCGGCGGCCAGTTGCGGTTTTTTGGCGATACGTTCCAATCGTCCAAGAAGCTGGAGGGGCGACGACTGTGGCGGATTCCGGTGATGGATGGCGAGTTCGTTTGCGAAGATCGGTTTGGAACGGTCAAGGGAGTGGGCGGGGGGAACCTGCTGTTGTGCGGCGCCACCCAGGGAGCCGCGCTGTCGGCGGCCGAACAGGCGGTCGCAGCGATTCGAAAAATCCCCGATGTGATCCTGCCGTTCCCCGGCGGGATCGTTCGCAGCGGGAGCAAAGTCGGTTCGAAGTACAAAAAACTCAAAGCCAGCACCAACGACGCCTATTGCCCCACCTTGCGGGGATTGACCGCCAGCGAACTCCCCCCCACCGCCCAGGCGGTGTATGAGATCGTGATCGACGGACTGTCGGAGCCGCGCGTCGCCGAGGCGATGAAGGCCGGTTTACACGCGGCCTGCCAGGTGACGGGGCTCGTTCGCGTGACGGCCGGAAACTACGGGGGCAAACTGGGGCCGTTCCATTTTCATCTGCGGACGCTGATCTAGCCGACCGCGAACGGCTGCACGGTTTGGCCGGGCCGACGTTGAAGGACAAAAGAACGCCACAAAACCATGCCGGAGCCGCAAGCCCCCCCGCCGGTCGCATTGATTGCCGATTCCTCCGCCGCCGATCCCCCCCAGGCGGTAGGGAAGGGGGCGCCCAGCCCGGCTGGGTCGATCTGCCCCTCTGACCGCGCGGCGCTCGCTCCCGCGACGCGCCGCTGGCTGTATCTGCTCCTGATCGGCGTCGCCGGAGCCCAGGGGCTGGCGCACCTGTGGACCGCTTCGGTGGTCTACAGCCCGGCCCGCTGGCCTGAGAACCGTCCACCCCATACGCTGATGTTCAGTGCCAACGACCGCTCGCGATGGTGTACCGTCTGGTCGCTGGTGGAACGGGGAACCTATCAGATCGACGAGATCATCCAGCAACCCGGCTGGGACACGATTGACAAGGTGCGTTTCGAAGAACATTTCTATTCCTCGAAACCGCCATTGCTCTCGACCCTCGTGTCGGGGCTGTATTGGACGCTGAAACAACTCCCCGCAGCGGAAGACCAGCCCCCGCGGTTCGATCTGGTTGCCGCGCCGCACGAGACAGTGCGGTGGCTGCTGCTCGTCGTGAACTGGCTCCCCTGGCTGACGGCGCTCGTGCTGCTGGCGGGACTGGTCGAGCGCTATGCCCAGACGGACTGGAGCCGCTTGTTCGTCGTGCTGGCGGCTGCCACGGGAACGTTCCTGACGACGTTTCTCGTCACGTTCAACAATCATTCCGTCGCCGCCAGCAGCGTGGTCTTTGCCCTCTCTCCGGCGCTGCGGATCGTGATCGATGGGGGGCGGCGCTGGTGGTGGTTTGCCCTGGCGGGATTCTGGGGGGCGTTCGCGGCCTGCAACGAGTTGCCGGCCTGCGCCTTGGGCTTGGCGCTGTTCGTGCTGCTGTTCCGTGCTGCGCCACGGCAAACGCTCACGTATTTTGTCCCTGCGGCGATCCTTCCTCTGGCCGCGTTCCTGTACACCAACTGGTTGTGTACCGGAAGCATCAAGCCGTTCTACGCCAGTTTCGGCGCGGAAGAGCACAACTACTACAAGTACATTTTGAATGGAATTCCCAGTTATTGGATGAATCCCTCGGCGATCGACAAGGGAGAATCCTCGGCCTGGGTGTACCTGTTTCATTGCACTCTGGGACACCACGGAATTCTCTCGCTCTCCCCGATGTTTCTGCTGACGGTGGCCGGCTGGTGGCGACTGAGACGACGAACGGGAGACGCGCTCCGCGGTGTGTCGCTTCTGGGGCTGGTGCTCACTGGCTGGGTACTGGGGTTCTATCTGTGGCAGACTCAAAGCTACAACTACGGCGGCATGACATGCGGGCTGCGGTGGGCGTTCTGGCTGATCCCGCTGTGGTTGCTGGGGCTGGTTCCAGTGCTCGATGCCTGGGGGCATCGACGGGTCGTGCAGATCGCCACCGTCGGTCTGCTCGCGATCTCGGTGTATTCGGCGGCCTACCCGTATCAAAATCCGTGGCAACACCCCTGGCTGAAGGGTTGGTTCGATCAATGGTCGCCCCCACCCGCGCCGGAACCGGACTCCGACATCCCCCCGCCTCGCAAGATCTGGTTGGGACCGTTTCCGTCCACTCCTCCCACCGAGGAGCAGCCGCAGTGGATCGAACTCGTCGGGGAGACGCCGGACGGACAAACGACGCGGTGGAAGCTCTCCGCACGACCTGGTTCCGAGCCGAATCGCCGCTTGGTTACCTGGGAACATTTGCAGGGAGGAAAGCCGCTGGAGTCGCTGTCGATGTCTGTCGCGTTGAGCGCCTGGCAAAAGGGGCAATCCGCCACGGCGGTGCTCCCCGCAGCCAACCAGAATCCCACCCCCGAAGAACTTGCCGCGCAACGCTTTCTCAATGGCCTGCCGCGTCCCGCCACGTACAAACCCGGTCCGGTCCGTTTCCTGAAAACCGCGCTGCGGAAAGATGCGTTCGCATGCCACATCGCCGGAGCCTCGGTCAGTTTCCAGCCCCGCAAAAAGGGGCCGGCGCTCCGCTACCGGCGAATGGTGTGGTGGTCGCCGGAGGTTCCCCTGGGCGTCTTGCAGATCGAAGACACCGTCACCGATCCCCGAGATAATTCCACGGTCTACCGACAGCGGCTGACGGCGGTCCGGGTGAGCGGGTTGATTGATGTCGGGAAATAGTTTCCCGGTTTGGCGTGTCGTGGCTCGGCGCTGGTGCGGGTGGTTGGTTGTTCCGGCGCTGGGAGTCCAGCGTTTCTGGATTTCTGACAAATCCAGCGACTGTAGGCGGATTTCTCGGAAATCCGCGCAGGCGAGGCTCACAGCGCCGACTGCCCGTTGCCAGCCACGTGCGGCAATGCTAGGCTCGCTGCTGGTCGAATTCGCTTCATTGCCGGTTGGCAATTCCTGCAAGTCTCTCCACCTCATTCAGCACGCTGCCATGCCTCGCGCACTGGTGATTCAGGGAAATCCGGAACAGGCTGCGACGATTGCGCGGGGGCTGGAGGCCGCTGGATATACGGTCGATCAGGCGGAAGTGGATACCTGGGACGCGGGGACAATTGACGTCGGCCGCTACGAACTGGTGGTGACCCCTGGGGGAGAATTCGCGGGCCTCGTCGAGCGGTGCGCAGAGGAGCGTGCGCAGCGACAAAGCACCGAGGCGGCGCTGCTCGATGCGGAAGCGATGTACCGGTCGTTTGCCGAAGGGCTGCCAATCCACCTGGTTTGCAAAGACCGGGAGGGACGATTCACGTTTGCCAATGGACTGTTCTGCCGGGAACTGGGGCGTTCGCTTCCCGAGGTCGTGGGGCGAACCGATTTCGATTTTTTCGCGCGCGATCTGGCCGAAAAGTACCGTCGCGACGACCGCCAGGTTCAGGAATCGCAGCGCGTGCTCCAAAAGGTCGAAGAGAATCGCCTCCCGTCAGGTGAGCTGCGGTATGTGGAGGTGATCAAGGCGCCGGTGTTCAACGCGGCCAATGAGGTGACGGGGGTGCAGGTGGCGTTCTGGGACGTCACCGCGCGGCACCGGGCGGAGCTGGAAGTGGCCCGTAAGAATCGCGACCTGGAAACGCTGTTGTACGTCTCGTCGCACGACCTCCGCGAACCACTCCGCGCGATCCACAACTTCGCCAAGCTGACCAATGACCGGTATGCCGCGCGGCTGGACGAGCGGGGACAAGACTACCTGCGTCGGGTCGTGCGGGGAGCGGAGCGGCTCGATCGCCTGTTGGAAGACGTGCTCACGCTGTCACGGGCACAGCGGACGGTGGAATTGGCGCGGGAAGTGTCGCTGTCAGAGGTGGTGGAGGACGCGCTCAGCCAGCTCGAAGGGGCGATCGAACGGACCGGGGCGCAGATTCAGGTGGCCCCCGATTTGCCGCGGTTGCGCGCCGACCGGCGCTGGGTCACCCAGGCGCTTTTCAACCTGGTGGCCAATGCCTTGAAGTTTTCGCATCCCGGCCTGGCGCCCGAGGTTGAGATTCGCCCGTATGCACCCCTCGCCGGAGAGCCGGTGGGACTGGGCGTGGTCGTGGCGGACCGGGGTCCGGGAGTTCCAGCCGGCTATGAGGAACGCATCTTTCAGTTGTTTCAGCGGGCCGTCGGGCGCGAGGTGGAAGGGACCGGCGCCGGACTGGCGATCGTGCGGCAAATCGCCGAACGGCACGGTGGAGCCGCCTGGGCTCGCCCCCGCGACGGGGGAGGCGCCGAGTTCGTCGTGACGTTTGGTGGAGCGGCGGTCGTTTGACCAATGCGGGATTCTCGGGCAGAATAGGTTGTTAAGGAGTGTGCGGGCTTTCCCTCCCCCGCTTGTGAGGGCCTCTTGATGGCATTGCCGCGCCATGGCGATTGATCGACAGCCCATTCACTTGTTGCTCATCGAAGACAGCCCGGACGACGCGCTGCTGTTTACGGAGTATCTGGCGGACGCCCGTCAGACGACGTTTGTGGTGGCGTGCGCGGCGTTTTTGTCGGAGGCGCTGGAGCGCCTGGCCCAGGGGGGAGTGGAGGCCGTGCTGCTCGACTTGCAGCTTCCCGACAGCCAGGGGCTGGAGACGTTTCGCCAGGTGCGCAGGGCCGCTCCCGACGTTCCGCTGGTCGTCCTCAGCGGCCACGAAGACGAAACCACTGCGCTGACGGCCGTCCAGGAAGGGGCTCAGGACTACCTGGTCAAGGGGCAGACCCGCGGTCCCGAATTGGAAAAGACGGTGCGGTATGCCATTGAGCGGCAGCGGACCAGCCGGGCTCTGGCGGAGCAAAATCGCGAGCTGCAACGGGCCATTGCCGCCGCCGAAGCGGCCAATCGCGCCAAGAGCGCCTTTCTCGCCAGCATGAGCCACGAAATCCGGACGCCGATGAACGCCATCATCGGCATGACCGAATTCGTCCTGGATACCGAACTGGCGCCGCGGCAGCGGGAGTATTTGAAGATCGTCCTGGAGTCGGCTGAATCGCTCCTGTCGCTGATCAACGACATCCTGGATTTTTCCAAGGTGGAAGCGGGGAAGCTGCAGTTGGAAGAGGTCGAATTCAGCTTGCGGGACAGCATTGGGGGGACGCTCAAATCGCTAGCGGTCCAGGCGCACCGTAAAGGATTGGAGTTGATCTCTGACATCCACGCCGCGGTCCCCGATCGCGTCCTGGGAGATCCGACCCGGTTGCGACAAGTGTTGGTCAATCTGGTGGGGAACGCCATTAAATTCACCTCGGGGGGGGAAGTGCTGGTGCGAGTGCTCCCCGAGTCGCGCACCGGTGACGAAATGCAATTGCACATCATCGTCTGCGACACGGGAATTGGGATTCCCGAGGACAAGCAGGGGCGGCTGTTTCAGGCCTTCGAGCAGGTCGACAACTCGATGGCCCGCCGGCACGGCGGAACCGGGCTGGGGCTGGCGATTTCGTCGCGACTGGTGGAGTTGCTGGGGGGGCGGATCTGGCTGGACAGTCACCTCGGCCGCGGGAGCACGTTCCATTTCACCCTGCGCATCCGCCTGTCGGACGCCGCCGCACTCCCCTTTACCCACGATGAATCCGATTTGCGCGGGAAACAGGCCTTGATCGTGGAAGACAATGCCACGAATCGCGAGACGCTGACGGCCATGCTCCGCAGTTGGGACATGTCGGTGACGGCGCTGAGCAGCGCGGCGGAAACGTTGACGTTTCTGGAGGGTCAGCCCCAGAGTGCGTTCGCCGTGGCGCTGATCGATGTCGGGCTTCCCGGCGACGACGGCTTCTGGCTGGCGTCAGAGATCAAACAACGGTATCCGGCCGCCGCGCGGCGCCTGCTGATGCTGCTCACTTCGGGAGACCGCTCGGGAGATGTCAATCGCTGCGAACAGTTGGGGGCCGACGCCTATCTGATGAAGCCGGTCAACCAGTCGGAGCTGTTCGACGCGCTGATGCGGATGATGCATGCCGGCCAGGAGACAGGAACGCCCCTCGCTCCGCCCGTGGAAGCCACCTCGGAAATGTCCGGGCTGAAGATCCTGCTCGCTGAAGACAGCCTGTACAATCAAAAACTGGCGGTCAGCCTCTTGGAGCGCAAGGGACACACCGTGATGGTGGCGTGCAACGGCGCCGAAGCAGTGGCGTTGCTTCAGGCGCAATCGTTCGACCTGGTGCTGATGGACGTGCAAATGCCGGAAATGGATGGACACGAGGCGACACGGGTCATCCGCCGCTTTGAGGGAGAGCGAAATCGGCATACGCCGATCGTGGCGATGACGGCGCAGGCGATGAAAGGGGACCGGGAATTGTGCCTGGAAGCCGGGATGGACGAATACCTCACTAAGCCGGTTCGGGCCAGCGAACTGTACGAGATGATCGACACGATTGTCGCGCGGTCGCGGGCCGGGTTGCTGGCTCCGAGAACCCCCTCTCCCGCGCCCGAAGTCAAACCGGCAGCGGTCGCTCCCGGAATTCCCCTCCCTCAGACCTCGGCCGAGGGACTGAATTGGTCCGCGGCCCTGGGCGCGGTTGCCGGAGACGAGGTTTTGCTCGTGGAGTTGGCCGAGGCCTTTCTGGAGGAATCGTCGCAACTCATGCTGGACCTGGACCGGGGCTGGGCGGCTGACGATCCGGAACTGGTCCGTCGCAGCGCGCACACGGTCAAAGGGGGGCTGCGAATGTTTGGCGCTGACGCGGCGTATGATTTGGCCTGTCGCCTGGAACAGGCCGGACGCGAGGGGCGCGCCGCCGCCGCCCACGACGCGGTGGAAGACCTGCGGCGGCGATTGACGTCGGTTCACGAAGAGTTGTCGGAGTTTGTCCAGGCGCACCGGGTGCCTGCCAGCCACTGAATTGATTGGGCGCGTGCGCCCTGGGAGTCCGTCATGCCCTGTGTCCTCGTCGTTGATGATTCCAACACCGACCGCCGTCTGGCCGTGGGACTGCTCCAAAAGTCTCCCGACTACACCGTGCTCGAGGCCTCCGATGGGCGCGCCGCGCTGGAACAATTGGAACTGCACCTCCCGGACCTGGTTCTCACCGACATGATGATGCCCCGCATGAACGGCCTGGAACTGGTGGCGCAAGTCAAAGAGCAATACCCGCTGGTGCCGATCATCCTGATGACCTCGCAAGGGAGCGAAGAAATCGCCGTCGAGGCGCTGCAGAAAGGGGCCGCCAGCTATGTCCCCAAACGCGCGCTGGCGACCGATCTTCTGGAGACGATCGATCGCGTGCTGCTGGCCTCCCAGGAAAGCCGCGGTCACGCCCGCCTGATCGGCCGCCTGACCCGTTTCGAATATGCCTTCAACCTCGAGAGCGATTTGACGCTGGTCTGCGCCGTCGCCAGTTACCTGCGCGAAGAGGCAATCCGCCTGCGGTTTTGCTCCCGCTCCGATTGCCTGCGGCTGGGGGTGGCGCTGGAGGAGGCGCTGCTGAACGCCTATTACCACGGCAATCTGGA
>JBJXGA010000329.1:0-29504 GCA_046152955.1 Planctomycetales bacterium | reverse complement strand
ACCCAGTAGCGGAGGCTGTCCATGATCAGTTGCAGGACGCGCGGGTGCTGCATATTGAGGCCGTTGCCGCAACCGGAAAAATCGATGTAATGCCGCGGGCTCTCGGGGTTCAGCCGGTAATAGCAGGCATTGTCGATCCCGCGCAGCGAAAGCGTGGGGCCGAGTTGATTCCCTTCGGCGGTGTGGTTGTAAACGACGTCGAGAATCACCTCCAACCCGGCGGCGTGCAGCGCGCGGACCATCGACTTGAACTCCTGGACGACGAAATAGGCGTGTCGGGAGGAGGAATACCGCAAGTCCGGAGCGAAGAAACCGAGCGTGTTGTACCCCCAATAGTTCACCTTGCCGCGCTGCACCAGAAACGGCTCATCCGCGTGGTGATGCACCGGCATCAGCTCGACCGCCGTGACCCCCAGGTCAACCAGGTGGCGGATGGCCGGTTCGGTCGCCAGGCCGGAATAGGTTCCGCGCAGTCGCTCGGGAATCCCCGGAAGATTCTTGGTAAACCCCCGCACGTGCAACTCGTAGATGACAGTGCGGTGCCAGGGGGTTCGCAGGGGCTGATCGTTGCCCCAGGTAAAAGCGGTGTCGACCACGAGCCCCAAGGGGGCGGAGGGGGCGCTGTCCTGCGGATTGAAGGTCAAATCGGCGTCTTGGTTGTGGAACTGATAGCCGTACAGCGAATCGTTCCATTGCAGGTGTCTGCCGATCGCCCGCGCATAGGGATCCAAGAGGAGTTTGTGGGGATTGAAGCGATGTCCCCGTGCCGGATCGAAGGGCCCTTCGACCCGGTATCCGTAATATTGGCCAGGACGGATGTCGGGGAAAAACCCGTGCCAGACCTGATCGGTCTGTTCGGGGAGCGGGATGCGCTGTGATTCCTGTTTGGAGGTTGAAGACTCAAACAGGCACAATTCGACTTTGGTCGCGTGTTCGGAGAACAGAGCAAAGTTGACGCCTCTCCCGTCCCAGGTCGCTCCCAGGGGATAGGGCAATCCAGGCCAGACGCGCATGTCAACGTTCCCCAGATGTGTCCGGCGGCACGGCGCCAGTCGCCGGGTCCGCCCTGAAGGTGATACATGTCGGCCCACCGTTGGGTCGATTGAGTTTCCTGAAATATCGCCCGGCGCGGGAATCTGCAAGGCTATGCGGCGGCGGTTTCATGGGGCGACGGCCACGCATTCGCCGATCCGCGCGGATCGATCGAGCGCATCGCACACCTGCTGCGTGGCCAGCGCATCGTCCACCCATCGCGGCTCAGGCTTTCCCGTCCGGACAATCGTGTCAAATCGTTCGATCATTCGCACTTCATGGATGCAGGGGGGCGATTCTTCCTGTGACGCTTTGCCTTGCGGGCCGTGCAGCCAAAAGCGGGCTGTGTCCGGTGTCCAGGGATGGACGAAGTCGTCGCACACCAGCGAGCCGGCCTCCCCGGTCACTTCCATCCACTTGCGAAACGCCAGGTGGTAGCCGCAGTCAAAACTGGCCATCCGTCCGCCGCCAAACCACAAAAGCGCCGAAAGCTGCAGGTCGACGTCGGCCTGATAGGCAGCGGTCGCGTAGACTCGTTCTGGCAATGCCTCCAGCGCCCACAGCGTCGCCCGGACGCAATACCATCCCAGATCCCCCAATGAACTCCCCCCCAGCGCCCGGTTGTAACGAATGTTGTCGGGCTGAAAATGCCGGCCTTCGATCGAAAACGCCGAAGTGACCCGTCGCAACGGTCCCAATTGTCCCGAGTCCAGGATCCGCTGCATGTGCGCAGTGCGGTGGTGATGCACCCACATCACCCCATCCATCAACTGGACGCCGTGCTGACGACAGGCGTCCGCCATGTGCCGCGCCTCGTCCAGGTTCATCGCCAGCGGTTTCTCGCACAGGACGTGCTTGCCCCGCTGGGCGGCGCGAATTGTCCATTCGGCATGCAGTGTCGGAGGAAGCGGGATGTACACGGCGTCGATTGTCGGATCATCCAGGAGCGCCTCGTAACTTCCGTAGCAGGTCGGAGCGGGTTGATCCGGGGGGAGGAACACGGTCGCGGTCGGCTGGTCGCCAGGCGCCAGCGTGTGGCGGGCAGTCCATTCCACGGCGCGCGTTGCGTCGCGACTGGCGATGGCGGCGATCCGGGCGTTCTCTGCCAGAGTGATGGCGCGCCCCACGCGGGTCGCGATGTTTGCGGTCCCCAGAATTCCCCAGCGGACGAGGCCGTCCCCAATTCCGTTCACTTGCTGCACCGGTCGCAATGCCCTTTGAGCAGAACTTCCGTCACGTGACCGATGTTCGACGATTTCTTGCCGCGGGCCGGGGCAATGCTGATGTCCACGTCCGACAGGCAGGAGACCTCCCCGCAATCGACGCACAAAAAGTGCGGGTGCTCGCTGTCGTGCTGGCGGGGCTCGGTCCGGAGCTCAAACCGCCACACGTGGTCCCCCAATTCGCTGCGAGACAATAATCCGGCTTCGGTGAGGTCGATCAGATTGCGGTAGACAGTGGCTTTGTCGAATCCCTGGGGGACCAGTTCCGCGGCCAGATCGGCGTGCGTTGCCGGAGTCGCTTTTCTCTCCAGGGCGTTGAGCACTGCCAACCGGGCCGGGGTGCTGCGCAGCCCCACGGCACGAACCTTGGTCCGTAAATCGGCGACCGTCGAAGAGCGCTTGGCTTTGGTTGTCATCGTGCCGGTATTGTACAACCCGGTTCGGGCGCTTACCATCGAACTCGCGGCGATTGCCGGCGCGGGTCCAGGCCGCTTCCGCCGGTGGTCCGGGTTCATTTCCACGGCTTTCAGGACGGCATGTTATGGGATGTTTCTCGATGATCCAGCGGTTGTTTCTGCTGGTGGTCCTTGGCGCGGCGCTGCCGTGGGGGGCGGGGGGCGCCGCGTGCAGCGCGGCGGACGAGCCCGACGGGGGGTTGGCCGAGTATTATGGTTTCGGCCGCCTGGAGTTGTTCAAGCTCCAGCAACGGTCCGGCAACATGCTGGCCGCCGACCTCAATCAGGATGGTCGCACCGACCTGGTGTTGATCGACAACAGCAACAGTCGCCTGGATCTACTGGTACAGCGCGATCCCAAAGCGGCTCCGGCCATGGGCGGTTCCCGCGCGCGGGTCAACGCCATCGAGAACGACAAACGCTTTGAACATCGCAAAATCCCCGTCGATCGCGAAGTGGCATCGCTGGCCGTGGGAGACTTCAATGGCGACGGTCGAACCGATCTGGCGTGGTTCGCATTGCCCGATCAGCTCACGATTGCCTGGCAGTCCGAGCGCGGAGATTGGGCCGGCCGCAAAAAGATTCGACTGGCGGATGTTGAGCCGGCGTTGTGGATTTTGGCCGCTGGCGATTTGAATAGCGACGGCAAAGACGACCTGGTCGTCCTGGGAAAACATGACACCTACCTGGTGTACCAGCAGGCCGGGGGGGAACTGGCGGCGCCGCAGCGGCTGATGAATACGACCGACAAATTGGGCCTGGCGCAGATCGTCGACTTGGATGGAGATGGGCGCAACGACCTGTGTTATCTGACCGGGGCCGACGGTGAGCGGCCGCTGTGCGTGCGATTGCAGCGGGCGCAGGGAAAACTCGGACCGGAATTGCGGTGTGAGCTCCCCAAGCCGCGCGGCGTGACGTTTGCCAATATCGACGGCAAGCCCGGGGCGGAAATCCTGGGAATCGAAGCCCAGACCGGTCGAGTCAAAGTGCATCAATTGCAGCTCCCCGCAACGCAACCGGGAGATCCGGCGGGACAGTTGATTCAGTTCGGGTTTGGTCAGCAGGGTTCGGGAAAGAACCGCGACCTGGCGGTGGGGGACTTGGATGGGGACGGCCTCAGCGACGTCGTGGTCACCGACCCCGACGCCGCGCAGATGATCGTCTTTTCTCAGCAGGCTGGGACCGGCTTGGACCTGGGAAGTCCCTTTCCCGGGCTGGTGGGAGCGGAACAAGTGCGGGTGGGAGACGTGGACGGAGACCGGCGGGCGGAAGTGTTCGTCCTGAGCACGAAAGAGAAGACGATTGGACTGAGCCGGATGCAGGAGGGGCGGCTGACGTTTCCCCAGGGGATCGCGCTGGACAAAGAGCCTGCGGCGCTGGAGTTGGCAGATCTGAATGGCGACGGTCGGCGGGAACTGGTGGTCATTGGACGCGAGCGCACCGGGCAATCGAGCAAGTTCACGCTGGAAGCGCTGACGCTGGGGGAAGGGGGGATGTGGCGCCCGTATCCCTTCGGTCCGCACGCGTCGATCGGACTGACGCTCAAAAACAATCCCGAGCGGCTGGTGGTGCTGGACGCCAATCGGGATGGCAAAAGCGACTTTCTCGTGTTTTCGTCCGACAGCGAACGGCCGCCGGTCTTCCTGCTGTCCGACGCACAGGGGGTTCCGGCTGAGGTTCCCGCAGCCGAAGGGGGATTCGGCCTGGGGAAGGTCGCCTCCGGCGGGCTGTTTTTGGGGATGTTGGATCAACCGGTGATCCTCGTTGCGCAGAGCAATTTTGCCCGCAACATTGCGGTGGGAGAGAAGAATCAGTGGCAGGTGCTGGATCAATACAATGCGGCGGAGTCGGAGACAAAAATTGTGGGGGTGGCGACGATCGACCTGGATGGCCAACCCGAAAGGGAAATCGTGCTGGTCGATCAGGGGGTCAAAAAATTGCGCATCCTGCGCCGCGAGGGCATGGTGTACCGTCCCTGGCGCGAGGTGGAGATTGGGGCCTTTCCCTACAAGTCGACGCACGTGGCGGATCTGGATGGGGATGGACGCGAGGACTTGCTCCTGTTCGGTGCGGGGAAATTCGGCATCCTGTATGCCGGTCGGACCGATCCCCGCCTCAAGACGATTGCCACCTACGAATCGCGGAACGACAAGATGCACTTCAACGATCTGGCGGCTGGCGATCTCAACGCCGATGGGCAAATGGACGTGGTGGTCATCGACACGCAGTTGCAGCTTGCGGACATCCTGAATTTTACCCCGGCGGGGGGGCTGCGGCACGCGCTGGAATTCAAGGTGTTCGAAGCCAAGAGTCTGGCGGGGGAGGAGCGGACCGGAAATGAACCTCGCGAAGCACTGATCGCCGACGTGACCGGTGACGGTCTCCCCGATCTGGTGATCCTCAGTCACGATCGGGTTCTCGTTTATCCGCAGGATGCGGGGGATGACCCCGGCCGCGGAACCACAGCCGGAAAATGAGCGTTGCCGTACCGGTTCGATCCGGCGGCAGTGGTCATGCGGACGGTCCGCAAACGACCTGTTGGCGCAGGCGCTCGCAGAACTCCAGGTCCGGGACAAGGCACGGGTGCTTGTATTGCTCGACGCTCCCGCCGAGCCGTGACAGTCGTTGCCGGATGAAACGGTTCCAGGTTTCCGGAGGGAGCAGGGCGGGTTGCAAAGGCCCCAGTCGCCCGGAGCGGCGCTTGTCCCCGTATTCCAGGTTGTGTTGTTGAAGCTGCTTGTCGATCAGGTCGCAGAGCCGTGCCGCGATCTCGGGACTGGTGACCTCGGCCCCTTCCACGAGCAATCGATAGCCGGGGGGATCCCCCCAAACCGGCGCCACCGTGAAGTGCGATACCGCAAGCTGGAACTCGCGGAGTGAGGAGCTGACCGCTGCCACCACCTGCGACTCCGAGATTTTCTCTCCGGTGATGCTGGCGATGTGCGCCCCTTTGTTGAGGAATCTTAAGAGCGGCGTGCCGTGTTCGTGCCCGGTGCAGCGGACCACATCCTGAATGTCATAACGGCACAGTCCGGAGGAAGTGGTCAGGAGGATGAAGTAGTTCTCACCTTCCTGGAGTTCGTGCGCTTCGAGCACGGTGGGCTGCGGCGCGCCGTGCTCGGATTCGGGAATGAACTCAAAGTAATGGGTCGCCACGTCGAGCAGTCCGTCGGGCCGATCGTCCCGAAAGGGGATCGTCATCCGACCTTCACTGGCCGACAGGCCGTGGTCTCGAATCGGAAGCTCGCCGAAATACTGTTTGAGCGCGGGCGTGTAGGCCGCGGCGCTCCCTCCGGTCCAGACCGCCAACAGTGCCAAGCGGGGCCAGCAGTCGCGGAAACTGAGGTGGCCTGTGCGAGAGACGATCGCCTCGAGTTCGCGGGCGCGGCGGCGATCGGGGCCTCCCAGCGGCGACCGGAGCGCGCCACGCAGTTCGGGCGACACGTCGATTTGCGACGTCAGCGTCCCGTCAGCGATGTCGCGGATCAGCTCGGCTTTGTGCGCATCTCCCAGACGCGCCAGATGGACGAGCGTACTGGGATTGGCAGTCATGATCAGACCGACATGCCGGTCGGTGAGGGCGCCTCGGAGCGCCACATAATACTTGGCCTCGGGTGAGCCGATTTTCGCGACCAGAGCGGGGACGGCATACATGGATTTCACCAGCGGACTCTGCATCGACGACACCAGGCCGCTGATGTTCCCGCAGGGATGTCCGCCGGGGGTCCGGAACTGGTCGTGATCGCTCGCGAGTTGCACTATGTTGAGAGTGTGCAGCGCCGGGTGGGCGTCAAACGCCCGGATCCCCCAGACACGCCAGCCTCTGCGATAGTCTTCCAGAAAACGCCGCGTGATGGGAATATACTTGGCACCCGATGTCGTGCCGCTCGTCAGGGCAAACATCAGGAGCGGGTTGGCCGATCCCAAGAGAGCCGACAGATCCCCCTCGCGCAACCGGTCGATGTACGGACGAAAGTCGGCGTAGGTCGTGATCGGCAGACGGCGACGGAATTGGTCCGGGGAGTGGACCTCCCCCAGCCCGTGTTCAGTAGAAAAGCGGCTGCCGGAATTGAGCGCCAGCAATTCCTGAAGCACTCGTGCTTGTGTCCCGCGGGGATCTCGCAATTGAACCGCGAAGCGGTCGGCCAGCCGGCGCATTCGAAATCGCTCGAATGCGCCGCCAACCGTTCGAAACCCCGGGTGGAGCCTCATCCCTTGCCGCCGGACTTCCCTGCCGGTTTGGCGGCCGGCGTGGCCGCCGCAGCGGGGGCGGCGCCTGCTGCCGCCCCTTCTTCGGCCTTCTCTTCCTTCTTTTTCTTCTTCTTGGCGGCGATCTTCACGACGCGGGTCTTGGGAATTCCCAACGGGCTGGCGCCGGGAACCCAGCGCTCTTCCGCCTTCATTTGGTCCACGCGCTCTTCGCGCTTCAGGACGTTGCGGGAGCGCGAAAGACGCCCTTTGCGTCGTAAACTCTTGTCGATGCCCACGGCCAATTCTCCTAACGTAAGTTGTTGCCTGCTGTGATCTTGAAACTCCTGCGCCCGGCACGGCGCAGGGGACTGTCGGGTGGGACGAGAGAGTCTATGCAATGACCGCTCTCAAATCAACCGACCGAGGCGGTCAAAGCCGGGGTGGCCGCTTCGTTCCCCTGCTTTTGCGGCTGTGGCGCCCACAACGAATAGAGCGAGAGCATGATCGCCCCGGTCACCAGAAAAATGTCGGCGAAATTGAACACCGGCCAATGGTAACGGGGAATGAGATAAAAATGGAGCGGCCATTCATAGCCGATCAGCGGTATGTCGCATTGAAAGAAGTCCCGAACGCCGTAGAGCGGCGCCCCGCTGACTGGGTCGACGCAGCCGTGGAGGTACAGCCGGTCGTAGAGGTTTCCCAGGGCGCCGGCCACGATCAGCCCCAACGTCACCGTCAGCCACACGCTGCGGGCTTCCCCCTTAACGAATAGCCAGTAGACAATTCCCACCGCGGCCACGATGCTCAAGGCGGCGAACAGCCAACTCAAGCCCTGGCCAATTCCAAACAGGGCTCCCTGGTTGAACCAGGTCGTCAACTGAATCGACACATGGCCCCACAAAAACGGCCATTCCCGCGACCAGTCGCTGGAGCGCTGCGGATACCCCAATTCGGAAAAGACCCACGCTTTGGAAATCAAATCCCAGGCCAGTCCCCCGCCGGCCACCAATCCAAAACACCAGTATCGGCTGCGGGGAATCGGGGACATGGTCATTCGTGTTCGTTTTTCCGAGCGCATTCCACGCAGGTGCGGCAATAGGGAATCGCCCGCAGCCGCGGTTTGGGAATCATGGCATGCGCCGGGGTTTTTCCTTCTTTGAGACAGATTTCACACAGCCCATACGTGCCGTCCTTGATGCGATGCAGGGCGGCGGTGATTTCCGACAGGGTTTCCTGCTCGTTAGCTGCCAGAGAGAGCGAAAAATCCTGCTCGAATGTCTCGCTTCCCAATTCCGCCATATGGGTTGGACTTTTTGATTCGCTCCCCCCATCCAGCCGATCGATCCCCAGCGCGGCATTCGTCAATTGGCTGACGTCTCCTCGCAGGCGATACTGCATATCCTCCAACAAATCACGAAATTCAGCGACTTCTTGTTTCTTCATTACTCCACGACTCGTGAGAACGGATCAATCGGGGTTGAGGCGACAGTGAGCCCTCAATTATCGCTCCCCGGCTGGCACGGGTCAAGTTGCCACCCCTCCCTCCGAGCCGTCCTCCGCGCCGGTCAGGCCGCCTTCCGCCGTTCCTGCTCTTTGTCGGTCGATTCCACGCACGGCTGGCGTCGGGCTTCTCCCTGGCGTCCCTGCTTGCCGGCCTGCTGCCGTTCCACGAAATCCAGCAGCCGCATCAACTCCAGCGGGAGGCACCCCCCCAGGTCGGCGGCAAACATGCTCCGAACTTCGTCGAGCTTTTTGTGGTCCCGATAGAGCAGCCGGTGCGCCTGGCGAATCACGCTGATCGTGGCGGGCGACATTCCGCGCCGCTGCATCCCCACGACATTCACCGACAGAATCCGCGGATCATCGCTCCCCGCGGCCAGCATATAGGGGGGGATGTCGGTGGGGACGCGGCAGCCCCCGCTGACGAAGGCCAGCGTCCCGACGGTCGCAAAGTGATGGACGACGGCGTTTCCCGAGATGATCGCGCCGTCCTGCACGTGGACGTGCCCTCCCAGCAGCACGCCGTTGACGAGCACCACCCCGTCATGGATGTGACAGTTGTGCGCCACGTGGCAATTGGCCATCAGCAGATTGCGATGGCCGATGCGGGTCACCTGGTCTTCTTTTTCGGCGCCGCGGTTGACCGTCACCCCTTCGCGAAACGTGTTGTCGTTGCCAATCACCAGCCGGGTCGGAGCGCCGGTATAGCCGATATCCTGCGGTTCGGCGCCGATGACCCCATGCGGAAAGAACCGATTGTTGCTGCCAATGGTGGTGTGCCCCACCAGCACTACGTGACTGTCCAGCCGGCAGCCGTCCCCCAGCCGGACGTGGGGACCGACGATGCAAAACGGGCCGATCGACACGTCATGCCCGAGTTCCGCACGGGGATCGACTTGGGCCAGTGGTGAAATGTGCATGGAAGCGGCTCCCCAGGTAGGAATTCAATTCGCAGTGATTCAAGCCGCCTTGGAGATCAGGGCGGGCCAGACCTCGTCGGCATGCGCCAGTTTCAGGCGTCGGACCAACTCGGCATTGAGCGCGTGCCCCGATCGATAGGCGTCGAGGCGTCCGGCCAGATCGCAGCCGATCAGCGCCACGTCTCCCAGACAATCGAGAATCTTGTGGCGCGCGCACTCGTCATCTGACCGCAGGGAGTTGTCGACCACCCCCTGGCGGTTGAAAATCAGCAGGTCTTTGGCGGTGGTCCGGCGACCGTACCCCTGGGCTTTGAGGGCCAGCGCCTCTTCTTCCAAGACAAACGTCCGCGACCAGGCCAGTTCCGCGAGGAACGACTCGGGAGTGATTGTGCAGGCGGCCGTCTGCGGAGGAATCGGCGAGTCGGCCCCATAATCGAGCGTATAAGAAATCGTCAGTCCGTCGGCCGGCGGGGTGGCGACAAGCGACTGGTCGCCATCGTCTCCACGCACCGTCACGCACCGCGACACCGACAGACATTTCCGCGGGAAATCCTGCTGGGCGATCCCCGCGTCGAGCAGCCGTTCGGCAAATCGCAGACTGGATCCGTCGCAACCGGGAGGCTCGGGACCATCCAGCCGCACCAGACAATTGTCGATTTGCAGACCCGCCAGCGCCGCCATGACGTGTTCGATCATTTCGATCGTCACGCCGCACCGTTGGATGGCGGTGCGGCGCTGCCTCGGAATGGTGTACTCCACCAGTGCCGGGACGGGGGGCGCCAATAATCGGTCAGTCCTCAAGAAAGCGATTCCGTGTCCCGGCGGGGCGGGCTCAAACCGAAGTTCGATGTCGGCCCCCGTCAGAAATCCAATCCCGGAAAGGCTCACGGCCCTGGCAATCGTGCGTTGCAGACGCTGTTTCATGCGACCTCCGCGCCGGACCGCCCGCTCTGGCCGCGGTCAAGGCGATGTGGATGCTCCCGCGTTCGGGAACTATTCGTTCTCCGCCGTCGATCCGCGTCGGGTGCTTTCCCCTTTGACCTGTTGTACCGGCGACTTTCTGGGAGCGGTCGCCGCGGACGGCGGGGCATCCTTGTTGTATTGATTATTCAGCATTTTGAGGACGGCGTCGGTCATGTCGTCCCGCTTGCGATGGTAGATGACGGGGCGCGCCAGCACCTGGGCCACTTTTTGCGGGTCGGTGCTGTTGAGTTCTTCCCGCGAGAACCGCAGGACCATGGTGTAACCGTTGTGCTTGGCAAGTTTTTCAACGGCGTCCTGAATTTCCAGGTACACCGTATGGACCAATTTGGCTTCCTTCCGCGCCAATTCGCGCTTCGTTACCTGCCGGAACGTCTCGAACTGCGAGGCCAGCGAAGCGAGCTTGCTCTCGCGGGACACATAATCCGGAGCCCCTTCCTTGAAGTTCGACAATTCCTGTTTCAGTTCCTGGATCGCACGGTACTTCTCTTTCCCCTTAGTCTCAGCCTCTTCATGCGCATCTTTCAAGTCTTCCCTGAGCACCTTCACCTTGTCGTATTCTTCAAAGACGAAGGCCATGTCGATCAGGCCGATTCGATGCGCGACGTCCTCTGTCTTCCCCTCCCCGGCGCCCGTCGCCGATCCGAGAAAGTAAGAAGCGCCGGCCAGGCAGATAAGACCGGTGGCGGTCAGGATCAGGTTTCTCACGGCGATCGCACTCCTTTGCAGGTCCGTTGGGATCGATTCCACGACAGGAAGCGGCATCCAGGCTTCCCACAGTCCACAACCGGCGCATGCCAGCGGTGGATTCGCGCGGAAATCGATGTTGATGTGAAAGTTGCGGTATTTTGCACACCGGGCGATTCTCGTCAAGATGGACTGGACCGGAATCGGGGCCTAAAGGGGATCCCTGGGAAAAAAGTGCAAACGACCGCCTCAAGGGGTCCAGATAGAACGTCCGGAACTCGCCGCTGCCACAGTGCGGGGGATGCGCCTGGCCTTCATGCGGACATAGGGGGGGATGAACAACCCGCGATGGCCAAAGTGGCCGGGGGGGGATCGTTCATCGCCACGCTGCGGTTCGCGCAAGTCCTCCAGCGAAAGTCCCGAGCGGGCGAGCCCTCCCACCAATTGCTCCCAGCGGTGCAGAAACTCGACCGCGCCCGGTTCGCGGTAGGCGTCATCCCCCACCGGCGGGAGCGGTCCCGCATGGTCATACCGGACCCCGACGATGTAGCGGTCGTGCGGATCCCGTTCGACGATTTGCAGGCTGGTTGGCTGTTTGTGCTGGCTGATGTACAGCCCATTGTCTCGCAGGACGCGGGCCACTTCGCGGTAGACCGCTTCGACGCTGGGGACGTAGCAGGTGCTGACCGGCTGGTGGACCAGGTCGAAACTCTCGTCGGCAAACTGCGACAAGTCGTCCATCGACCCTTCCACTGCGCGGACTGCCAGCCGACGACGCGCCGCTTCCTGCACATCCTGACGCAGCATTTCGGGACTCAGATCGACCACCGTGACGTTCGCGCCGGCGCTGGCATACAGGATCGACTGCCAGCCACCCCCCGCCGCCAGGCACAACACGTTCCAACCGTCGACGCTGGCCGGGAGCCAGCCCCGGCCGTCGAGGGTCGCCAGTGGCTGACGGCATTCGTCATCGGTGGCCACTTTGGCAAAGCGGCTTCCTCCGCTGGCGAGCCGATTCCAGGCCCTGCGATTCGAATCGAGATGCCTCATGCGCCGGAACCGATGATGGCCGCGGCGTACTGCACGGCGTCTCCCTTTTGACGGGCCATCTCGGCCAGCAGGTCGAAGCGTCCGGCCGCGGCACACATCTCGGGGAGCGACAACCCAAACTCGACTCCCGACTCGGCCAGGTAGCGGCAGGCCAAATTGACCGCTTCATCGCGCCGTCCCAGTCGCTGCAGCAGGTCGACCAGAACATAGGCTGCGAGCTGATTGTCGGTGTCGCTGGCATCGGGACCGACTTTGCTCCGAAAATAGTCCAGTGCCTGCCCCTGGTCACGCCCCAGCAGCGCGTGAAAATACTGAATGTGCGCCGGATAGAACTCATCGAACGGGGGATTGCCCGCATATTGATACTGCGGCGCGAGTTTCGAACCGTATTCCGCCAGTTGCAGTGCCAGATCGAGTTCCGCGTCGCCGGATTCCAGTGCCCGCCCGAACCGGACGATCGAATTGAGATGCGAGACGTCGATGTGGTAGCTGTCATCGGCGAAGAGCGCCTCGCGGCCGGTGATCAGTTCGCGAAGCGACTGACCGGGGGGAGTCATCGGCTGGCGGCGCAGCACGTCGTGCTGCACGTTGTCACGCAGGTCGTTGTACAGCTTGCGGACCAGGACGCGAGCGCACCCCTGCCGCAGTTCGGGGGCCATCTGCAGGAACTGCTGGTCCAGCGCCGTGATGGTGCTGCATGTTCCATGAGAGGCGAGAAAGAGCTTGAGCCCTTTCACCGGCGCGACGCCGTGAAACAGCGCAATTTCCACGACGGGCTCGTCCGCCGGCGCGTCATCGGGAAGAGCCTCGATTGCCGCGGCGACCGGGGCCGTTTCGTTGATCGCCCGAAAGTAGTGCCAGGCCTGGGGAATCGATTTGTCCGCGAGCAGCAACTGGCCGACGTGCCGCGCCGTGTCGACGTAAAACTGCTCGAACTCATCCCGCCGCTCCTCGGGAACGTCCTTGAGCGACGTGGGACGAGTGAGCGGCAATCCGAGCTCCAGGCGCTTTTTCATCAGCAGGGCGTCAAACAACGGATTGAATTGCTTTTCCGAGCGCAGCCGCTCGATCAGGAGATCGACCGTCGCCGCGGCCCCCTGGGCGCGAAACATCGATTCCAATTCGGTCAAAGTCTGGTCAGTCATGGTGTTGTACACAATTTGCAATTCAACTGTGGCATCCGCATTCTCCTCCGCTGCCGCAGCCCCCACCCGCTGCCGAGGGCATCGGAACGGCCCCTTCGGCGGTCACTGGTTGCACTTCGATCACCGCCAGCCCCTGTGCGGCCGCCTGTAGCGCCAGTCGGGTGGTGTCGGCCCCTCGCCCTCCCAGAACGTACAGGATCAGCTTCTGCCGGTCCAGGGTCCATTCCAGGTCGATCAACTCCAGGTCCAGTTTCCATTCGGCGATCCTTCGCCGCCAGAGTTCGAAATCCCGCTGCGCCTCGCGACACAGCGTGGCGTGCGTGCGGTCGTCTTCGTCGGTCGCCGGGCGGAGAACCGGATCGAGCATCTCATCTTCCGGCGGCGAAGCGGCCCGGGGAGGATTCAAGACTTGCAGTACGGTTCCCAGTTGCGGACCGCGGTGACTTTGAACGACGACTCGACTGCCGCGTTCGGGGGGAGGATCGGTGTGCTGCGCGAACCGCCCCACTTCCGGGATCGAGCC
The DNA here is from genome assembly GCA_046152955.1 of Planctomycetales bacterium. Classification (GTDB taxonomy): domain Bacteria; phylum Planctomycetota; class Planctomycetia; order Planctomycetales; family Planctomycetaceae; genus SIAF01. Next base: position 15,797 of record JBJXGA010000329.1, on the reverse strand, counting down.
ATAACGAATCAGCAGTGTGGCGGACATATAAGGCGTCTGGGGATCATTCAATGAGAATCAAAGGGGACAAACCCCCATCCGAACCGATTTCTCCAATCACCGTTTCGTTCCAGGTGTGATGTCCCAGGACGGCGCGGGCTGCTCCGTGGTTTTGCAGCCCATGATAGACCAGCCATTGGGTGCGACCAACCTGCAACCGGTATCCGGCGGCGACGTCGAGTGGAACGGCGCGTCCCGCTTCGGACACAGTCAACGTCCGCCAGGTGGCGGAAGATCCGCGACGCCGGGGGTTCCATTCCAGCGCTAAGGGGGTGTACAGTGCCGCTCCCGCCTGAGACTGGATCAATTCCAAGGCTCCCCCGGCAATCGACAACCGACCATCGGCCGCTTGCTGGCGGAGCGCCGGGAGTGCCAGCGGGAACAGCCTGGCCGCAATCTTGCGCCCCGCGAGGCGCGCGGCTCGTGTTGGGGTGTCTTCGCGAGATCGCAGTCCCGGACCAATCGACCAGCGCGATCGGTAGTCGATCTGCCCGGCGCCGGGAGTCAGAATGGCGTCGGCCAACAGCGCAAAGCCACCGCGGCGCGACAAGACCAATTGACGGTCGATGCGTCCTCCCCCGTCCAGGTCGCATTGCAATTCCAGGTAATCGACATCCTCATCGGCGTTCCAGCAGACCGCTTCCCAGTCCCCGACCTGGTGTGCAGGCTGTCCATCCACCGTCACGGACGCCTCCCAGACTCCCTGGCAAATCGAGACCCCCTGGGCCACGAGATCAATGACCACCGTGCCGCCGGAGTAGTTGACGGTCAGTCGATCGGCGGTGGGACCGCGATGGGTCTGTAAGAACGCTTCCGAAGTGGCCTCGGAATGGCGGGAGGGAGGCAGCAGCACGCGTGCGGCCGAGGTTTTTCGCCGGGGAGCGGATCCGTTGCGCTGCGCGGCGGTTTGCCCCCCGTGAGATCGTCCGTTGGAAGTGGGGGATGGACGCCTGGCCGGCCGCGTTGTCATGTCCGATCGTCTGCGCTATGGGCTTCAAGAGGGGAAAGTAGACGCATCAGACTATCAGAAAGGAACGGTTTTGCAATCGATGGGTCGCCCAGCACGGAGCCAAGCATCTGACTTTCGGAATGAAACAGCAGAGCGTGCGGGTCTGAGAAGTTGCCATCCGGGAGCGCTACCGCCGCCAGATTGGCGGGGCGACCTGGAGCCAGGGAGCCGGCCGACTCTTCCCGGCCCAGCCCCCGCGCGCCGCGAACCGTTCCCAGCGCTAGCAGCTCTTGGGGGGGAAAATCGGGATATCGCTGATGCAGGAATTTCAGTTCCTCAAACACCGACAGGTCGGGATTGGACGCCCGGCTGTCGGTGCCGACCGCCACATTGACCCCCCGCGCCAGGAGTTTCCGCCACGGATGCTCGGCGTGGCCAAAGTAGGCGTGCGTCCGCGGACAGTAGACGACGGACACTCCTGGGGATCCCGCCAAAACGTCAACGTCGTCGTCGCGCAGGTAATTACCGTGAATCACCAATGCCCGGTCGAGCGTGGCGAGCCGACGCAGATAGTCTACGGGGCGCGTCCCACGAGGGATCGCCGATTCGTTCCAGACCCCCAATTCGACCAGAAACTCCACGAACTCTCCTGTGCCGCGCTCGAGCAATTCGAGTTCCGCATGGGTCTCAGCCAGATGGATGGCCAGCGGTGCGTCTGCCTCGTGCGCCAGCGAGACCAGTCCGTCGAACAAATCGGGGTGGACGCTGTAGGGGGCATGCGGACTCAATCCGCGCACCACGCGCGCGGATTGGTCCGCGCCGCCCCGTCCCTCCAGAAACTGCCGTGCCTGTAACAGTCGGTCGGGGATGCGGTTGGCATCCAGCCCCAGGATCTCCAAAAACGCCACCACACTGAGCGACGACTCAGGCAAGTCCGTCTCGGACCAGGATGCCGAAACGATGTCGCCGGTCAGCGTGGTTCCCTGGTTTTGGCACTCGGCCCAACCCAGCCGGATCGCGCGTGCGCTGGCAGTGGCAGCGTGTCCGCGCCCCCGGCGATGCGCCAGCACCGCTCGGAGCCAGGTGGTGAACGGCTGCGGGGGAGCGAGTGGCGACACCGTGTCGCTCAATTCCAGGTGGGTATGGGCATTCACCAGCCCTGGAATCAGCGCCATGTTTCCCAGGTCGAGCGCCTGCGCTTCAACGCCGGTGGAGATGCCGGCCATGTGCCCGTCGACGATGTGTAAAGTCGCCAGTTCCTGTGGCGGCCCAATGACAGGAAAGATCCACCGGGCGCGGAGCGCCAGCGACCGACCAGGCTCCAGAACCGGTTCACGACGTTCCATGCGGGACTTTGTCGATGTACTCGTAGAACACGTTCCGCTGTCGCGGAATGTAGCCCGCCTCGGTGATGCAGCGTCGGATGGAGGCCAGCGAGAGATGGTGCACCGTCCCCGCCGAGGAGACGACGTTTTCTTCCAGCATCAGGCTCCCCATGTCGTTGGCGCCGTAGAACAGCGCGATTTGTCCGATCTGTTCTCCTTGTGTGACCCACGACGATTGAATGTTGGCGAAATTGTCGAGATACAACCGGCTGACCGCCTGCGTCTTCAGATATTCGAACGCTCCCGCGGGGGGGACATGCGCCATGTCGGTGTGATCCGGCTGAAACGTCCAGCAGATGTAGGCGGTGAAGCCGCCGGTTTCATCCTGAAGTTGTCGCAAGCGCTCCAGGTGCTCGACACGTTCGGCGAGAGTCTCGATGTGTCCGAACATCATCGTGGCGGAACTGCGCCCCCCCAGTTGGTGCCAGACGCGATGGACCTCCAACCAGTCGTCGGTCAGCACTTTGCCGCGGGTGATGGCCGTCCGCACCCGATCGACCAGAATTTCCCCCCCGCCGCCAGGCAGGCTCCCCAATCCCGCGGCCTGAAGGCGTTCGAGCACTTCGCGGAGGGGGCGTTTGCTGACTTTGGTGAAGTGGTGGATTTCGGGGGGACTGAAGCCGTGGATATTGACCTGCGGAAAGTGTCGCTTGATGTCGCGGAGCAACTCTTCATACCACTCCAGCGTCAGGGTGGGATGCAAGCCCCCCTGCATGAGGATTTGATCGCCGCCGACGTCGACGGTCTCCTGGATTTTGGTCAGCAGTTCTTCGCGCGACAGGACGTACACTTCATCATGCTTGGGAGGGCGGTAAAAGGCGCAGAAGTCGCACACCGCCGTGCAGGCGTTCGTGTAGTTGATGTTGCGATCGATGTTGTAGGTGCGGAAGGGCTCGGGGTGCAGGCGGCGCGTGACGGCGTCCGCCGCCTGCCCGATGGAGATCAAATCGTGCGACTCCATCAGCCGCACTCCCTCTTCCATCGACAGCCGTTCGCCGGCAACCGCTTTCTCAAGCAGCGGCGTGATCTCGAAAGACAAGCTCAAATCCTCCCGGGGCCAATCCATGCGTGACGGCCAGTTGGTGAAAGCGTTCCAGTCCCTGGCGCTCCGCGTGACCCAGATGGTAATACAAGTTCTGCGTGAGATAGTCGAGCGCCACCGATTCTGACAGACCCAGTTGGGGAGCTTCCCGGCGCGCGATTTGAGGGAGCCGGGAGACTCCCAGGTCGCGCGCCGCGCCGAGCGCCTGCTCCAACCTTTCCAGCCGCGTCCCCTGCCGTGTCGCCCACATGGCGAACACAAACGGAAGGCCGGTCCAGGCGGTCCACTCCGTTCCCAGATCCCAGGTACACTCAAACGACTCGGCGGGGGGATGGATGGCGCGGTCCCCAATCAGCAGGATGGCGTCGGCATCGGTGGCCGCGGTGGAGGCATCCAGCGGCAAAGGGCGAACGGCGGGATACACTCCTGCACGTTCCGCCAGCAGGATGCGCACCAGCGTGGCGCTCGTGCGCGAGCCCTCGTCGAGCGCCAGCGTTCGAATTCGGTTCAGGGGGGTGCGACTGTAGAGTTTCACTGACAGGACCGCTCCCAGGGCCGCCACGCACGCATCGGAAACCACTTCATAATGCGGTTCCAGGAGGCAGGCGATGGATGGGACGAGCGCCACGTCGAGGCGGCGGGCGGACAGGTCGGTTGCCAGCCGACTGGGATAATCCAGGACGAGTTCCGCTTGCGGCGCCAATTCCGACAACCCTTCGATCAGGGGCTTGGAATTCAGGTAGTTGACCGCACCAATGCGGAGCGGGGGGGAGGGGAGGGGGGCCATGTTGTAGGGGAACTTTGCAGGCGGACTACGCTTTCACTTGGCGGGCGTGGAGATTATAAACCGGATTGCTGTTTCAGCAAACTGTCGTCCGGAGGATCCCCTGGACGCAGTCGGCGTCCGACCCGCGTCGGGGACGGGTCGCCGCGGGCGAAATCGCTCGGGAGGGGGATCTTCCCCCTGCATCAACCGTGGCGTGTGGCTGGAATTAACCGCGCGCTTCGAGGAACTGGTATGTCGTCCGCCCCCGTCAATGTCGCCATCGTGGGCCTGGGAACCGTCGGGACCGGCGTGGCCCGGGTGCTGCTCGAACAGCCCGATCGGATCACGCGGCGCGCCGGTCGCCCGGTGACGCTCCGCCGCGCGATCGTGCGGGACATGGCCCGCGTGCGCGGAGTGGCTCTTCCCGAGGGAGTTTTGACGACCGATCTGGCGCAAGTCATCGCCGATCCGACGATCGCAGTCGCGATCCACCTGGTGGGAGGGGTGCATCCGGCGCGGGAAATCATGCTGGCGCTGTTGGATGCGGGCAAGGACGTGGTGACCGCCAACAAGGCGCTGTTGTGCGAACATGGGGACGAATTGTTCGCCCGGGCGCGTCGCCTGGGACGAACGATTGCCTTTGAGGCCGCCGTCGCGGGAGGCATCCCGATCATCGCCGCGGTCGGACAGTCGCTGGCCGCCAATCAGATCACATCGATCTCCGCCATTCTCAACGGCACCAGCAACTACATCCTGACGCAGATGGTCCGCGAGAATTGGACTTACTCTCAGGCGCTCCGCCGCGCCCAGGAATTGGGTTACGCCGAGGAAGATCCCACGCTCGATATCGACGGCACTGACGCTGCGCAGAAGCTGGTGATCCTCACGCAACTGGCGTTTGGGGTCAAAGCGCCGCTGGAGGCGTTTCCCCGGCAGGGGATCGACTCGCTGGAATTGGCCGACCTGCGGTATGCGGCGGAACTGGGCTACACCGTCAAACTCTTGGCCGTGTCGCGATTGAACGACGGGCGGCTGGAGATGCACGTGCAACCGACGCTGGTGCGGCATCACACTCCGTTGGCCGAGATTCATGGCGCGTTCAACGCCATTTCTCTGGTGGGAGACGTTGTGGGAGAGACCTGGTACTCAGGCGCCGGAGCGGGACAGTTGCCCACCGCCTCGGCGGTCGTGGCCGACCTGATCGATACGATTGTCGGTCGGACGCAATTGACGTTTCCGCGGCTTGAATTGTGGAGCGGGGGGACGTCGTATCCGCTGCAACCGCGCGAGAATTTCACCAGCCGATTCTATTTAAGATTCAATGTGCTGGATCGGCCGCACGTTCTGGCCGATATTGCCGATATTCTCGGTCGCAATGGGATCAGCATCGCTTCGGTCATCCAGCACGAGGCGCCGGAGACTTCGCCGAGCGACCCGCTGGCGAAACCGTTCGTGCCGCTGGTGATCATGACGCACCGGACCAGCGCCGGCGCGTTGCACGCGGCCGAGGCGGAGTTGTCCCGGCTGGAGTCGATCACCCCCCCTCAGGTGAGGATGCCGGTGGCATTGTCCCCCTCATGAAATTCGTGCTGGTGATACCGGATGGTTGCGCCGATGAGCCGCAATCCGCGTTGCAGATGCGGACCCCGTTGCAGGCGGCCCACATTCCGCACATGGACGAGGTGGCGCGGCGGGGAGTTGTGGGGCGGGCGGACAACGTTCCGCTGGCGCTTCCCTCCGGGAGCGACGTGGCCACGATGAGCCTGTTCGGCTATGACCCGTTGAAGTACCACACCGGTCGGGCGCCGCTGGAGGCCGCCGCTCAGGGGATTGCGCTGGGAGAGTCGGACTGGGCCATCCGTTGCAATCTGGTGACAATCGAACAGGGGCGGATGATCAGTTTCACTGCCGGACAGATTCCCAGTCGTCTGGCCCAGGAACTGATCGGCCTGTTGCAACAGCGGCTGGGGGGGCCGGCGTGGGAGTTCCACGCCGGGGTGAGTTACCGGAATCTGCTGATTCATCGACCCGCGTCCGGGGGAGCGGTTCCGTTTGCGCGGGAAACGATCACCATCCCGCCGCACGACCTGACCGATCAGCCAGTCCAAAATCATCTTCCCCAGGGGCCGGGGAGCGATTTGTTGCGCGACCTGATGGAGCGCAGCGCAGCGGTGGTCGGCGCCGTGCCGGAAAACCAGGCGCGCCGCGCTCGGGGGGAACACCCTGCGACGGGGATCTGGCTGTGGGGACAGGGGCAGCGTCCGGCGCTGGACGATTTCCAGGGGCGGTTCGGCAAGCGGGGCGCCATGATCACCGCCGTGGACCTGCTCCGTGGGATTGCGGCGCTGCTGGGTTGGAAGAACATCGCGGTTCCCGGAGCGACGGGATACCTGGACACGGACTACGCCGCCAAAGGGCGCTACGCCATCGCCGCCCTGGACGACGCCGATTTGGTGATCGTCCACGTCGAGGCGACCGATGAGGCGTCGCACGAGGGAGATGCCGCGGCCAAAGTCCAGGCGCTGGAGGAGATCGACCGGCACATCGTCGGGCCGGTGCATGCCCATATGCAGTCGCGCGGTGATTATCGGCTGCTGATTTCTCCCGATCATCCGACATTTCTGCGGACGAAAACGCACAGCCACGGGTACGTGCCGTTCGCCCTGTGCGGCAGCGGGATTGCGCCGGACGACGCCACAGCGTATGATGAAGCCGCCGCGGCCCGCTCGTCGCTGGTCTTCAACCAGGGATTTCGGCTGATGCCACACTTTCTCACTTGATGTAGCGCCATGTCTTCTCGACCGCTTTCTGAAACCACCCCCACGGAACTCCGTCGTATGACGGTCCCTCGTTTCGTTCAGGCCAAACAGCGTGGAAAAAAACTGACGGTGCTCACGGCCTACGACTATCTGTGGGCCGGATTGCTGGACGCCGCGGGAGTCGACGCGATTCTCGTGGGGGACAGCCTGGGGATGGTGGTGCAGGGAAAGGCCACGACGCTGCCCGTGACGCTCGACGAGATGATCTATCACGCGGAAATGGTGGTTCGTGCCGTGCAGCGGGCGCTGGTGATTGTCGATCTGCCGTTCATGACGTTTCACGTGAGTCCGCAGCAGGCGCTGGAAAACGCCGGTCGGATTCTCAAACAGACCGGCGCCGGTGCGGTCAAACTGGAAGGGGGAGTCAACCAGGCCGAGACGATTCGCACGCTGACCGCGGCGGACGTTCCGGTGATGGCCCACGTCGGTCTCAAACCGCAATCGGTCCTGAAACTGGGGGGGTACAAAATTCAGCGGGACGCGGAGCGACTGCTGGCGGACGCCCAGGCGGCGGAAGAGGCGGGGGCGTTTGGCATCGTGCTGGAGTGCATTCCGCGCGGGATTGCCGAGCGGATCACGGCAGCGATTGGGATTCCCACAATCGGAATCGGGGCCGGCCCGGGATGCGACGGGCAGGTGCTGGTCACTCCCGACATGCTGGGACTCTCCGGTTCGGGAACGCCGAAATTCGTGCGGCGCTTCGCCGATCTCTCCGGCCAGGCGACGCTGGCCGTGCGGGAGTACATCGACGCAGTGCGCGACGGGTCATATCCCGACGACGAACACAGCCACGCCTGAGCGGTACGGCGTCAGGCGACGATCGGCAAACCGACGCGAGTCCGTTAGAATCGGGACGCAGCAAGCTGCAGTTGGGCCGGTTCTTCTTCGGGTTCCCAGAACAACGTCTCCTCCCAGTACGACGGCGTGTGTCGAGGGCACGAGATCGCCAGCCGCACGAAGTTCAATCGAATCTGCAACACAGTGACGAATGTATCATTGCCGATCACCAGTCCCTCGTTCACACGGCGGGAGATGACTTTCATCGGAGAACCTCTCGAACGAATGGAAGCAAGAAAATGAGTCAGGCTGATCCCGACGGTCGCTCATTCTGATCAACCGACTGGCGAAGAGCAAGCAAGAAAATTTTGTTTTATTTTTGGCGCGACAATCTCTTCCACGGGGCCACTTGACAGATGCCGCGCCATCTCTCTCTCGATTCAAGGGCACTATGAAACTGGTCATCCACCCTCCCGTTGACGAACACCGCTGGAGGCAGATTCAAGACGCGGGCGGCGCCATGCGCGTCGTCAACGCGCGCAATGCGGCGCAGGCGGCGCAGGAGTTGATCGACGCGGACGCCTTCTTCGGAAAGATCACGCGCGAACTGCTGGCGGGAGCGACGCGGCTCCGCTGGGTGCAGGCCCCCACCGCGAGCCTCGAGCATTATCTGTTTCCGGAATTGACGGCGCATCCCTGCCAGCTCACCAACATGCGGGGGCTGTTCTCCGACGTGATCGCCGACCATGTCCTGGGGTTCGTCATCTGCTTTGCGCGAAATTTCCACCGCTACATTCGACAGCAGGCTCACGGTCAGTGGGAACCGGTTGGAGGGGAAGCGGGGCGTTCCGATTTTGTCAGTGGTCCCGCCGTGGCCGGCGCCATCGACCAGGCGCATTTGCATTTGGCGGATTGCACTCTTGGAATCGTGGGGGTCGGAGAAATCGGCCGCGAAGTGGCCCGCCGCGCCCAGGCGTTCGGCATGACGATCATCGGCGTCGATCCGGTGTGTACGGAAGTGCCCGGAGTCCTTTCCAGCGTCTGGAGACCGGATCGGCTTCCGGACTTGCTTGCCGTCAGCGATTTCGTCGTCATCGCGGCGCCGCACACCCCCGAGACCTACAAGCTGTTTCGTCGCGAACAATTCCAGCAGATGCGGCGTACCGCCTTTTTGATCAACATCGGTCGCGGAGTGATCGTCGATCTGGCCGACCTGACGGCGGCGCTGGAGGATGGCTTGATCGCCGGGGCCGGTTTGGATGTCTTCGAAACGGAGCCACTCCCTGCCGACCATCCGCTCTGGAAACGCGATGACGTGATCATCACCCCGCACGTGGCGGGGACGTCGCCGCGAATCGCCCAGCGGCACACCGCCACGCTCCTGGAAAACGTACGCGCGTTCGTCGCCGGGCGTCCGCTCATCACGCTGGTTGACAAGACGCGGTGGTATTGAGAGGCGATGCGCCTGCGGCAAGCGCGAATTGAAGTCCGGAAGCCGTCCCCCAATTCCTCTGCTCAACCGATTGTCTCATCTCCCGGATGCCGCTCGCACATCAACGCCTTCCGACCGCTGCGTACATTCACGTTCCATTCTGCGCGCATCGCTGCGGCTATTGCGACTTCACTCTGGTCGCCGGCCGTGACGATCTCGTCGGCGATTACTTGCGGGCGCTGGAACTCGATCTACAGACCCTGGAGTATCCGCGGCCCGTGCAGACGTTGTTCCTGGGCGGAGGCACCCCCACGCATTTGGATGCGCCACAGTTGGACCGGCTGCTGGTTCTCGTGACAGGCTGGTTTCGTCTGGAAGCCGAAGGCGAATTCAGCGTCGAGGCGAATCCCGCGGGACTGGATGACGACAAGCTCGACGTGTTGGCGGCGCGGGGAGTCAATCGGATCAGCCTGGGGGTGCAGTCGTTCGACGCGGAGCTGTTGCGAGTGCTGGAACGCGATCACGATGAGCCGCTCGTCGCCGACGCGGTCGAACGCCTGCAGCGCCGCTTTGACAACGTGTCTCTCGACTTGATCTTTGGAGTTCCGGGACAATCGCTGGCGCTCTGGCGGCGGACGCTCGCCTGCGCCGTGGCGCTGCAGCCGCGGCACATCTCCACCTATGGCCTGACGGTGGAGAAGGGGACTGCCTTTTGGTCCCGTCGAAAGAAAGGACAACTTCCCGCGCTCCCCGATGAACTCGAACGGTCGATGTACGCCAGCGCGATGGACGATCTGGGGGCCGCCGGCTTTGAGCACTACGAACTCTCCAACTTTGCGCAGCCCGGATTCGATTGCCGTCACAACGGCGTGTACTGGGGAGGACTTCCCTACTTTGGATTTGGACCCGGCGCGGCGCGGTACTTGAACGGTCGCCGAGAGACCAATCACCGCAGCGTGACCACCTGGATCGGGCGTGTTCTCGAGCGCCGTTCGGCAATTGGCCAAGCCGAAGAACTCTCTCCGGAGGAGCGGGCGCGGGAAGCGCTGGTATTGGGGCTGCGCCGGACGCGCGGCGTAAGGCACGATGAGTTTCTCGAAGCGACGGGCTTCGAGTTGCAGAGGCTGACTGCCGGTCGTATGCAGCGGCACCTGGCGGGCCGCCTGGTGGAAGACTCTGACGGTGTGCTGCGACTGACCCGGGAAGGCCGCTTTTTGGCCGACAGCGTGATCGTGGATTTGCTGTAGATCCCGCTCAGTCGGTGTCGTTGCTGCGGCTGATGAACACCGGAGCCAACAGATTGTCGACCGGTGCGAAATCATCGGTGAGGCGTATTCCGCGCGCCAGCGACAAAATCGCCGGCATGGCATTGTTCGGGGTGGGGCCATCCTCGTGGGGAGCGGTCGAAGCAAATGGCCCCTGTCTCCAGTAGCCGCCGGACGCTTCCAGGTTTTCGAACGTGAGTTTCTTGTCGGAGCAGGCAACGACGAACGTGTCGCGGTCGTCTCCCGGCTCCCCCTCGTTGCTGGTGAAGACGTACACGTAGCGAAATACCTGACTGACTGTTTCGACGTACCGCCCTAGAAACTGCCCCGTCTTGTGATTCTGCGACTGGCTCTCCAGGCTCCGAATCGCGGCAGCAAATTCGGGGTCGTTGGGCGCTTCCGCCAGAAGCTTGTCGCGGGTTGCCGGATCCATCACCCCGCGAAAACCGTAGCTGAAAGTCTCATCGGGATGGACGAAGATCTCCAATTCGCGGACTGCTCCCTGGGCTGCAGTCCAAACTCCCAGTGGAGTTCCGACCGGGAAGAGCTGTGGCGGGGGAGTCCCATCGAGGCTCTTCGTCGCGCGGGTGCTCTCGAAAAGTTCTTTGATCGCGGAGGCAAACTGCCGGTTGGTCCCCGCATCCAGTCTCAGGAGCGCGTCGCGTCGGGCTGTGGTCATCACGCCGTTGAAGCGCAACAGGAATTCCTGATCCTGCACAGCGATCTCCAACTCCGGAAAGCCCCCCCTGGCCGCGACAAAATCCCCCGGCGGAAGCTGCTCGGGAAGGATCGCAGTCGGGAGCGGACCAGGAAACCTGGCCACTCCCACCCCCACCTTGGTTCCCGGCTCGGGATACTCGGCCCGCGGGAAGATGTCGATGATGTTGACCAGATACACCCCTTCGTTGGGAGTCAGAACTTCCCGGACCTTGGCGCTGAACTCGGCGGTTGTCAGATGCCACGGGACGCTCAGATCGTTGAACGCGTCTCCGTACACGAAGTCATAGGTCACCGGCGGAAGCCCCGCCTCGACCAGTTTTCGATTCTCGCGGAGTCGGTCGTCGACGAAAATCCGGGCATCGCCGATCCGCGTCCGAATCCAGGTCTTCCCTTCCTGCGGCGGGCCGAATTCGCTGGCCAGACCCATCTCCCGTTCGACGGCCGCTTTGACCGCCGGGTCGATCTCCGCCACGTCGATCACGGGGTTGTTCGGAAACCGCGACTCGATCCACCGCGGAAACACATACCCACCCCCGCCGATGAACAGCGCGCTGGTGTGCCGCGAATTGACGTACAAATTGGTGACGGCCCGCGACCAATCGGCTCCCGCACCCTGCGCCATGAGGTCGCAGGCTTCGGAGAAGCTGAACCGTCCGGTACACAGCAGGGCATGAAACACCCCGTCGTAATGAATCCGACCGGACACGTCCTCCCGGAATTCAACCTCCCGAGGCAATTCCTCCAGCGGAGTGAAGATCGCTCCCCCTCCGGCCATGGCGGCCCGCTTCAAATCTCGATCCGCCTGCTCCCAGGTGGTCCATAACGCTGCGCGATACGGTCCGTTGGGCCCCAGGGACAACAGCCTCTGCAATTGCTCCGGCGTCATCGCTCCCCGAACGGACAGTTGGCGAGTGGTCGAATCCAGGCGAATTCCTGCGGGGAGCGCGTCGGCGAATTCGATCCCGGTCGGGAGCCGCTCCAGAGTCACTTGCGTTTCCCGATCCCACAGCGCGGCCCGCCGTTCCGTCAGTGCGGCGTACACGCGCTCGTAGTCGTAATAGAGCTTCGTGGGGTTTTCGGGGTTGTAATAGCTGTGCAACAGGTAATCGAGCCGCAGATGCCGGACCAGGTCGCCATCCTGATTCCCCTCGAACACATTGATCGCGTAATAGTCGCTCTCGTCGTGGTATTGTTGGGGATCGTCAGTCCGAAGCGACAATGTCAGTCCCAGTGAATGCAATTGCGTCCCCAATTGCCAACCCCAATTGTACCAGCCATTTTCCGCGGTCCGCCGTTCGCGCCGCCAGCGCCGCCTCGCGGCGATCGTCTCGATGGCGGCTGAATCCTGTTTGGCGGTCGCTTCGACCAGCGCCTCTTCGTCGCCGGCGAAATCGGCGGGTGCCGTCCTCCACAACGAGCGGATGCCGGCGATCTTGCGGCAAATGGTCGCCATCTGGTTCGCGGTCGCGGATGAACACATTCCAATCAGCAGCGTCGATTGCAAAACTCCCAAGAGCACGACCATGCGGAATGCCCGTTGCCCCCCGGCGACCAGCACCCCCATCAATAACAGAATGGTGGAGGTCATCCAGATGGTCTGTTTGGTGCCAAACTCGCCAATGATCCAAAAGCCCGCGAGAAACGTCCCGACGATGGATCCCAGCGCGCCCCAGGCATAGATGTTGCCGACCGTCACGCCGGTCTTGACGCTCCGTTTGAGCGCAATGCTGGCCACCACCGGGGAAATCGTTCCCAGCGCCAGCGCCGGCAACAGGAACACCCAGGCCACGACGAGCATGACCCACCATTGCCAATCCCATCCCTCCGGACGGGGAGTGATCGCCGCCCAGTTGTTGAGAAACAGGACGCTGAGCGTCGTCAATCCGGCGACCAGGAACTGCCATCCCAATGTCCGGTGGGGATTTGGCCGATCGGCCATCCGTCCTCCCACGTAGTTCCCCAGGCTGATCCCCGCCAGCACCACGCCAATCACTGAGGTCCAGGTATACAGCGAGCTTCCCAGATATCCCGCAATCAGACGCGAAGCGGTCAGTTCGATGATCATCAGGCAAACGCTCGTCACGAAGACGATGGCGTTGCAACCCATCAGCGCCCAAAAGTCGCTGACCCGCCGGGGAGGCTTCGTTGGCCACTCCCGATCACCCCCCGGCGCGCGCGTGTGCGACTGCTGCCAGTCCATGATGTTCTGTGGAGGGGGAGAATCTCCGCCGACCTCGATCGGGTATTCGCCGGCTGCGGCGGGCTGAGCATCAGGCACGAGTCGTTCCTCGGCAGGTGGTGGAGAAGTGAGAGTCAACCTCGCAACGGCGCACCGGTCGGATTGAGGCCCCATCACTATAACCGCAGTCCGAGGGGGCTGCCAATTGGTTGGGAAATCCATCGCACTGTCGTACAATTCGCGCCGCAAGGGGTCTGTCAATTCCGAAGCAAAGCAGGGGAGCCACATGCGACGGTTTCTGCACAAGTCGGGTCGTCATTTCGGTGTGTTGATCTGCGGCGTGGCGGCGGTACTTTGCGCCACGGTCGTCCGGGCCGAGGTGGTCCGGGTGCAGATCGATCGCCGCGAGCCGTTTGCCGAGGGAGTTGCGTTCGGCCGCTCCGGTCCCTACGAGCGACTGCTCGGGCGGATGTTTCTGGAGGTGGATCCCGAATCGGAACTCAACGAGCGGATCGTCGATTTGAAGTTGGCTCCGCGCAATGCCGCTGGTCGAGTTGAGTTCTGGACCGATTTTTTCCTGCTGAAACCGGTGGACACCAGTCGCGGCAACCGAAGGCTGCTGTACGACGTCAACAACCGGGGGAACAAACTGGCGCTGGGGGCATTCAACAACCAGGGGGGAAACGACCCCCGGACCCGTCAAGACGCCGGCAATGGGTTTCTGATGCGCGAGGGATACTCGATCCTGTGGTGCGGCTGGAATGGCGATGCCCTGCCGGGAAACGACCGATTGCAAATTGGGATTCCGATTGCCACCGACAACGGTCAGCCGATCACGGGGCGCGTCCACGCGGAGATTTGCGTCAATGAAAAGAGCTACAGCCAGCCATTGTATTGGGGTAATTCCGACCCTTATCCGGCGGTCAGCCTCGATCAAACCGAGGCGGTGTTGACGATACGCCCCTCCCGCGACCATCCGGCGCAGGAAGTTCCGCGCGCGGCGTGGCGCTTCGCCAGGGAAGAACAGGGGCAGCCGATCGACGATCCCCGACAGCTCTATATCCAGGAAGGCTTTCGCCCCGGCTGGTTGTATGAGTTGGTCTACACGGCGCGCGATCCGCGCGTCACCGGCCTGGGGTTCGCGGCGGTTCGCGACGTCGTCAGTTTCCTGCGGTCGGCTCCCAAAAATGCGGCCGAGGAGGGGAATCCGCTCGCGGGGTGTGTGGAGCGCGCTTATGTCTTCGGCATCTCACAATCCGGCCGGTTCATTCAGCACTTCGTGTTTGAGGGATTCAATCTCGACGAGCGCGGCAAAATGGTTTTCGACGGAGCGATCGCGCACGTGGGGGGAGGTGGGCGCGGTTATTTCAATCACCGCTTTGCTCAGACGACGCGGCACGGCAGCCAGCACGAAGACAATCTCTCCCCCTCGGATCTGTTTCCATTCACCTCGCTCCCTCAGGAAGATCCGCAGACCGGGGAACGGGGGTCGATCCTGGATCGCCCCCGAAGGCAAGGTTCGACGCCGCGCCTCTTCTTCACCGAGACCTCCACCGAGTATTGGAGCCGCGCGGCTTCGCTCCTGCACACCGACGTGGAGGGAGAGGTTGACGTGGGGCTCGATCCCTTCGTCAGGTTGTACGTCATCGCCGGAGCGCAGCACGGCGTCTCGTCTTCGTCCGATCCCGGAATCTATCAGAATCCGGTGAATGTATTGGATCATCGTCCCGTGCTCCGGGCGCTGTTGCGGCGATTGGATGCCTGGGTCACGACGGGGGAGGAACCTCCCCCGAGCCGCCACCCGCGGATCGTCGATGGCACGCTGATTCCACTGGAAGCGTATCGGCGGCTCGCGCCGTCGATTCCAGGAGTGTATTGGCCCCGCGCGATGTACAGTCCTTTGCGGCTTGATTTCGGTCCCCGGTTTCGCAGCGAAGGGATCGCGGATGTGATTCCGCCGCACGTGGGCAATCCGTATCGAACGCTCGTTCCGGCAGTGGATGCGGACGGCAACGAACTGGCGGGGATCCGTTTGCCGGAGGTGGCGGTGCCGATTGCCACCTTCACCGGCTGGAACACCCGTTCGGCATCGGCGGGGGCCGAAGGAGCCTTGGGTCGCTGGGCCGGTTCGTATTTGCCATTCGCCGTAACGCACGAGGCGCGCCAGCAGTCCGGCGATCCGCGGCCAGCGGTTCGCGAGCGGTATCCCACCCGAGCGGACTACCTGGCCCGTCTGGCGGACGCATCGCTGTCGCTCATCGACGCGGGATTCCTGCTCGACGAAGATGCCGTCCGACTCCTGAAGCGGGAGTCAGAGCGAGAATTGTGGGAATGATTGCCCGGAACCACTCAGTTCGGGTAAAATCAAGATATGTCGCATCCAGTCGCCACGCCCATCGAGATTCGTCCGAACCGCGACGGCCA
>JBJXGA010000445.1:0-2702 GCA_046152955.1 Planctomycetales bacterium | reverse complement strand
CCCGGTGCCGATGGACAAGCGGCAGGCGCCCGACGGGATGAGCATCGATGAGCACGGGAATCTGTATCTCTCCGGGAGCGGAGGCGTGTGGGTCGTCGACAAGTTTGGCACGGCGCTGGGATTGATTCCCGTCCCCGAGTTTTGCTCGAACGTGGGCTTTGGAGGAGAGGACGGAAGGTCGTTGCTTTTGACCTGTTCGAAACAGGTCTACAGTCTGGCGATGAAAGTGCGCGGCGGGCAATTCACCCGCAAGAACAAGGCACCGGCAAAAACTGCCGCCGCGTCGGTCCCGGCGGGAATTGAATTTCGGGACGAGGTGGAATATGGGACAGGCGGGGGGAAGAAATTGACGCTGCACCTGGCGCGGCCGACGGGGCAGGGGAGCGTGCGACCGGGATTGATGTTCATCCACGGCGGAGGTTGGGCGGGGGGCAAAAAGGACGACCTGAAGCAACCGCTGCGTGACGCAGCGAACCTGGGTTACGTCGCGGTCTCGGTGGGGTATCGGTTGGCCCCTCAGGATCGGTTTCCGGCGCAGGTCGAAGATGTGAAGTGCGCCGTTCGCTGGATGCGGGCGCACGCCGCGGAATTGGAGTTGGACCCGAGCCATATTGGAGCGATCGGCTTTTCGGCGGGGGCTCATCTGGCGATGATGCTGGGGGTCATGGACAAAGAGGATGGATTGGAAGGGGCCGGAGGCTGGTCTGACCAGTCGAGCAAGGTGCAGGCGGTGGTGGCGTACTTTGGACCGGTCGACCTGCTCGGGGAATACCCGGAGGTTTCGCAAAATATCGTCAAGAACTTTATTGGCGGCACCAGGCAGGAAAGAGAGGACGCGTACCGGCGCGCCTCCCCCCTGACTTATGTCAACGCCGGCGATGCCCCCATGCTCCTGTTTCAGGGGACCGAAGACGTTCTGGTCCCCTACGACCAGGCGTTCACGATGGCCAAAGCACTGACTGCCGCCAAAGTCCCCGGTCGCGTGGAACTGCTGGTGGGGGCCAACCACGGCTGGGGCGGAAAAGACCTGGAACGAACTTTGCGCGAGGGGTACGACTTTTTTGCCCTGCAATTGAAGGCCGGCAAGTGACTGGCAAACGGTTTTCAATTTCGTGTTCTTGACGTTGGCGCGCAACACGCCGATAATTGCTATCAGGCGGGGGGCGGTTCAAGGATGCCATTTGGTCGCGGGCGAATAGGGAGACGAGCCATGCGCAAGTTCAGTCGCATCTGCGGGTGCGCGATGGTGGTGATGTTCTTGTGTGCGTCTCCTGTTTCCGCCGGACGATATCAATGGCGCAACTTTGGTCATGGCGGCTGGGGTTGCGGGGGCATCGGCTGGGGAGGAGGCTGGGGAGGAGGCTGGGGAGGCTTCGGTTTTGGCGGATTCGGATTCCCGGCATTCGGTTACAGCAGCTTCGGCTATTCCAGCTTTGGATTCGGCGGCATTGGCGGCGGCCTGACCTATTTCAATGGGCCAGTCGGGGGGCTGTATGGCTGGCCCTACGGTTATTCCACGCTGGGCTATGCCGGATACGGCCCGGTCTATGCGTATCCCCAGATGGCTCCGATCATCATCCAGCCGCAGCCGGTGATCATTGGTCCCAACCCTGGCGCCGACAACCCGGCCATCCAGGAGTGGATGCCCAAACCGCGTGGCGCCAAGCGAGGCGCGGCGGCGCCGAATCAGCCTCCGCAGGCGGACCCGCCGATTTTTATCAAACCGGCCTCCGCGGAAGCCAAGCGCAAGAGTATCCGCCTGCAGGCGCAGGGGGATGAATGGTTTGTGAAGCAAAACTATCTGCAAGCGTACGCCCGGTACAAACAGGCCTCGGCGGCGGCGGCGGATCGACCTGAGCCACGGTTTCGATTGGCAATTTCCCTGGCCGCCCTGGCGGAATACGACCAGGCGGCGGACGAGCTGAAGCGGCTCGTCCGACTGGACCCGCAATGGCCGGTCCATGGCGACCGGCTCGACGATCTGTTTGGGGCCGAGCATGTTCTGTCCAAGAACTCCGTGCTCTTCAAAACAGCAGCGTGGGTCAAGGAAGATGTGCGGGATCCCGATCGTTTGTTCCTGATGGGAGTCCTGCTGCATTTCAATGAGGATCGAGACAAGTCCCAGACGATTTTCGAAACGGCGGATCTGTTGGCAGGCAGCCCCGCGCATGTCCGCGCGTTTCTGGCCCCCCCCGGAGCGCAGCCTGCCGCCGCGGTGGGGAACGCCGGAGCCATTCCACCCGACCCAGGGGATGCCGGCGACTTGGATGAGGATGCCCCGCCCCTCCCGCGACCGCAAGCGGCGCGACGCGGAGGAGTGCGTCAGGTGGCTGGTTCCAGGTTCCCCCCCCAGGAGGCGCCGCGGGGCTCGGAGCGCAATGGCCGCTGAGCGACTGCTGGTCACCCTTTGCACCTACAACGAGCGCGACAACCTGGCCCCCCTGATCCAGGAGATCTGGAACTTTGCGGCACACGCCGACATTCTGGTGATTGACGACAACTCTCCCGACGGAACCGGCGCTCTGGCGGAGGAATGGTCGGGCCGCGAGGCGCGGGTGCATGTGCTGCATCGTCCCGGAAAGCTGGGGCTGGGAACGGCGGCCCTGGCCGGGTTTCGCTTTGCCATCGAGAACAACTACGACCTGTTGCTCAACCTCGACGCCGATTTCAGCCATCACCCGCGGCACATACCGGCGCTGCTG
>JBJXGA010000442.1:0-9879 GCA_046152955.1 Planctomycetales bacterium | reverse complement strand
CTCGGCCCTGAACCCGACGGCGGTGGACCGGGCGACCTGGACCTACGACACGACGTACCCGTTGACGCGGGAACACCGGACCGGGACCAACTCCTTCGTGGTCACGCATACCTACGACGCGGCGGGGAACCGGCTGGTGAAGAATGATGGCGGCAGCCGGACGACATCGACGTACGACGCAGCCAACCGGATGGTGATCAGCCAGGCCTCGACCGGTCGGACGACGTATACGTACAATGTGGACGGGATGCTGCGTCGGGAAGTGGCGCCGGCCGGGGCCATCACGACCAGCGTCTGGGACTCGGACGGGATGCCGCGGTATCTGATCCGACCCGCCCCCATCGGTCTCGTGCCGTTGGAGCGAAAGATTTTCAGGCTAGAACAAAGTCCCATCGACAATTGTCCCACGTGGAGAACCTCTGCCCCCCTCCCCGCCGCAACGCCGCTTCGTCGCGCGTATCAACATTTGTCGCGGCGGGGAGGGGGGCAGAGGTTCAGGAGCGCGGGAAACGGAGGGGAAAAGGCGCCAAGTAGCAGCCAGGCATCGCCTCCACTGGCACAAGGCCAATGGGGGGCAGCAGAGTGGTCGATCATTGAAGGTCTCGGGGGTGGTGACGCTGTATCATATGTCCAACGTAAGCACAAAGTGGAGAATGTCATGGTCAATCCTCACTCCCCGATAGGCTGACCAGCATGGCGGGCGCCCGAGTGATTGACACGATTCAGATAACGGATACGCTGCGGCAGCACGTCCAAGGCCTGCAGGTTCCGTTCACTGGCGACGGTATTCATGCCATTCTCGACCCGGCTGAATCCGACGATACGGCCGGCGCAGGAGGAAAGTTGGCGACAATTCAACGACCTGACGGCAGTGAAACCACCTGGATCATCGCCGGAACCCAAACCTGCCATGGGGTGCCGTCGTTCTATTTCCAAAATATGACGAGCGACGCACTTCCACGACTTTCGACAATATGTTGGGACTGACGGCCTGTACCACACAACCTGCGGGTAGCCAAATTCCGATCATTGTGGAAAGGCTCTCCGACTCCGGCCGCCACGCTCGCGCGATTGAGTTGTTCGACGATGGGCGGCTTCTTTGGAAACTTCGGTACCGCCTCTTCCTCCCGATCGATCCCTTCGAAGAACTCGTCGGACTCCTCAAACTCGCCAAGACCCAGCCGCCCTATGAATTCGGCAACCCTTACTTAGTGGATTTCCCACGGCCCGATCGCCGGCATCTGTCTGGGATTGAATCCGGTAGCCACCGGCGGTAGGCTTACGGCATGCCTTCCGCAGATTCGACAGCAGCGGCAATCCAAGAAATGGTACAATTCTTCTTGCCTCGATGCCAGGATAAGTCGACGCTTTGCGAATTGAGCAAAATGGCATCGGACGACCAGCAGTGGCGATACGCCCACGCACTGTTTGAACGAATTCGAGGCAAGACCCTGCAGGCAATCGGTGCCCGGGACGAACTGCTGCAAAGCCAATACAGTTTCGAAGAGATCTGTGCGAAGACTCTTTTCAATATGTCCGGGCATTCTGACCCCCTCTTCAAGGAGTTTCCTGCTCCGTTTGACGACGATTCTCCATTTTGGGTCATTCCAATCGGTGTCGCGTTCGCGCGGGCACTGCGTGTCGATGATCCATTCAGTTTTTCTTCCTTGCTCCGCTGAACGCTTCCCGAACTTTTGGACGTTTTGAGGGGCTAATATGGGTCGCGACTGGACAGATTGGGGGCGATGTGTCCATTTTTTTTGTTTTTTTGGACATGTCGTTCCTGATATGTACCCGCTTTGGACGTGTTCGGTGAGGCGTGTCCGTATTTCGTCACAAAATGGACGCGTTCGATGCACATTCCATCCGGCAGTCTGCGGAGAGTTCAACGATGACGACACCCCGTGAACTTTTCGTCGAGGAACAGGCGGCGACATACTTTTCCCGGACCGTATTTGTGCTTCCTGGCACTTGGCATCACGACCAGCGTCTGGGAATGGCCCGCGCAAACGTCTGAAGCGGCGATGAGGCGAATTGATCCGGGAATTGTTCCGCTGGAACGACGAGAAGGGATCTCTTCATGAGTCGCCAGCCCTCCACTGGCCTTGTGCCAGCGGAGGCATGCCTGGCAGCTACATGCACGCCTGAAACGCTGTTTCCCGCGCTCATGAACCGTTCCCCCCTCCCCGCCGCGGCATAGCGTTTTCTCGCGCACCAGCGTTGACTGCGGCGGGGAGGGGGAGCGGTTCTCCATGTGGGATCATTCTTGATGGGGCGCCGTTCTAGCCTGCAAATCTTTCGCTCCATCCGCGCGAGGCGGATGGGGGCGGGTTGGACCAGAAATTTCAGATTTCCTCTGCCTGGTTTCGATTCAGATCGAAGCACTTTTGCCGAGCGACCGAGGCCATCGCTTGGCTGACGCTCCGGGAATGCATTTCGAGACCATCTCTTTCATGCAGCTTCCACGGCCGCATAGACCTTGCCTCGTCTGGTCAGCCACGCGAGGTCTTCCTGCTCGGCGTGTTGCTTGATCTCTCGCAAGAGCTGAATTGTCTCCGATTCGTAGCACGGCTCACTCGGGTCATCGACAGGGATCACCATCTCGACCTCCACCGCAATCACATACTTCTCGGTTTGAATCAGCCGTATCCGCTTGATTCGCTCTCCGGGAATACGCATGACTAACCCCTGTCGAAAAAATTCAACCTGACCGGCGGGCTACGTACGCCATTAGTGGTCTATCGGATTGCCGGTCGAGCTTCTGCCCGGTACTCGTTACCCGTCACCTCCTTCGAGTCAGTTTACCAAGTCGATCAACTGGAATCACGCGGTTTAGGGGACTTCAATGATTCGTCGGCCTGACTGCAAGAAGCCTCACGTGGAGAACCTCTGCCCCCCTCCCCGCCGCGACAAACGTCGATGCGCGCGACAAATCTGCGCTGCGGCGGGGAGGGGGGCAGAGGGTCAGGTGCGCGGGACACGGGGGGGTGAATGGCGCAGGTAGCTGTCAGTCAGGGCTTCCACCGGCACAGGGCCGGTGGGGAGCCGACAGTTCGTCGTGATTCGCGTTACCTGACTGCTACGACTATCCCGGCCAGTTGTTCCACCATTGCTGGAAGAGCTTCAATTGCGACTGGGCAAAGTGCTGTTGGCTTGGGGAGAGCTGATCGGATGCGTTGAAGTGCAACTCATAATCGTGGTCTCCCAGCAGCACGAGCAGGTATTTGTAATACAGCACCAGGTCCGGTCCTTCGTCAAATCGGGACAGTTCGATGAGGGCGGCTTCCAGTTCGCGCGCCAGTCGGCGGGCTTCGACGTCGCCGGCGGCGGCCTGCTTGCAGAGTTCCATGAGGCGCAGGACTTCGCGCGGCAGGCAGTTGCCGATGCCGGTGATCGCCCCCACCGCGCCGCAGCGGATGAAGCCATGACAGACTTGCGTATCCACGCCTACCATCAAGAGGACGTTGCGATCCGCGTGCGTGATGTGCTCGGCGGCATAGCTCAGCGAATCCGCGCCGCCGAATTCCTTGAAGCCGACCAGATTGGGAAACTCGCGGCGGAGATCAAAAAACAGGTCCGCTTTCGTCTCGAATCCATAGTAGGGGCTGTTGTAAATCACGGCGGGGAGATGGGGAGCCGCGGCCAGGATGCCCGCAAAGTGTGCGCGCTGCGCTGCCGGTGAGGTGCCTCGCGACATGAGGCGCGGAATGACCATCAATCCCTGGGCGCCGACGCGCTGCGCGTGGGCGGCATGAGCGGCGGCGCGCGCGGGACTCTGAGCCCCCGTTCCCACGATGACCGGGACGCCAGCCTCGGTCAGTCGGCGGACCCCCTCCTGTCGCTGCTCATCTGTCAGCAATGGCCAGTCTCCCATCGAGCCGCAGTAGACAATGGCCTGCATGCCGGCCGACATCAGCGCCAGCCCCTTCTTCACCAGAGCCGGGTAGTTCGGCGTGCGATCAGGGAGACAGGGGGTCATCAGAGCCGGGACACAGCCCTGAAAAATGCTAGAGTTCATCACCGCTCCTTCTCAAAAGTGTTTTTGGTTTGTCGGTCAGCTTTTCGGCGGCACTGGTGACAATACCGATTCGCTGAGATGGAGGCGTGATCATCGTCGTGGCGGGAGGGGGTGGATTGTCACTTTACGCCAACACCTTCTCCACTACATGCCCATGCACGTCGGTCAGCCGGAAGTCCCGCCCCGCGTGGCGGTAGGTCAGGCGTTCGTGGTCGAAGCCCAGCAAGTGGAGGATCGTCGCCTGCAAGTCGTGGATGTGAACCGGATCCTCGGCGACGTGGAAGCCCAGGTCGTCGGTCTTGCCGTGCTGATAGCCGGCTTTGACCCCGCCGCCGGCCAGCCACATCGAGTAGGCTTGGGGGTGATGGTCGCGCCCTTGCGAGCGGCCCAGCAGGGCGTTCGTCTCGACCATCGGAGTCCGGCCGAATTCGCCTCCCCAGATCACCAGGGTGTCGTTCAGCAAACCCAGCCGCTTGAGGTCCAGGACGAGCGCCACGGTCGCCTGTTCGGTCTGCGCCAGGTTGCCCTTGTGGTTGCCGACGACATCGCTGTGTGCGTCCCAGCCTTCGTGATAGATGTTGACGAAACGGACCCCCCGCTCGATCATCCGCCGCGCCAACAGGGCTGCACGGGCGAACGACGGCTTGTCCGGATCGCAGCCATACAGCGCCAGCGTCTGGGCCGTTTCGCTTCTGAGGTCCATCAGTTCGGGTGCGCTGGTTTGCAGCCGGAAGGCCATTTCGTAGCTGGCGATCCGCGAGGCGATCTCCGGATCGGCCAGCGCCTTCAGGCGCTCCCGGTTCAATTGTCCGATCGTATCCAAGGCGTCGCGCTGGGCCGCGGCGTCGATCCCATCGGGACTGGTGACGTTGAGAATCGGATCTCCCTGGTTTCGCAGGCGAACGCCGCCGTAGAATGTCGGCAGGAACCCGCCGGACCAATTCGCCGCTCCGCCGCTGATCCCCGTGCCGGTAGACATCACGACGAACGCGGGCAATTCCTGGGTTTGAGCGCCCAGGCCGTACAGCGCCCAACTCCCCAGGCTCGGCCGGCCCGGCTGCGAGAACCCGGTGTTCAGGAAGATTTGCGCCGGGGCATGGTTGAACTGGTCGGTGCGGACGGAGCGGATCAGCGTGATCTCGTCGGCGATCTTCGGCAGATGCTGGAACGCCACGGAGAGTTCCATTCCGCAGGCGCCGTGCCGAGCGAAATCACACCGCGGACCCATCACGGCCGCGTCGGGACGAATGAAGGCGTAGCGCTGCCCCATGATGACCGACGGGGGCAACGGTTTGCCTTCGAGTTTTTTCAACTCGGGCTTGTGGT
Source organism: Planctomycetales bacterium (assembly GCA_046152955.1). GTDB lineage: Bacteria > Planctomycetota > Planctomycetia > Planctomycetales > Planctomycetaceae > SIAF01. The sequence goes on along the minus strand of JBJXGA010000442.1, from coordinate 4,535 downwards.
CGAACAGGTCGAGCTGGCTGGGCGCCCCCGACATGAACAAGTGGATCACCCGCTTGGCCTTCGGGGGGAAATGGGGCATCTTGGGGGCCAGGGGATCGGTCCGCTCGGCGGCACGGACGGGGTTCGTGACCGAGCCGGCCAGAAGTCCGGCGAGCGCCGCCTTGCCCAGGCCGACTCCGCACTCGTGCAGAAAGTGCCGACGGGCCACGGCGGTTGGGGGGAGAGGGGTCATGGTCGATTTCTTCCGGCGATTCCTTGGATGGGGTTCGAGTTCGGCCCGATGCGCTATTTGACAATCGCTTCGTCGAGATTCAAGGCGACGCGGGCAACCAGCGTCCACACCGCCTGTTCGGCGGCCGCCTCGGGGGAGGCGGCCGTGTCGCCGACGATCCTGGCGGAGGGGAGTTCACCGGCGGCGATCCGCTCGCGTTGCCGCCTGGCGTAGGCGACGATCGCTGCGACCTCTCGCGGCGTGGGAGGACGGGTCGTTGTCCGACGGAGGATCGCCGTCGCTCGAACGGAGTCGTCGGGCGAATGCTCTTTGGCCCATCGCCCCAGGGCGCGGGCGGCCTCGATCATCGAGACGTCGTTCAACAGCGACAAGGCTTGCAGCGGGGTGTTCGTCGACTCGCGGCGGGCGACGCAGGCTTCTCCGCTGGGGGCGTCGAAGGTCGCGAGAAACGCGAAGGGGGTCGTCCGCTTGGTGAACGTGTAGAGGCTGCGGCGCCACCGATCCTCGCCGGGGCTGGCGTTCCAGGCGAAGGCTCCGTAGGCTCCCTCGGTGGTGATGCTCGCGGGCTGCGGCGGAAAGACGCTCGGTCCGCCGCGCTTGCTCGACAGCAAACCGGCGATCGCCAGCGCACCGTCGCGCAGTTGTTCGGCTTCGAGTCGCGTGCGCGGCCCGCGCGAGAGCCATCGATTGTCGGGATCCCGTTCGGCGGCTTCCGGTCGCACGACCGCCGACTGGCGATAAACGCGGCTCATCACGATCGACTTGTGGAGTTTCTTCTGCGACCAACCGTTGCGAACGAATTGCAGCGCCAGGTGGTCGAGCAATTCCGGATGGGTCGGCTGTTCCCCCTGGTAACCAAAGTCCTGGCTCGTGCGAACCAGACCGCGGCCAAAGAAGGACTCCCAGGCCCGATTGGCCGTCACGCGCGCCGTCAGCGGATTGGCCGGCGACACAAGCCAGCGGGCGAACTCCAGCCGGTTCCTGGGGGATGGGTTGCCGGCCGTCGTGAGGAACGCCGGCGAGGCAGGGGCGATTTGCTCTTGCGGTTGCAAGTATTCGCCGCGATGACGGCGGAAGGTTGGCCGGGGATTGTCGGATGGGCGTTCGCGCATCGCCAGGGTGGTCGTTCGCGCGGCGAGCGACGCCCGGAGGGAGTCAATTTCCTGGCGAGCCGCTTGGAGCTCGGGGGTCGTTTGCAGGAACCGCTCGAAGGCGACCGTCCGCTCATCGGTTGACCATTGCTCCGTCGGCTGGCGGAGCACGGCGGCGACCGGTTCGGGCATGTCGGTCGCGGGGCCGACGTTCGCCTCGGTCGTATAGGACCAGCGGAACCGCCCCATGCCAGGGGCATAATAGCGTTCGCACAGCATCTGAATGTTCATCGGGCCGGCCGCTGGTGTCGGCTCGGCGAACTTGAATACGGCGACATGCCGTCGGCCTTGACCTCCGTCGATCGACCAGCCGGACTGTTGGTCGCCGTCGAAGCACTTGGCCGCCACGTGACCACCGTTAGCGAACGACTGGGTTCCCTCGACGATCCTGGCGGCCTTTCCGCCGGCGATGACGTTGACCTCGCTCAGGTAGAAGTCGCCGTGGGGGCCTTCGTAGTACACGGCCCCCGGCCCGCCGCGCGGGAGACGCTCGTCGGGGATCGCCTCCAGCCGCAAGGCGGTGACTCCCGCCGGCACGTCGGCCAGGGAGATTTCGTACAGGTCGCTCTTGGTGAAGTCGCCGGTGGCCAGCACCGATTGATCGTCTTGGATCGTGAGGAGCGGCAGGTTGCTCTTGGCCGAAGCGACTTGCGGGACGCGCCAGTGGCCGGCCTTGGGAGATTCGGCGGCGACCCACTGGGCGAACGCGCGGTCGATCGCCTCGTTTCGGCGCTGTGCCACAGGGACGGCCGAATCGACCGACTTGCCGAGCGACAGGCGGAACTTGCCCAAAAGATGCTTGCCGCCGTAGCGCTGGTCGATCGCGACCACGAGTCTTTCGCTCCCTTCGAGTTTTAGTGGCTCGGCGAAACGGAACGTCGCCGTGCGATTGACATTCCACTCGCCTGGCCCGTGGATCGCCCAACCGGTGTTCTGTTTGCCATCGAGCATGTGAGCCGCGGGAAACTGGTCTTGGGCAAAGTCAGCCGTGGCGTCGGCGATTTTGATTTCGCGATCGGGCTGGCCATCAGCGACAACCCTGGCCGACAACTCCGTCACGACGAAGTTGCCGTGGGGGGTGAGCCCTGGGCCTTTTCCGGGAAGCTGGGGATCGGCCAGGGCCTGGAGCCGCAATGCCGTCCACGTGCCGGCCTTCGCCGAAAGTGTGGCGACGTAGCGATCCACCTCGGCGGGGGGGCCTTTGACAAGAATCGCCCCGTCCTCGCTCTGGACTACCGCGACGCCCGATTCGGTTTTCGTTTCACCTGTCGCCACGCTCCACTCGACGTCGACGGCGACAGGAAAGCGATCCGCCAGCCCGCGGGTCAACTCGGCAATGCGCTTTTCGATCTCGGGACGTTTCGCTTCGACTTGGGGATCGGGGATCGGCAGTTCCGGCTCGTCGGCGTTGTCCAGCAGCGCCATGACGCCGAAGTACTCGGTCTGCGGGATTGGATCGTACTTGTGCGTGTGGCATTGGGCGCACATGAGCGTCAACCCCAGCCACACCGTGCCGGTCGTCCCGACCCGGTCGGTCATCGCGTGGAAGCGAAACTCGAGCGGGTCGATCCCTCCTTCTTCGTTGAGCATCGTGTTGCGGTGAAAGCCGGTGGCGATGCGTTGCGACAGAGTCGCCCCTGGCAGCATGTCGCCAGCGAGTTGCTCGATCGTGAATTGATTGAAGGGCATGTCGTTTTGCAGGGCGTCGATCACCCAATCCCGATAGGGCCAGATCGTCCGCGGTTTGTCCTTCTCGTAGCCGTTGGTGTCGGCGTAACGGGCCAGGTCGAGCCACTTGCGGGCCCAGCGTTCCCCGTAGCCGGGGTGGGCGAGCAAGTCGTCGACGAGTTTCTCATACGCGGCGTCGCTGGGATCGGCGGCGAAAGCGTCGGCCGCCTCGACCGTCGGGGGCAAGCCGATCAGGTCGAAATAGACCCGGCGAATGGCCTCGTAGGGATCGGCCGGAGGATTGGGAGCCAGTCCCTTCTCCTTGAGTTTCGCCAGGGCGAATCGATCGATTGGGTGTGCGTTCCACCTGGGATCGTCGGCAATCGGAGCGGGGGAGGCTTGTGGGGGGACGAACGCCCAGTGCGCTTCGTACTTGGCGCCGTCGGCGATCCACCGTTCCAGAATCTCCTTCTGCGCGCGGGTCAACTTCATCTTGGTCGACGCGGGGGGCATCACTTCGTCGGGATCGTCCGCATGAATCCGGCGGATCAGCTCACTGGCTGCAACGTCGCCGGGGACGATCGGCCGCGTGCCCGATTCGCTGGCGGCGCTGGCCGATTCCGGTTGGTCGAGTCGCACCCCGCCGCGACGGTTATTGTCGTCGGGCCCGTGGCACTTGAAGCAGTATTGGGAGAGGATCGGCCGCACATCGGCGGCGAAGCTGGGGGAACCAGCCTGGACAGCCGAGCCATCCAGCGACAACAGGACCGCGATTGCTACTGGCATCCCCCATCGTGCGAGTGGCAAGGACCGTTTCATCGCTTGGTCTTGAGCGCGTGTTGACATGGGCTGTAATGAATGGTCGGCTGGTGCGCGCAATGGCACTGAGTTGTTGGACATCAGTGGTGGGTAGGATGGTTCGGGATCATTCGATCTTACCTTCAGCGACCATCCGACTCCAGGCTCCGAGTCGAATCGAACCGTCGAGGGTGTGCCCGTGAATCCTGGCGGTAGCCACGTTCGCCAGAACGTGGGCGGAGCAGCGATCACCCACATTCTGGCGAATGTGGCTACGTCGGAAGGACGGCCAGGGAATTTGGGCACGTACACAGTCGATTCGCGCGACTGGGCCAGGTGTCGCCTGAGAGCACCGCGCGGCCAGCGGCTGCAACCCAAGACGATTGTTCACGCGGAGGCGCGGGGAGTTTCCGACGGCGGTAGCCACGTTCGCCAGAACGTGGGGGGAGCAGCGATCACCCACATTCTGGCGAATGTGGCTACGTCGGAAGGGATGCCAGGGAATTTGGGCACGCCCACCGTCGATTCGCGCGACTGGGCCAGGTGTCGCCTGAGAGCACGGCGCGGCCTGGGACTGCAACCCAAGACGATTGTTCACGCGGAGACGCGGAGACGCGGAGAGTTTCCGACGGCGGTAGCCACGTTCGCCAGAACGTGGGGGGAGCAGCGATCACCCACATTCTGGC
>JBJXGA010000426.1:0-10336 GCA_046152955.1 Planctomycetales bacterium | reverse complement strand
GCGGGGGGAGCCCCGGCGCGTGTTTTCCTGGGGGGCCTGGCCGGCGCTGGTGCGCGGGCCGGATCGAGGACGCCTCCTGACGGCGCTCGATGAGGTGTCGTTGACGATTGCGCCGGGGGAATGCGTCGGGTTGATCGGCCCCAATGGGACCGGAAAAAGCACGCTCCTGCGCATCCTCACCGGGATCACGGCCGCGACCAGGGGGACGGTCGCCACCGGGGGTCGAATCGCCGGGGTTCTCGATCTGGGGAGCGGGTTTTACGACGAACTCTCCGCGTACCACAACACCTATCTCAACGCGCAATTGTTGGGAATGACGCGCCGCGAGGTGGACCGGAAACTGGACCAGATCTTCGCCTTTGCCGAACTGGAGGATTTCGTTTATGCGCCGGTCTCACAATTCTCATTCGGCATGCGGCTCCGGCTGGCGTTCAGCATCGCCATGGCGCTCGAACCGGACATCCTGCTGCTGGATGAAGTGATGGGGGTTGGGGATCTGTCCTTTCAGCGCCGCAGCGCGGCGCGGATCCGCGAACTGGCCCAAACAGGAGTGACGCTGATCGTCGTGTCGCATCATCTTTCGGACCTGACGCGCGTCTGTCAGCGGGGCATCCTCCTGCGGCACGGCCGAGTGGCCGCCGATGGACCGATCCAGCAGACGATCGACGCCTATTTGCACGACACCCCGCCCGCCGGGCAACTCCCCGCCGGGCAGGACGACCCGATCGCTGCCATAGCCGCCAACCCCGTCGAAATTACGGCGGTCGATGTGCTCGGAGAATCAGGACGCGAGCAGATGCAGTTTCACACCGGCGAGGCGATCACCCTGCGCGTTTGCTGTCGAACCGCGGCGGAAGTGGATCGTCCGGTCATCTCGTTTGGCATCTATCGCGAGGATGGATTGTACCTGGGCCTGGCCAGTACGGAGTCCGCCGGCTTCCACACCGGGCGAGTCCAAGGGACTCGCCAGTTCCAATTCCAATGGGAATGCCCCTTCACCGCGGGTGGCTTTCGCGTGACCGCCATAATCGCCGATTCGACCGGGAAACGGATCCTCGCCCAAGCCCATTCCGCTGCAGGCTTCGAAGTCCTCGCGAGGGCCGGGTTTGAACACGGAGCCGTGCGATTGGAAGGGAGGTGGGAGGGGCTGGGGACGCGGGGCTAGAGATTAGGGGGCAGGAAATGCACAGTGCAAAATGAAAAATGCAAGATGCGAATTTCATTTTGCATTTTGCACTTTTCACTTCTCATTTTTCATTCCTCAAATCTCAGGACTCAGGACTCAGGACTATTTCTTCCGCTGCAGCAAAAGATTCGTCCCTTTCTTGTTCGACAGGACGATGTCTGGGCGTTTGTCGCCGTCGAAGTCGGTGACGAGGAACTGTGTTCCCATCCCTGAGCCGGTGCTTTCACCGATGACGTGCGGGGTGAATTCCGGGGGTTTTCCCTTTGCCTTGCGGATTTCGATCCAGACCATGACCGGGTCGGCGTTGGGATCGGCGTCCAGATCTCCTTTGGGACCGTGCGCCCACCAGCGCTTGCCGGTGATCAAGTCTTTGACCCCATCCCCGTTCATGTCCACGAAGTGCATGGCATGCGTCTGCGTGACGACGTCGGTGATCAGGTGATAATCGTATGTCGGGAAGTCATTGGTTCCCTGGTTCTCAAACCACCAGATTCCCACGCTGTGCGCTGAACTCATCATGATGTCCTGGTCGCCGTCGAGGTCCAGGTCGTCCACGTAAATGTCGGCGGCGGGAAGATAGCCGGGATTGCCATCTTTGGTCAGCACCAGCTCGTGAAACGCCCACGTCCTGCGCCCGAGTTCTTCCTTGGGAGGGGCCTCCCACCAGCCATGCGGGATGATGATGTCCTGCCGTCCATCCTTGTTGACGTCTCCCACTCCCAGGCCGTGGTAGTAGCGGTGCGTTCCCACCGGGGTTTTCTCTTTGCTGACGGCGGTGAACTTCCACTCCTTGTAGACAGCGTCTCCCTCTGGAATCTCCAGATACCCGACGATCGCTTCCGGCTCGGAGGCCATCACCAGTTCGGGCCGGCCGTCTCCCGTCACGTCCAGAAACTGGGGAGTTTCGTTGGCCGCGCTGTGCCAGATGTTGTGCTTCTTCCAGTGCCCCGGCTGTCCCTGGGGATTCTCGAACCAGTAGCAGTATTCACCGGGAAAATCGATGCAGATGAGATCGGTCCAGCCGTCGCGATTGAGGTCATAGGCAAAGTTGGCAAAACTGTTGCTGTAACCGGCCGACCCGTCCTTGTAATCCTTTTGCTCGCGGAGAGGATGCATTTTCCAGTCGGGGGCCTCGTACCAGGCCAGGCCGTGGATCACGTCCATTTTGCCGTCCTTGTTGACGTCGGCCGCCGCCACCCCTTCGGAGCGAAAGACCTCATCCAGCTTGATCCGCTGCCACTGCAATTCATCTCCGGCCAGCGACGCGGTGCCAAACAGCCAACTGCAAACCACGGCGGTGAAAACAATGGAGCGCATAAAAACCCTCTTGAATGTCATGAACACAGATGGACCAAGCCCCTGGTGATGGCATTAGACCGAATTAGCGGCAGGGATGCAAATCGCCGCCGACAGGAGTTGGGTCGCTGACGCAAGTCGGGAACTCTCGGCTCCGGCGCATCCTGACCGCGAGGGGAGGCTACGCCAAAATCGGCAGCAACCCCACGGGGCCGTGTTGGAATTCTCCCGTGACCATCGTCCCGATGAGGGTCGTCGCGGTGCAATCGTAGACGTGAACCCGCGCCAGACTTCCGACGAGGCGCGGATTGCCGTCAAAAACGACGATGCGGTCGCAACGCGTGCGCCCCACAAGCTGCGTTGGTCCCCAGTGCGGCTCCTCGGACGCTGTTTCCTCGCTTGCCGCGGAGGATTCGGAGGCCAACACTGGTCCGACGATCGCGAGGACCGGCGGCGCAGAGTGCGATTCCCCTTCCCGCGCCGCCTCTTTCAATGCCGCCTTGCTAGGGCCTTCCACCAGGACTTCAAAATCCCGGCCGATCAAGGGCACGTTGTCCTGTTCGCTGATGGCGTTTTGCAGATCCAGCAGTTCGTTGTTGCGGCGGCGCTTGACCTCTTCCGGGACATCGTCCGGCAGCAGGGCGTCCGCCTTGGTCCCCGCGCGGGGGCTGTATTTGAAGATGAAGCTGTTCTTGAAACGGCACTCGCGCACCAGCTCCATGCTCTTTTGGAACGATTCCTCGGATTCTCCGCAGAAGCCGACGATGAAGTCGCTGGAGATGGCGCAGTCCGGGACGGTCGCCCGAATCCGGGCGAACATTTCCCGATACTCCTCGATAGTGTAGCCCCGTTTCATCCGTTTCAGCACGTCATTGCATCCGGACTGCGCCGGGACGTGCAGATACCGGGCGACTTTGGGGAGGTCGCGAACCGTCTGCAACAGGTCGTCGCTCATGTCCCGCGGGAAGTTCGTGACGAACTTAATGCGCTGCAATCCGGGGGTGTCATGCATTGCCGCCAGCAGGTCCGACAGCCGCCAGGTCCGCCCCGCTTCCTCGTGGCGGTAGCTGTTGACTGTCTGTCCCAGCAGGGTCACCTCTTTGACCCCCTCGTCCGCCAGTTTCCGGACTTCCTGCAGAATGTGCCGCGGGGGACGCCCCTGCTCCGGTCCGCGGGTCATCGGCACCACGCAGTAGGTGCAGAACTTATCGCAGCCGATCTGAATCCGCACGAACGCCTGATACGGCGACGGCCGCATCTGAGGATCGCGGAGCGGGTCGTAACTTTGAAAACTGTCGCTGACTTCCTGCCGCGTGGCGTCGCGGCGATCCAGGCTGACCGCCAGGCGCTGCTCGCGGTCGGCCCGCGATTGTTCCAGCAACTCGGGAATTTGGGCCAGTTGCCCGGTCCCGACGACGATGTCCACGTGCGGCGCGCGGCGAAAGATCAATTGCTGATCCTTCTGCGCCATGCAGCCGATGACCCCGATCACCTGTTCGGGGCGGCGGGTCTTGCTGTGCTTGAGCCGCCCCAGGGCGCTATAGATTTTGTGCTCGGCGTGCTCGCGGACGCTGCACGTATTGAACAGCACTGTATCTGCCGCGGAGACGTCGTCGGTCAGTTCATACCCCTGATGGCGCAGCGCAGCGACGACCAGTTCGCTGTCGAGCATGTTCATCTGACAGCCGACCGTTTCGATGAACAGTTTTTGATTGTGGGCCATGCGTCCCCAGGTTCAGGTCTTAACCCGCTCGACATACGAGCCGGTGCGGGTGTCGATCCGGACGGTCTCTCCCTGTTCCAGAAACGCCGGAACCTGGATTTCGGCGCCGGTCTCGACTTTCGCCGCCTTGGTGATGTTGCCCGAAGTGTTGCCGCGCACCGCCGGTTCGGTGTAAATGATCTTCATGTTGACGTGCGGCGGGGGAACGACCTCGATGACCGCGTCGTTGTAATAGGTGAGATTGCAGATCATCCCGTCCATCAGCCACCGCGTGCCGTCTCCCATGATGTCCTGGGGAACGGAATATTGCTCGAACGATTCCTGGTCCATGAAGACCAGATGCTCTTTGTCGCGGTACAGGAACTGCGCATCCCCTTTGCGGACGTCGGCCGCTTCCAGCCCATCCCCGCTCTTGTAGGTTCTGTCGATGATGGTATTCTTCAGGAGATTCCGCAGGCGGCATTTGTACAGCGCCTGGCCCTTGCCGGGTTTGACGAAATTGCATTCCAGCATGTCGTAGGGATCCCCTTCAATGACAACCTTGATCCCTTTGCGAAATTCTCCGGCATTGATCTGTGGCATGGGTCGAACTCGTGTTCCTCTGCAAATGTCTGTGGCTTCCGTGTCGCGCGCGATCCGCACGACCAGCGCATGAATCGCGCCTTTCCAATTCGGCCCAAAGCATAGCAAATGCGATTTTTCTTTACCAGACGCTGTTTCCGCCCCGCCCCTTCGGGAACCCGTCTCACCGCGGCGGCCCCCCCTGACGTTGCGCCGCCGGACCGCGACGGCCCCCCTGCCCTCCGCCCGGCAGGTGCTCCGTGAGTTCTTTCCAGACGACCGCGCTCCTCGACCAGGCGCCCCTCTTCCCCGACTGGCATCGCGCGCTGGCGGAAGCGATCCGCGATCCCGATGAGCTGATCGACAGGCTGGGGCTTCCCGAATCGCTCCGCGCGGCGGCGCGCCGGGCTGCGCGACTGTTTCCCCTGCTGGTGCCGCGCAGTTACCTGGACCGGATGCACCCCGGAGAACCGGAGGATCCACTGCTGCGACAGGTGTTGCCGCTGGACTTGGAGGAGATCGAGACGCCAGGGTATACGCTCGACCCGGTGGCGGATGAGGCGGCCCGGCAGACTCCCGGCCTGCTCCAAAAGTACCACGGTCGCGCGCTGTTGATCGCCACGGGGGCCTGCGCCGTCCATTGCCGTTATTGTTTCCGCCGGCATTACCCCTACGGGGACGAACCCAAACGCCTGGAGGACTGGGGACCGGCGTTCCGCGCCATCGCGGCCGACTCGACCCTCAGCGAGGTCATTCTGAGTGGCGGCGATCCCCTGATGCTCACCGACCAGCGCCTGGCGGCGATGATCCAGCGCGTGGCGGGGATCCCCCACGTCCGGAGGCTGCGACTGCACACCCGGCTCCCGATTGTCCTTCCCGAACGGGTCACTCCGGCGCTCTTGGACTTATTGACGACGGCCGGGCCGACTCCCATCGTCGTCGTACACGCCAATCATCCCCAGGAACTGGTCGGTCCCTGTGCTGCGGCGCTGCAGCGGATGGTCCGCGGCGGCGTCACTGTGCTGAACCAGGCCGTCTTGTTGCGGGGGGTCAATGACACGGTGGCAGTCCTTGCCGGACTGTGCGAGGAACTGGTCAATCTGGGAGTCATTCCGTATTACCTGCACCAGCTTGATCGAGTGCAAGGGGCGGCGCACTTTGAGGTGTCGGAAGCGTGGGGACTGCAGCTCATCGAAGAACTTCGCGCCCGGCTTCCGGGATATGCGGTCCCCACGTATGTCCGCGAAGTCGCCGGTGAATTTTCAAAGCGACCGGTCACTCCACCGCACAGCCGACATCTTTGATGGAGAACGCAGGAGTCGGGGCGGCCAGGCTGGTTTTCCGGCTGAACTTACTGTTCCGATTTGCCCCCTGCGTCGCCCCCCTGCTTGATTTCCTTGTCACGGATGGCGTCGAGGGCCTTTGCCGCCGCGGCACGCACCTGTTCATCGACATCCTGCAGAGCTTGCTTGAGCGTTGGCGTCGTCTGGGGATTGCCGAACTTTCCGAGGGCTTCGACTGCGTGCCGTCGATTGGTTGACTGGGGATCGGTCAGCGCCGATTGAGTCAGGATTTCAAAGCCTTCCGATTCGCCGAGCGCCGCCAGGCCATGTCCCGCCCACAGACGCTCGTCTGGAAAGTCTTTGGCCATCAGGCGCAGGGCCGGAGCAGCACTGCGATCGCCGATCTCACCAAGTGAAATCGCCGCCCGATAGTTGATGGACTTGTCGTATGTCGCCTCGATCAGAGCCGGAACCGCCTCGCGTTTCCCCAGTCGCCCGAGGAGCAGCGCCGCATAATATCGGTCCTGCGTGACCTGCCCTTCCTGATCGGGCCGGCCATCCGACCGAATTCGCTCAGTGGGGCGCGCCTCCTTGTCTTCGAGCTCGCGAATGAGAATCGGCAGTCCCCGTTTGTCCTCCAGGCCGGCCAGTACGAATGCGGCGTTGCAGCGGCGTCCTCGGTCCTCCGAGTCGAGATGCTGCTCGATTTTGGGGATGATCCCCTTGTCTTTTCGCGCGATCAGTTTCTGGGCGACTTCTCCCTGCTGCCAGGCGAATTCGGCGTTTGTGAACTCGTCGATCAGCCCCTCCACAGACTTCTCCGGAGCAGTCGGGACGGGTGGAGACTTTCGTGCCGCCAGCTCCCCATTCTGCTCAGGAGCCGGACTCGATCGGCTCCATGAGACCTTGCAGTTCGGCAGTGCCGCTTCCAGTTTCTGGACCCCCTCTGCGGTGAGCCCGCTGTTGTCTTCGAGCGTCAGCGTCCGCAATTCGGTCAGCCCGGTCAGACTCTCCAGCCCCCCATCTGTTATGCGAGTGCTGTTGAGCACCAGCGTTCGCAGGCTGGTCATTCCTTTCAGATGCACTAGCCCGGCATCACCAATTCGTGTGTCGTTGAGTCGCAAATCGCGCAGACTGGTCAGCGCGCCGACTTGCTCCAGTCCGGCGTCGCTGATCCTCGTCCCATCGAGCAGCAGCGTTTGCAACCTGGTCATCTTTTGCAAATGCTTCAAGCCATTGTCGGTCACTTTGGTCTGGCTGAGGAGCAACATGTGCATTGCCGTCATCTCTGCGAGTTCAGCCAGTCCCTTGTCGGTGACCCGAGTGCTGATGAGTCCCAGTTGTTCCAGGCGCGTCAGCAGTTTCAGGTGCCGCAGTCCCTCGTCCGTGACCTTGGTGACGTTGATGTCGAGCGCTTGCAAACCGGTCAGTTCTTTAAGATGCATCAACCCGGCATCGCCGACGTTGGTGCCGTCGAGCGTCAGCGCCCGCAGTCCGGTCAGGACGCCTAGGTGCTTCAAGCCGTCGTCGGTCACCTGACTCTTGAACAGGCTGACTGAGATCGCAGGTCGTCCTGGACGATTCTCGTCATAAATGACCTCTCCTCCCAGCTTTTCGATTTCGGCAATGACCGCTTCCTGCGTCCCGCGGGGGCCGCTCGCATGCGTGGCCGGAGCCAGGGGGGACGGCACACTCCGTGCGCCATCGCCTTCGGCTTGTGCTGCCGCTTCGCGGGCCGTCAACTTCCACGGCACAAGTCCGCAAAGGGCAATGGCGCCCAGCACGATTCCCGTGACGACTCGACGACGACGCGTGGATTCTTGAAATGTCAGCATGGCGCTCATCCTTCGACTGAGTTGAGAGTAGGTTTCACTGACCCCGACGGCCAGATGAGTACGAATCGTGGTCGTGCGACACTTGGCGACCAGTTCCACCAGCAGTCCGGCGTATTGCGCCCCATCGACCTGTGCGACTGACACCGCCAATTCGTCAGTAGCGATTTCCTGTGCGATACGCCAATCGCGCCTCGCCAACCACACCAGGGGGTGGAAGAAATACAACACCTCCGCCAGCGCCGGCAGCCAATTCCACAGCAGGTCGCGACGTTTGATATGGGCCAATTCATGCAGAATGGCCGCATGCAGCGCCTCGGGAGTGCAAATCTTCAGAATCGCAGTCGGCAGCACAATCACTGGCCGCACGATGCCGATGAGGCAGACTCCTCCCGCATCGTTTGAGACGAGCAGTTCCGGTCGGCGCGTCAAATTCATCCGTCGACATCCCTCGATGACACACCGATGCACCCTGTCATCGGTTACGACCGCCAGGTTCGAAACCATCGTACGCACCACGGCCCACTGCCGCACAAGGTGGACCAGGCCCGCGGCCACCCCCGCGATCCAGGCGATGAACAGGCAGCTCCAACCACTGATTCGAGCGCTGGCGCTCGAAGTCGCGACTGGCGTCGCAGCAGCCGAAGGAATTTTGGAGTCCATCGGAACTGCCACCGCCAGATTGTGCGGTCCGGGACTGGGCTGGTCGGTGATTTGAGGAGTCGACAACCATTGCGCGGCCGGATCGGTTGGAGCGACATTCGCCGGCTCCGCTGTCTCCGGGGGGAGCCAGCGGAGCGGGATCGGCGCGATGGCGATTCCGGCGATCACCAGCTTCAGGAACGCCAGCCGCCAGAGCCAGCATTGCGCGCTGGCCGGAATCCGGCGCACCGCACGGATGGCAATCAGCACGAGCAGCAAAGCCGTCCCCCCCTGCCAGGAGGCGTTCCAGAACAAACTCCCCCAGGCCGCAGACAGGTCATTCAGCGAGTTGATCGTCATGAACGTCGGCTCCCATTGTCGCGGCGACTTTCGATGTCGTGGACCAGATCCTTCAGCTTCGAGAGTTCGGAGTCCGAGAGTTCGTTCGCGTCCGCCAGATACGCGAGAAACGGAGAGACCGAACCTCCCAATGTTTTTTCAACGAACCGCCGGACGACTCCTGCCAGGACTTCGCTCTGGCGGAGACGCAGGGAGTATTGATACGCCCCCTCACGTCTCTTGCGGGTCAGATAGCCCTTTTCTCGGAGCCGTTCCATCACGGTCAGCACGGTCGTGCGGGCCTTCCCCGCCGTCCGCGCAAAGTGCTCCGCCACTTCGCCGACGCGAATCGGTTGGTGGTCGGCAATGTACTGCAGAATCTCAAGCTGGACCTGGCCCAGCGGTTCGGGCGATTTCATGACGCGTGGCTCCGGTGACTATTGCAATAGGCATGTCAATGATAAACAAGACTATCGCAATAGTCAATAGGTCGCGAACCCTGTTCCGGTCGAGGCTGTCAGGTGGCCCGGACGGTTGCAGAATGTTCCTGGGCGGGTACATTGGGCAGGTACGCCAGCCGACTGAGTCTTCTCCGGTGACGGCGGCGTTGGCGGGAAGATGGTCCACATCCACATCGATCAGGGCGAGGTGCAACTTTGGTGGCAATCAGGCGACGATGGCTGCGGTCCTGTGGTCAGGCAGGGGTCATTTTCGCCGCGGCATGGCTGGGAATGAACGTCCAGTCCGTGCCCGCGGCAGATCCTGCGGGGGGAGGCGATTCGAAGTTCATCGATTTGTCGCTCCTGGTGGCGCCGGAATTGCCCGGTCCCTGGCCGGCCGGGTGGCCCGCGTTTCAGATTAATCACTACGAGCGGATCGGACCGTTGAGTCCCTACAACAGCGAAATCCTGGTGATCGACGGGAACAACGGAACTCAGCTCGATGTCCCTCCCCATTCGATTCCGCTCCCTGAGTCGAACCTCCCCAATGCGGGGGTGATGGGGCGGCTGTTCACCGACAAGATTCAGGCCTGGCAGTTTGGCGGGGAAGCGTGCGTCATCGATTGTCGCGAGTTGCTCGATGCGGCTCCCAAGGGGCACAGCCCGCTGGTGAAGCGGGAGCACGTCATCGCCTGGGAAAAGAAGCACCGCCCGCTGGGGCCGGGAGACGTGGTGTTGTTCCGCAGCGACTACACCGATAAATATTACCGCCCGCTGCCGGAGGGGAGACGGTTCATCGCCGATGCGCTGGAATCCAAAGCGCCGGCGTGGCCCGATCCGGACCCGGACTGCATGGAGTACCTCGCCAGTCGCAAGGTGATGACACTGGGGACCGACAGCGCCAGTATGGGGCCGCTCCCCAATCTGGCCGAGCCGACACATCTGGCCGGCTTGAAATACGGCATGATCTGGACGGAGAGTGCCACCAACCTGGGGCTGCTCCCTCCCACGGGGAGCTTCTATTGCATGCTGGG
>JBJXGA010000419.1:0-2657 GCA_046152955.1 Planctomycetales bacterium | reverse complement strand
CCGGATTTCAAAACCGGCCAGAGGCGCCCATCGGGAATTGCTCGCAGAAAGAGCTGTTTGACGCCGTGCCGCGGCAAGTGTTCGCGCTGTGGGACGATCCGTTGGGGATTCACCGCGATCTGCTGCGGGAGATTCAAAACCGGCCCCAGGCGCCCCCCGAGAAAATCGCGGAGAATTCAGTGGTTTTGACCGCCCCGCTGGAAGGCGATTCGGGGTCTCTGAAGATGGTTCTGAAGCTGCCGATGCCGGAGACGAAGCGGCCGGGAGTCACAACCAGCCTGTGCAGCGAATATCACGAGCTGATTGTGCAGATGCTGGACCGCGGCCTGGGGGCTCAGAGGATCTGGCAAGACCTGTCCAGCGAACACGGATTCCCGGGGAAATACTGGAGCGTGCGGCGGTACGTGGCGAAGCTGGGGGCACGACATCCGCTGCCGTTTCGTCGCCTGGAGACGGAACCGGGCGTCGAAGCGCAGGTGGACTTTGGCCAGGGAGCCTGGGTGGTGGGTCCCGACGGCAAACGGCGTCGGCCCTGGGTGTTCCGCGTGATTCTGTCGCATTCCCGGAAGGGCTACAGCGAGGTGGTGTGGCGACAAAACACCGAGACGTTCATCAACTGCCTGGAGAATGCGTTCCGTCACTTTGGCGGCGTTCCCGAGCGCATCGTGCCCGACAATCTGAAGGCGGCGGTGCTGGAAGCCGACTGGTACGACCCGGAGATCCATCCGAAACTCCAATCGTTCGCGGCGTACTACGGGACCGTGATTCTGCCCACGAAGCCGTACACACCGCGACACAAGGGAAAGGTCGAAGGAGGGGTGAAATACGTGCAGAGCAACGCCCTCGCCGGCCGATCGTTCCCAGGTCTGGAAGAACAGAATGAGTACCTGTGGCGGTGGGAGTCGCAGGTGGCCGATCTGCGGATTCACGGGACGACGAAACAGCAGGTGCGGGCGCTGTTCGAGGAGCAGGAGCGCGGGGCGTTGCAGCCGCTGCCGGCCACGCGATTCCCGATGTTCCACGAAGCGCAGCGGGTCGTGCATCGAGACGGCTACGTGGAGGTCGACAAGGCGTACTACGCGGCGCCGCCGGAGTACGTCGGACGAACCGTCTGGGTGCGGTGGGATTCGCGGCTGCTGCGACTGTACGACGATCGCTGGACGGCGTTGTATTCGCACGCGATCACCACACCGGGCCGGTTCCAGACGTGTCCCGGAGCGATCCCCGCGGAAAAGATGTCGGCGGTCGAAAAAGGAGTGCAGTCGCTGCTGAAGGAGGTGTCGCGGATCGGGCCGAAAACGCGGGATTGGGCCGACGCGATGGTGCAGGCGAGAGGCGTGCCAGGGACACGGGTCCTGGTGGGGTTGAAGTCCCTGACGAAACAGTACGCGGCGGACGCGATCGAACGCGCCTGTGAACTGGCTCTGGCGAGTGGCTCGTATCGCCTGAAAACGCTGCGTGAGTTGCTGAAGCACGAGGTGGGGCAGAAGCAGCGGCAGTTCGAGTTTACGCAGGAGCATCCGGTGATTCGTCCACTCTCGGACTACTCGCTGGAGACGTTGTTCGAGTTCCGTCGCGACCGCGCCACACAACCCCATTTCCCTGGAGAAGAACGATGAATGCGCGCTTGACCGAGATCCTGAAGCAACTGCGACTGTCGGGCCTGGCCCAGTCGCTTCCCGTGCGGCTGCATGAGGCGGCGTCGAATCGGCTGGAGCACGCCGAGTTCCTGGAGCTGCTGTTGCAGGACGAGCTGCGGGTACGCGAGCACCGCGCGATGGAACGAGCCACGAAAGCCGCGGGGTTCCGCGATCAGAAGACTCTGGAGGACTTCGATTGGGACTTCAACCGCGGCATCAAGAAGAAGCAGATCTTCGACCTGGCGACGGGACGGTTCGTGCGCGAGCATCGAGACGCGTTGCTGGTCGGGCCGCCGGGCGTGGGAAAGAGCCACATCTCGCAAGCGATCGGGATGTGTCTGATCCGAGCCGGCTGGACGGTGATGTACCGGTCGATCTTCGACACGGTCCGCGACCTGCTGCACGACGAGGCGTACGAGGGTCACGACAAGATCCTGGCACGCTACCTGAAGCCGGACCTGCTGATCCTGGACGATATGGGAATGAAGCAGTTGCCGAAACGCTCGGGAGAATGGCTCCTGGAGATCATCCTGCGGCGGCATGAGGTCCGCAGCACGCTGATGACGAGCAATCGGCCGCTCGAAGACTGGGGGAAGCTGGTGGGCGACGTCCCCTCGGCCACGGCGATCCTGGACCGCCTCTTGCAGCACTCCGAGGTGATCCAGATGACCGGGAAGAGCTATCGGCTGCGAGGTCCCCAGCGAGACGACCCGGAACGCGGCCAAACCGACAAGAAAACTCAAGCCGACAACCCTGACGAGACGAACTGAAAACCGGCCAGAGGCGCCCACCGGCAAAAGAGGCGCCCCGGCAACCGTTCGGAACCCCCTTTCCCGTCCCCTTTCACCCCACCCGCCCGGGCCGGTGTTGGGGCGCCCCCGAGTGGCCGCTTTTGAGGCGCCCAATGACAGCATGGCGACACAAGGTTCCACGCGCCGTGGTGTTTTGGTTACCCGAATACATGTTGCCCTTGCTGGCAGGAGTCGCGCCCGATTTCTGGAACTGGCGTGCAGGAAC
>JBJXGA010000327.1:0-22720 GCA_046152955.1 Planctomycetales bacterium | reverse complement strand
TCCGACAACCCGGCACTCACGCGAAACATGTGCCCGTCCGGGTGGCGCAGATGAAACTCCCGGACACCCCACGGTTCATTGGTCGGGGGAGACGTTACACTCATTCCCTCCCGCTGTGCGGTTGCGTACAGCGCATCGACATCGGTCGGCGAATCCATCCACCAGCTCATCCAGACCCCATCGGTCTGGTCGTCCCCCGGAAATCGGGGCCAGATCGTGCCGCGCGAACCCTGCCCACCGCAACACAGGAAAATCGTCCCCTTTCCTGAGCAGACGCTGCCAAATCCTGCGGGTCCGTAGTCGTTTGCCGCCGTCGCCTGCGCACCCTCGCCGATCAGTCCCCCTTCATTCCAGGTAAATCCTCGCGTCCAACCCAGTTTCTCGAACCAGACCAGACTCTCTCCCACACTCGAGACATTGAGCACGGGAGTCACGCTTTGAATTCCCACGGGCATCTCCTCTCTCTGAGTCGGTGCAAACTGCCATCATCGCGAAACGTCTTGAATGCAACTTCGGTACGGCCGCTCACACGACCGCAGCGGCACTCGCCGGCGCAGGCCCGGCCATCCCCCCCAAGGTCATTTGGACCTGCTGCTCCACCATGTTGCGGTATTTGCCCCCTTCCGCCATGAGTTCGGCGTGCGTTCCCGTTTGAGTGATCCGTCCCTGTTCGATGACGACGATCCGATCGGCGGCGGCAATCGTACTCAACCGGTGGGCAATCACGAAACAGGTCCGCCCCTGCATCAACTTTCCCAGGCTCTGCTGGATCAACCGCTCGCTTTCGGTATCGAGATTGCTTGTCGCTTCATCGAGAATCAGCAGCCTGGGATCGGCCAATATGGCGCGGGCGATCGCCAGTCGCTGGCGCTGCCCGCCGCTCAGCCGCACCCCCCGCTCGCCGATGACGGTCTGCAGGCCGTCGGGGAGCCGATCGATGAATTCCAGGGCGTGCGCTCCCTCCGCCGCGGCGCGAATCTCCGCGTCGGTCGCCTCTCGGCGGGCGTAGCCGATGTTCCGGGCGATCGTCCCGTCGAACAGAAACACATCCTGTTCGACCACTCCCAGGAGCGCGCGAAACGACGCGACGTCATAGTCCCGCAGGTCGCGGCCATCCAGCGTCACGCGGCCGGCGGTGGGATCGTAAAACCGCGCGACCAGATTGCACAGCGTCGTCTTTCCCGCCCCGCTGGGACCGACCAGCGCCACCGTTTGTCCGGCCGATACTGCCAGGTTGATGTCGGACAGCGCGGCGACCTCTGTGCCGGGGTATTGAAACGACACGTTTTCAAACGCGACGGCCCCGGCAACCCGGCGGCGATCGGCGGGGATCGAATCAGGCGTGGACGCCATCTCCAGCGGCTCCTGCAACAAATCCAACACCCGATCCAGGCCGCTCAAACTGTTCTGGAATTGCGTGGCGCTTTGCGCCAGCGTCGCTAGCGGCTCCAGAAGCATCAGGAGATAAACCAGGAACATCATCAGGTCACCCACGCTCATGTGCCCACCCAACACGCGCCAGCCTCCATAAAACAAGAGTGCCGCGCTGGCGATCGGAATCAGCGCCTCCCACACGATCTCCACGACCCGCATCCACCACCAGGCGTACAATTCCTGGCGAGCCATCAGGTTGTTCTCCGAAGAGAACCGGGCCGCTTCGCGCTGCTCGCGGCTGAAAGCGCGGACGATCCGCATTCCGGCAAAGGTCTCCGTCGCCGAAGCGTCGATCAGCTCCCGTTGTTTGCGAATGGCGCGGAATTGCGGGCGAATGCTGTTGATCCAGGTGCGATGCGTGATGAACACCGTGGGGAGCAGCACGAGCGCCCCAGCCAGCAGCGTCCAATCGACCCAGGCCAAGACCGCCAGGCTGCCGATCAATTGAATGATCGCGCGCCAGGGATTGAAGAGCATCCCGAACACGAGTTCCCCGACGCTCCCACCGTCTTCCCGAAGGATCGACGCCATTCCCCCCGAACGGAGCTGCTGCACGCGATGCAAGGGGAGCCGCGCCGCATGCTCAAACACCCGCCGCCGCACCCCTAGCTGAATTTGTTTGGAGATCCGCGTCGCATGCCAGCGCCCCCAGACATGGATCAAAATCTTGACCAGCGAGATGACGGAGACTCCGACCACCGTCATGAGCAAGAGCCATTTGGGGTCGGCCAGCGAGGGGAACCGTTGGACGACCGCCGGGGGGAGCGGCTGGCCGCTCAAACCGTAATCGACGATGAATTTCGTTCCCGCCGGGGGGAGCAGTCCGATCAGCGTGGCGACGGTCAATGCCAGAAGAATCGCCGCCAGCGACCACCGATAGGGAGTGAGGAGTCCAAAAAACTGCCACACCAATTGCCCGGCCGACCGGCCCCGCTCGCGCGCGGGGCGCATGTCGGTGGTCGAATGCATGCTCCCCCTGGGAAGCTCTTTCCGCCGCACTTTCTCGCGGTACGTTTCGAACCTCCGGCGACTCCCTCCCGACTCGACAGCCGAGGGGGATGGTGACGAGGGCGGGTCCGCTGCGGCTGACGGGAGTTGGTGCATGACCCATTGTAGACCGCCCGCGGGTTCGACTGCGAGCGAGCGGAGCGCTTCAGCGGACTGGCGGTAGCCACGTTCGCCAGTACGTGGGTCCACTGGGGCCAGTAACCATCACTCACATTCTGGCGAATGTGGAAACGTACGTTGAAGGGGCTGCTCGGGAATTTCGGCACACGAGGGCCGGGGCCGGCCCCGGTGTGCCGGATGCTTCGGAATCCTGTGCGTTGCTTGATACAATGCGAATGCCGCAGCTCCTATGGAAAGCCTGCTTGAGAGCTGCCACGGAATTCTTCACGGAGGAGGGAAGGACTATGGAAGCGGCGACGAGTGACAGCCTGCCCCAGGGGGACCAGGTGGTCGGGTTCATTGATCTGGGAACCAACTCGGTCCGGCTGCTGCTGGTCCGCATCCATTCCAATCACTCGTTCACCGTGCTCAGCGAGCAGAAGGAAACGGTCCGGCTGGGAGAAGGCGAATTCCGGCATAACCAATTACAGCCGGAAGCCATGCGCCGCGCCGGAATGGTCTGCGCCAAATTCGCGGAAATCGCTCGCTCCCGCGGGGCCAGAGAAGTGATCTGCGTGGCAACCTCCGCCACGCGCGAAGCCGAAAACCGCAGCGCGTTTGTGCGGCACTTACGGCGCGTAGCGCAAGTCGACCTGCGCGTGATTTCGGGAAAAGAAGAAGCGCGGCTGATCTACCTGGGTGTGGCCAGCGGCGCCAATGTCGGGGGCCGACAGACGCTGTTCGTCGACATCGGCGGGGGGAGCACGGAAGTCATCGTCGGCGATCAGCAGCAGTATCGCTTTTTGGATTCGCTCAAGCTGGGCGCCATCCGTCTGACCACGATGTTCTTTCGGTCAGGGGACACGGGGCCGGTCCCTCCTCAAAAATACCTGCGGATTCAGCGGTACATCCGGACGCGCTCGGTGCGGACGCTGCAACGCCTCCGCCAGTTCAGCATTGAACAGGCGCTGGGAAGCTCAGGGACGATCTGCAATCTGGGTGAGATCGCCATGCGGATGACCCATCGCCGCGGGCTGGCCAAAGGAGACGTGATGACCAGCGTGCAGCTCCGCGCGATGATCGAGCAACTCTGCGCGCTCCCCCTGGAGCGCCGCCGCGAGGTGCCCGGCATCAATCCCGAGCGGGCCGACATCATCATCGCCGGGGCGGCAATCCTCGAAACTCTGATGCAGGAACTGGACTTGCGGGAGATCGAGATCAGCGAGCGCGGGCTGCGCGACGGGTTGCCGATCGATTACCTGACCCGCTCCGACGAGCCGCACCTGTTCGACCAGTCCTCCTTTCGCGAGCGGAGCGTGCTGGAACTGGGGCGCCGCTGCGGTTTTGACGAACCACATGCGCGGCACGTCGTCCGGTTGGCGTGGGAGCTGTTCGATTCGGCGCGCGAGGCGGGGCTGCATCACCTGGGTGAGTGGGAGCGCGAGATCCTGGAGCATGCCTGCCTGCTGCATGACGTGGGGACGTTCGTCTCCTACACGAATCATCGGACGCATTCCAACTACCTGATCCGGAATGCGGACCTGCTGGGGTTCGATCAAACTGAAATTGCGCTGATCGCGACGGTGGCGCTGTTCCACCACAAAGCGTTTCCGCGACTCAAACACCCGGAATTTGCCGAGCTCAACAAAACGGCGCGGCACGTCGTGCGTTTGCTTTGCTGCTTCCTGAGAATCGCGGAGAGTCTGGACCGCAGCCATTTGGGAGCCGTGGCGCAGGCCGCCTTTCGGGTGGTGGACAAAAAGTCGATCCGGCTCGAACTGACGCCCGCGCGGGATTGTCACCTGGAATTGTGGGAAGTCCAGACCCACGAAAAAGTGTTCGAAAAGGTGTTTGGGAAGAGCCTGGAGATCAAGGTCTTGGCCGAAGCCCGCACCGCCGCCAGCGGTTGAGCGCGACGTCGAATGCGGCGTTGAGTTGCCAAACGCATGGCTCTTTCCCTATCCTCACAATGAGTCACTCGGCTGCCCCCTCATTCGTAAAGGAGTACGAACGGTGAACCGTAAAGGAATACGACCGGCAAACGACAATGAACGAGAAACTCAGGCATCGCGGATTGCGGTGCCGCGCCGGTTTCCACTCGACGATTTATTGTCGCTTCCATTGCGGCGCGAGACGTGGCAGATGGGCCTGATTCCGTTTGGCGAAGAACTGCCCGGCGATCAGGAACCGATGTGGCTGTTTGGCGTGGCCTTTCCCGACGGCCAGGAAATTCGGGCGGTCAATCCCATCGATCAGCCGCCAACCGAAGAGGTCGTCTGGAACGAGTTGATCCAGTCGTTTCTCAGTCCCGTCGATGGCGCGCCGGCGCGGCCCGTGTCGCTGGTCGTGTGCCGCCGCGAATTCCTGGAGGCCTGGAAACCACTGCTGTCGAAAATCGGCGTTCGCTGCCGATTCGAGGAAGATCCCCAGCCGATCGGCCAGTTGTTGGAAGGGATGCGCGGCCTTGTCGATAAGCTGGAGTTGCCCCCCGCCGAGGGGATCGACATCCGCGAGTTTCCCCAGTCGGATGCCGTCTGGCAGGCGGATTTCGTTCGCTCTCCAGGTTGGGTTTCGAACGAGCGAAACGGGTCATACCGCCCGTGGTCGGTGCTCGTCCTGGAAAAGTCGCGATCGATCGCCCTCTCAAGCCAACATGCCCCCGGAGATCCCGCTCCGGAGATGCTCCTGGAGTTTCTTGTCCGGACGATGGCCCAGCCGATGGGGTTTGAACCACAACGGCCGCGCCTGATCGAGGTCGCCGACTCGGACTCGTTTGACTACCTGCGGCCACGTCTGGAGGCTGCCGGAGTGACGGTTCGCCTGTTGGATGAACTCCGCGAATTCGATGAGTTTTGCCTGGGCCTGGCGAGAAACATGGAAGGATCAGAGAAATGCGCCTTGGCGGACGGACGCGAGGTGACTCGCGCACAAATGGAATCGTTCTACGAGGCGGCAGACTTCTATTACCGCGCGGCCCCCTGGCACCGGGTGCCGGGCGAAGTGCCGATTGAAATCAGTTGCAACGATCCAGCGATGGGAACGCGCTACGGGATCGTCCTGGGACGAACCGGCGTGCAAATGGGTTTGTGCATTTATGACGATCGCGAGATTTTGGAGGAGATGCTCTGTGGATTTGCCTCTCCTGAAGACAACCGAGCATTGGCGGTTTGCTACGACACTGAGGAGATCATGTCGGCCGTCGATCTGCAATTGATCGAGCGTCTGGGGTGGCCGATCGCCGGTCCGCAAGCCTGGCCGGCGGTGATGCGCCTGCGATCTCGTCGCTCTCCCATTTCCCCCAATGCCGACGAACTGACCTATCTGGACGCCTGCCTCCGCGCCATTCCCGATTTTCTAAAGTCGAAAGCCCCGACTCGAACCATTGAAGTGCCAATCGGCCCGCGCGTCGTGACATTGCGGCTGGCGTCCGAGATGTTCGCAAAAAGGCGGCGCTGAGAAGCAGCGCCACGGGAGGGCGAACGTCCCCGGAAGCCGCCGCTGGGGGTGGCACGCAACTGAACCGCCCCGTTGGGATAGGACAGACTTTCGGTGGGAGCTTTCCGGCTGCCCTTCGGCGAGCGACACGTTGGTTGTATGCACATTGGCAGCTTGGCGGGAGCCTCGCCCTTCCGGGGGTGGTGCTGGGTCCGATTGTGACGGGTCCACCGATTGTCGGATTCGCAATTCCGGGGATACTGGCTGGAAATTGGGGGAGTGGGCGTTGATAATGGGAGTTGCCTCCTGTCTCGGCAGATGCTGTGCCGACTTTGGAAGTTCCCCCCACTCCGAATTGAAGACCCTCCTGCGGCGCCAGCCTTGGTTTTGCCGGACGTTTGAACGCATTCCGAATTTGATTGGGTGGCTCGTCCCATGCCTGACGAGTCACTCCCCTCCACTGACCGTTACTGCAGGGGCGCCTTGGCGCCATCCCCATGATCACCCGGACCTCCGAACGGACCAGCGCGCTTCCGAGTTCGATTGGGCATCCGCTGGAGTTGCCTGACGATCCGGGCACGGCGCCGCGCGGGGCGGCCACCGATGCGGCGCTCAATCCCCGGTCGTCACGTCGAGGATGGCTATGGCTGGTGGTGGGATTCGTGGCCGTGGCAGCCTGGTACTATCAAGCTGTCTGGCGGCCCTGGCTGGCCCCGTGGCTCCCCGGCCCGGCGGCCCCTGCCACCAAGCCTCCCCCGCGTCCGATTCCTGTCCGGACTGCGACCATCGAACGCCGTGACCTGGATCTGCATCTGAACGGACTGGGGACGGTGACCGCCTTCAAAACCGTCACGCTCAAGAGCCGCGTGGATGGCGAGCTGGTGCGGGTGCATTTCACCGAAGGTCAGACGGTCCAGGAGGGAGAACTGCTGGCGGAGATCGATTCGCGGCTGTACGAAGCGCAGCGGCAGCAGGCGGAAGGACAGGCCGCACGCGACGAAGCGCTGCTGGAACTGGCCCGCTTGACGTTGGCCCGCGGAGAGGATCTCCTCAAGAACAAGTCGATTGCTCCCCAACAGGTCGATGAAGAGGCGGCGCTGGTGCAGCAACTGGAAGGGACGCTGCAGACCGACCAGGCGCTGGTCGCCAACGCCCGCTTGCAACTCTCGTACTGCCGGATAGTGGCGCCGATCAGCGGCCGGATCGGATTGCGCCAAGTCGATCAGGGGAACATCGTGCGCGCCAACGATCCGTTGGGGATCGCAATGATCACGCAGGTGCAGCCGATCGCTCTGGTGTTCACGATTCCCCAGGACGACATTCCCCGCGTGCAACGCCGGATGCAGGCGGGGCAGGCACTGGTGGTCGAAGCGTTTGACCGGGACTTCCAGACAAAATTGGCGACCGGAACGCTGCTGGCGATCGACAATCAGGTGGACGCCGCGACCGGAACGCTGCGACTGAAGGCGGTCTTCGAGAACGAAGACAACATGCTGTTTCCCAATCAGTTCGTCAACGCGCGACTGCTGATCGAGACGCGCCGCGACGTGATCGTCGCTCCCGCAGCGGCGGTGCAGCGCGGTCCCAACGGGGCGTTCGTCTATGTCGTCCGCGACGGAGAGTCGGTGGACCTGCGGATGGTTGAAACGGGGCCGACCGAAGGGGGAGAGACGGTCATCGACGCGGGACTCGCGCCGGGAGATGTCGTCGTCACCGACGGCATCGACAAGTTGCAGCAGGATACCCGCGTGGTGCTCCGAGACCCAGCGGGCCAGGCAGCCGACGCAGGCCAGTCGGAGGAGCACGGGAAGGAGTCCGGGGACCGGAGCGCGCCATGAACCCATCACGGGTGTTCATCGTGCGCCCGGTGGGAACGGTGCTGCTGATGGTGGCGATCCTGTTGACGGGGGCGGTCGCCTACCGGCAACTTCCAGTCTCCGCTTTGCCGCAGGTGGACTACCCCACGATCCAGGTGCTCACGTTTTATCCCGGCGCTGGGCCGGACGTCATGGCCTCGTCGGTGACCGCCCCACTGGAGCGGCAATTCGGCCAGGTGCCGGGGTTGACCCAGATGACCTCCACCAGTTCCGAGGGGTGTTCGGTCGTCACGCTGCAATTCGCGCTGGAACTCGACATCGACGTTGCGGCGCAGCAAGTGCAGGCGGCAATCAACGTCGCTTCGTCATTCCTGCCGCGCGATCTGCCCAACCCGCCGATCTATACCAAGACCAATCCGGCCGACGCGCCGATTCTCACCCTGGCGCTCGCGTCTGAGACGCTCCCCCTCTCCAAGGTCGAAGACCTGGCCGACACCCGCCTGGCGCAGAAGATCTCGCAACTGGCCGGTGTCGGCATGGTGAGCATCAGCGGGGGACAAAAACCGGCGATCCGGATTCAGGCCAATCCGACCAGTCTCTCGGCACTGGGACTGAACCTGGAAGACCTGCGGGTGGCGCTGGCCCAGGCCAACGTCAATCAGGCCAAGGGGAGCTTCGACGGGGCGCGGCAGGCCTACACCATCGGCGCCAATGACCAGTTGCTGACCAGCGATCAGTACCGGCAATTGATCATCGCCTACCGCAACGGCGCGCCGGTGATGCTCACGGAGGTGGCCGACGTGATCGACGGAGTGGAGAATTCCCGGCAGGCGGCCTGGATGAACGACACGCCGGCAGTGATCGTGAACATTCAGCGCCAGCCGGGGGCCAACATCATCGAAGTCGTCGACCGGGTCAAGGAATTGCTTCCCCAGCTTCGCGAGTCGCTGCCGGCGTCGATCACTCTCACAACCCTCACCGACCGGACCGTGACAATTCGCGCGTCGGTGGCCGACGTCCAACACGAGTTGCTCCTCACCGTGGCACTGGTCGTGTTGGTGATGTTCCTGTTTCTCCGCAGCGGCTGGGCGACCGTCATCCCCAGCGTGGTGGTCCCGCTCTCGCTGGTGGGGACGTTCGGCGTGATGTACCTCCTGGGATACAGCCTCAACAACCTGACGCTGATGGCCCTCACCATCTCCACCGGTTTCGTCGTCGACGATGCGATTGTGATGATTGAAAACATCATGCGGCACATCGAAGAAGGGAAAACTCCGCTGGCCGCGGCGCTCGAAGGGTCGCAGCAGATCGGTTTCACAATCGTCTCGCTGAGCGTGTCGCTGATCGCCGTATTGATTCCCCTGCTGTTCATGGGGGACATCGTGGGGCGGTTGTTCCGCGAATTCGCTGTCACCCTCAGCGTGACGATTCTGGTGTCGGCGGTGGTGTCGCTGACGTTGACGCCGATGATGTGTGCGCGGTTCCTGCGGCATGTCGATCCCGCCGAGCATGGCGCGCTGTACCGCTGGTCGGAAGCGGCGTTTGACGGTCTGGTGCGGCTGTACGGTCTTACGCTGACCTGGGTACTCCGGCGGCAGACGGCGACGCTCGTGGTGGCGGTCGCCACGCTGGCGGCGACGATCGGTCTGTACTTCATCGTCCCCCAGGGCTTCTTTCCGGTACAGGACACGGGGGTCATTCTGGGGATTTCCGAAGCGCCCCAGGACGTGTCGTTCGAGTCGATGGCCGCGCGCCAGGTGGAACTCAACCGCCGCATCCTTTCCGATCCTGCCGTCGCCAGTCTGTCGAGCTTCATCGGGATCGATGGCACGAATACGACGATCAACAACGGGCGCATTCAGATCAATCTGGTCCCTCTGGAGGAGCGCCGCTTGAGTGCCGCCGAGGTGATCCGGAGATTGCAGACCCTGCTGTCGGACGTCGACGGGATCACGTTGTTCATGCAGCCAGTGCAGGATTTGTCGGTCGAAACCCGCGTCAGTCGCACGCAATATCAATACAGCCTGGAAGCGCCCGACCCTGGGGAACTGGCGGAGTGGTCGCCACGGCTCGTGGAAAAACTGCAAGCCCTGCCGCAGCTTCGCGACGTGGCGACCGATCAGCAGGATGCGGGACTGGCGGCCCGATTGATCATCGACCGCGACACCGCCTCGCGGCTGGGGGTCACGCCGCAGATGATCGACGATGCGCTCTACGACGCGTTTGGCCAGCGGCAGGTGTCGATCATGTTCACGCAGTTGAACCAGTACCGGCTGGTGCTGGAGGTGAAACCCGATTTGCGCAACGATCCGGGCGATCTGTCGGCGATCTACATCAAGACCCCCGGCGCCGGTCCTACCCCCCTGGGTTCATTTACGCGGGTGGAAGAGGGGCGGGCGCCACTGGCGATCAATCACCAGGGGCAGTTTCCCGTGGTCACCATTTCGTTCAATCTGGCGTCCGGCGCGTCGCTGGGAGAAGCGGTGGAGGCGATTCGCGCGGCCCGCGCCGACTTGGGTATGCCCGCCAGCATTGCCGCCGACTTTCAGGGGACCGCCGCCGCCTTTCAGCGCTCGCTCAAGAACTCCCCGCTCCTGATCCTGGCGGCGCTGGTCACCGTGTACCTCGTCCTGGGGGTCTTGTACGAGAGCTACATTCACCCGATCACGATCCTCTCCACGCTCCCGTCGGCGGGAGTCGGAGCGCTCGTCGCCATGCTGTTGTGCGGGACGGAACTGACGGTCATCGCCCTGATTGGAATCATCCTGCTGATCGGGATCGTCAAGAAGAACGCCATCATGATGATCGACTTTGCCCTCGACGCGCAGCGGACGCTGGGGAAATCTCCCCGCGAAGCGATTTACGAGGCCTGCTTGCTCCGCTTTCGGCCGATCCTGATGACCACGCTGGCGGCGCTCCTGGGGGCGGTCCCCTTGGCGGTGGGGGGTGGGGTGGGGGCCGAACTGCGGCAACCCCTGGGAATCACCATCATCGGCGGGCTGCTGTTCAGCCAGCTTCTGACGCTGTACACCACGCCGGTGATTTACCTGTGGTTTGATCGGGTGGCGACGCGGCTGGGGTTTGGACGAGTGGCCGACGGAGCGCAGGAGGCCGTGCCATGAACCTCTCGGCTCCATTCATCCACCGTCCGGTCGGCACGACGCTGATGACCGTGGGGATTCTGCTGGCCGGCGGGCTGGGGTATTTGCTGCTGCCGGTCTCCTCCCTGCCGCAGGTGGAGTTTCCCACGATCCAGGTGAGCGCGCAGCTCCCGGGGGCCAGCCCCGAGACGATGGCCTCGGCGGTGGCCACTCCGCTGGAGCGGCAGTTTGGACGGATCGCGGGGGTCGCCGAGATGACTTCCACCAGCACGCTGGGGAATGCGTCGATCACGCTGCAATTCGACCTCGACCGGGACATCAACGCCGCGTCACGCGACGTGCAGGCGGCGATCAACGCCGCCCGCGGACAACTCCCGGCGAACCTTCCCAACAATCCGTCGTACCGCAAGGTCAATCCGGCCGACGCCCCGATCCTGATGCTGGCGTTGACCTCTCCGACATACAGCCGGCCGCGGATGTACGACGCTGCCTCGACGATTCTGCAGCAGCGTCTGGCGCAGGTGCAGGGAGTCGGCCAGGTCCACGTGGGAGGAGGTTCGCCCCCCGCCGTGCGGATCAACCTCAATCCCACAATCCTCAATCACCTGGGGATCAGCCTGGAGGAAGTCCGCGCCGTGCTGGGGAGCGCGAATGCCAATCGTCCCAAGGGGCAGGTGGCCAACGATCGCTACTCCTGGTCCATCACCGCCACAGATCAACTGTATTCCGCCGACGAATACCGCCCGCTGCTGGTGGCGTTCCGCAACGGCGCGCCGGTGCGACTGGGGGACGTGGCCACGGTCGTCGATGACGTGGAAGACGTCCGCGCGTTTGGCGTTGCCAATGGAGCCCCCTCGATCACCGTCATGATTTTTCGCCAGCCCGGCGCCAACATCATTGCCACGGTCGATCGCATTCGCTCGCTGTTGCCGCAGCTTGAGGCGCAGATTCCCGCCGATATCAACCTGTCGGTGGTCATGGACCGCACAACGACGATCCGCGCGTCGCTGCACGACGTGCAATTCACCCTCCTGTTGTCGGTGGGGCTGGTGATCCTGGTGGTCTTTTTGTTTTTGCGCGACGCGCGAACGACGCTGATCCCCAGCGTCGCCGTCCCCGTCTCGCTGATCGGGACGTTCGGGGTGATGTACCTGGCGGGATACAGTCTCGACAACCTGTCGCTGATGGCCCTGACGATCGCCACCGGGTTCGTGGTCGATGATGCAATTGTGGTCATCGAGAACATCACGCGGCGGCTGGAAGCGGGAGAAGCGCCGCTCCAGGCGGCGCTCCGCGGCACGCGGGAGATCAGTTCCACCGTGCTGACGATCACGATCTCGCTGGTGGCGGTGTTCATTCCGATCCTGCTGATGGAGGGGGTGGTGGGGCGGCTGTTCCGGGAATTCGCCGTGACGCTGTCGGTGGCGATCGGCGTCTCGCTGTTGATTTCGCTGACGACGACTCCCATGCTGTGCGCGCTGTTGCTGAAATCCAAGCGCATCCCGTCCCGCCAGGGAGGTTGGCGGATCAGCGAGCGGGCGTTTGCAGCGGTGTCCCGCTGGTATGCGACGTCGCTGGCAAGCGTCCTGCGCCACGAGCGGATCACGCTCCTGGTGACACTGGCGACCGTGGGATTGTCGGTGTATCTGTATGTCCTGGTTCCCAAGGGATTCTTCCCGCAGCAGGATACGGGACGGGTGACCGGCAGCCTGATGGCCGATCAGGACAGTTCCTTTCAGGCGATGACGCGGTTCATTGCCCAGTATGACGCCGCGATCCGCGAGGATCCGGCGGTTGAGGGACTGGTGGCCTTCACAGGGGGGGGCGGCGGGGGGGGAGGAGGGGCGACAAACTCGGCGCGAATGTTCGCCACGCTGACTCCCGTGGAAGAGCGGCGCGAGTCGGCAGACGCGGTCATCGCCCGCATCCGCGCCAAAGTTTCCCACATCCCGGGCGCCCACCTCGTGTTGCAGGCGGTGCAGGATTTGCGCATCGGCGGGCGGGCGTCCAGCGCCCAATTCCAGTACACCCTCAAAGGAGACAATCTCGAAGACCTCAGCGTCTGGAGTGCCAGTCTCCTTCGGGAAATGCGGAGCCTGCCGGGACTGGTCGACGTGAACACCGATCAGCAGACCAAGGGGTTGCAGAATCGCCTGCACATCGATCGGGCGACCGCGGCGCGGCTGGGGATCACGCTGCAGACGATCGACAACACGTTGTACGACGCCTTTGGGCAGCGACATGTGTCGACGATCTACGAGCCGCTGGGACAATATCACGTGGTCATGGGGTTGGAGAAGGAGTTCTGGCAGCACCCGGAGTCGCTGCGGCACCTGTATGTCCGCGGTCCCGGCGGAGCCCGGACCCCCCTCAGCGAGCTGTTTCGTCAGGAAGTTCGCAACACGACCCTCTCGGTGAGCCACTCCGGACAGTTCCCCTCGGCCACAATCTCGTTCAACTTGGCGCCGGGAACCTCGCTGGGAGACGCCGTGCCGCGGATCGAACAGGCGGTCCGCGACCTGGGAATGCCCGAGACGATCCAGGGAAAATTCCAGGGAACGGCTCAGGCCTTTCAAGAGGCGCTGGCCAACCAGCCGCTGTTGATCCTGGCGGCGCTGGCGACGGTGTATATCGTGCTGGGGGTGCTGTACGAGAGCTACATTCACCCGCTGACGATTCTCTCGACGCTTCCCTCGGCCGGCGTGGGAGCGCTCCTGGCGCTCCTGGCGTTTGGCGTCGAATTGAACGTGATCGGCCTGATCGGCATCATCCTGTTGATCGGTATCGTGAAGAAGAACGCGATCATGATGATCGACTTTGCGCTGGAGACGGAGCGCCGCGACGGCAAGTCCCCCGATGCGGCGATTTACGAAGCGTGCCTGTTGCGGTTTCGCCCGATCACGATGACGACGCTGGCAGCGCTGCTGGGGGCGCTTCCCCTGGCGCTGGGGTCCGGCAACGGGGCCGAGCTCCGCCGTCCGCTGGGAATTACCATCGTCGGCGGGCTGATCTTCAGCCAGCTCCTGACGCTGTACACCACGCCGGTGGTGTATTTGTATTTGGACCGTTTCCGCTTGTGGGCGGTAGGGGCTAGGCGCTAGAGGTTAGGGGCTAGGGAATTGGCAGAGAGAAGTTCGTTCTGCAATTCTCAGTTTTCGCTGATACCTGAGACCTGAGATTTCAGATTTGAAATTTGAAATTTGAGATTTCAGATCTCAGTTCACTGCTTCGACTGCCATCCCGCCTGCGAGACTTTTGGGCGACCGGAGGGGTCTGCCCGGGGGGGCGCGGCTAGAGTGGAGACTCCCACGACGATGTGCTCGTGCCGGCCCAGTTCGACCAGGCGGATCGTGGAGGGGAGTTTGTCCGCCAAGCGCTCGACATTGGCGGCATCGACAAACAGCAGCGCTTCCGGATTGCGCTGGATCGCATCGACCACCCCCTCAACCTGGTCCCACTCAAACGCCTCAACGCGCTGTGAATGACAGTAGAACGCAAATGCATCCTCTTCCTGTCCCAACGAATAGCAAATGATCGGTGTCTCTCGCGAAACTTCCTCGCGGCACAGATCCAGCACGGGAACCACCTTGCAACGCATGACGGCGATCGCCGGGGTGAAGTCCATCAATCCAAAACTGGAGACGATCATCGTGTAGGCCGCCATCACTCCCCAGCGGATCTGGCTTCGCGGAATCCATCCGCGATGGAAGGCCGTCACCAGCGCGACCCCCGTCAGCCCCAGACCAAGATAGCTTTCCAGACGCGTTTCAAAGCTCTCTCCCAAGAGCAGTCGATCGATGATCGCGACGACTGGGACCGCCGCACACGCCACCGCGCACAAGTCGCGCGGTGAATGTTCACGGACATAGTTCAAGAAACCGTTTGCGGTCCGCTTCGCCAGCACTGGCTCCAGGGCCGCCCCCATCATCAGGCACAACGCCGGGATTGCCGGCAGAATGTACGGGGGGAGCTTGCAGCTCGACACCGAAAACAGACCGAATGTCCAGAGGGCAAACAGCAACAGGTATCCCATGTCCCAGGTTCTGCGCTCCGGCGCCCCGCGCGTCAGGGAGACGATCCCCGCCGGAAGGAGAATCGACGTCGGAAGCATCGCCACCGCCAGAACCGGGAGATAGAACCAGAACGGTTCATCGTGCGACAATCCGCTGACGAAGCGTTCCACGTGGTGCGTCCAGAAAAAGTCAACGAATTGTTGTGGCTCGCGCAGCGCCAGGATCACAAACCACGGGACGGCCACTCCCAGGGAGAGCGCCGTATATGCGGCCCAGTGTCTCAGACGCGGCCGTCCGCCTGGCGACGTGAGCCACAGTGCCGCGATCAGCGGGGGCAGGCACAGCACCGGGGCGATCGGCCCTTTGGTCAGCGTTCCCAGGCCGCAAGCCACAGCCGCCAGGCTCCACCAGCCGGGGTGCAACGCCGCGCCGCGCGTGGCGGCATACCCGGCCAGGACGCTGATCGTCGTGAACAGCGTCAGCAGGCTGTCCATGAACAAAAACCGACCGCACAGCACGAATCCGATGCAGGCCAACTGCAACAATCCCCCCAGCCAGGCGGCGCGCAGCCCCACCAGCCCGCGGCCAATCCAGAACGTGCAAAGCACCGTTCCGATCGCCGCCAGCGAGGCGACCAGGCGCGCTGAGTATTCGTGCGTCCCGAACAGGGCAAAGCTGGCAGCCGTCGACCAGTACAACAGCGGCGGTTTGTCGAGATACGGTTTTCCCTGCCGCGTTGGAATCAGCCAGTCTCCCGAAGTGAGCATCTCCCGGGCGATCTCGGCATAGCGCGTCTCATCCGGGTCGAGCAAAGGATAGGAGAGACGGGGCAGGATCATCAGCGCGGCCAGAAGCCCCAACAGGGCCGTCCCCGTCAGGAGCGCCCACTTGGACGAAGGCTGGGGGACCGGGTCCGCTTCGCGCGGCGGAACAAACAGAATCCGCGACCACCAGAACGCCAACAGCGTCCTCAGCACCGGCCAAATGTGCGCCAGCGAGACCTTGCTCGCCCCCGCCTGTCGGGGTCGGTGCGTGACTCCCACTTCGGTCACAGAGAGGCCCGCCTGGCGGGCGCGGGCCAACAGCTCGGCGTTGAAGAAGAAACCTTGCGCTTCCAATCCTGCGGAATTGACCCAATCGCGGCCAAAGATCTTGAGCGCGCAATCGCAGTCGCGCACCCCGGTTCCCAACAGCGTCCGCACGATCAGATTGAAACCGCGCGAATACAGTTTGCGACGCCACGGATCCTGTCGATTCACCCGCACCCCGCAGACGACGTCATACCGTCGCGCCAGGGAGAGCAGGCGATCCAACTCCGTCAGGTCAAACTGGCAATCGGCGTCGGTGAAGGCGACCAGTTCGTGCTGCGCTTGTCGAAAGCCGGTCCGCAGCGCCTCGGCATAGCCCGCATTGCGGGGCAAAGAGACGACGCGGACCCAGGGACGTCCAGCGGCAGCGTCCCGCGCCACGGCGGCGGTGGAGTCTGTGCTGCCGTCGTCAACGACGATCACCTCGTATTCGATCTGCAGCCCTTGCAGCGCCGCCACCGCTTCCTCGATCGCCTGGCGGATGACCGGCTCTTCGTTGTGAGCCGGCAAAACCAGACTCAACCCCACCTTTTCGGTCCGATTGCGGAGTACGACGCGCGCCGGGGTGGGGAGGATCGTTTCCGTAGCGAACATAGCATCCTTGCTGATGGGGCGCGGGGGAATGGCAATTTCCGGGCGGCAGGCGGGCCATCCTGGTCACTCCTGCCGCCACGAGCGCTTCGCGCTCCTCTGTTATGCCAAACCTGCATTGCCGTCAAGATGAGCTTCCGCAAATCCTAGTTTTCCAAGGAATTGCGTCCGCCTCGGGACCGTCGGGCCGGGTTTGGCGGCAGCCACTGGCGGATTACGGTTTGTCCGCCTTTTTCGGCTGAGCCCCTTTGTCTCCGTCCTTTTTCCCCAGCAGCCCGAACGGATCGTTGGCATCGGTGACCGGTTCTCCCTCGGGATCGTCACCCTTCCCTTTGGCCGTTTTCTTGCCCCCCTTGGCGGCAGTTTTGGTTTTGGCTCCCTTTTTGTCCTGGCCGGAAGCGGCCTGCACGTCCGCCAGGGTCAGCGGCTTGTCCAGTTGGACCGACAGGCGGCTGGTTTGAAACTTGGTTCCACGCGCGGTTCCTTCGACTTCCACCACCGCCCCTTCAACGATCAGGTCGGTGTCGTTCGACTGGACGGTCACTTCCAGCGGTGCGGTCTTCTCGAAGTTGATCTTCCGAGTCCCCCCTGCGGCGCCACAATCCAGCGTCAGCGCTTCGTCAGTCGCGTTCACGACTCTACCGGAGACCAGATACACCTCGGCCGCCTTGGGATCCGGACGGCACTGCGCCGCGGGAGGAGGATCGAAATGCACCGTGAACTGGTGGCCAAACAGTTCCTTGTTGGCGGAGACGACCTTTTCCGAGGAAACCCAGGCCTTGGATTGGAAGAAACTGGCATCTCCCTTTCCCGTCACGGTGCATTTCATCTTTGGAGTCACCAGCACTTCCAGCGTCCCCCCTTCCTCTTTGTCGATCGTCAGCGTCACCGACTTTCCTTTGCGCTCCAGCTCGGTGATCTTCCCCAGGACTTTCTCCGCTTCGGCCCCCTTCTTTCCTTTAGCCCCCTGAGCGGAAACGGCCGCTGGGACCAGCAAGAGCGCCGCCAGCACCCCCGGCAGCCACACCGGCCAGCCACGAAGTTGCCACGGATGAAAGGACACCTGGGATCGCTTGGACATGCACTGTCTCCAGACGAAAGGATGACACGGCGCTCCGCTGCGTCCGGCACAACAGCGCCGCGGAGCCGACTGACTCACAGCATATCCCGATCGCCGGGCTCCGCCAAGTCGGACCTTCCCGGCAACACCAGTCCGCGGCGCATTCCTGGCCGGTCCGGATCGCTCCCATCCACCTCTCCCCGCTCTGCCTCTTCGACGACCTGCACCACGAGTTGGGCGCCAGGTTCGATGAACTGCTCCAAGGCCACCAGGCAAGACGCGGCGCTGCTCGTCGGATATTTGTGGAGATAAAACAGGTGGCCACGCTCCTCCAGCCACAGACAGAGCCGGTGCAGTCCATAAAGCGCTGCCGGGATGGCGACCCCCCCCGCGGCGATAGAGGCCCAGAAGATCACGGAGGAGGGATTCATACGACAATCCACCGATTCGTGGGGAGGAGGGGAATTGCTACTTAACCAGTTGGCTGATTTGCTTGAATTGGGGCGTCCCTGCCGCTTCGCACCATTCAAACAGGACCGCTTCGGTCGTGACAATCGTCGCGCCGCAGCCGGCCATCCGGTCGAGGGCGAATTTCCAGTCCGATTCCGATCGGCTGGAGACCGCGTCGGCCGGAACAAACACTTCATACCCATTGGAGAGCAGGTCCAGGACCGTTTGCAGGACGCAAACGTGCGCCTCGATCCCCGCCACGACGATCTGTCCGCGGCGGTCCGGTTGTTCCGCGGCACTACCCCAGGCCAGCGCTTCGACGCAACTGAACCGGACTTTCTCGATGGGAGCCGACAACCGGCTGGACAGTTCGCTGACGGTCGGCCCCAGTCCGCGGGGATACTGTTCGGTAGCCATGACCGGAACTGCGAGAATTGCGGCGCCGTCAATCAGCTTGGCACAATTGGCGATCATCCGCTGGGCCGCGTGGATTTTGGGAACTAGCTTTTCCTGGACGTCGACGATCAACAACCGGCTGGCGTCGCGCGACAACAGTTCCTGGCTGCGCATATAGGGAGCTGGTGTGTGGGACATGCTGTGATGCTACGGAGCCAAGGGAGCGCCCGTCAAGCCGTGCTACGGCGCGCTCTCGGCAGCGGATTCGCGAGTCCCTTCAATGAGGGGGCCGACCAGGGGCCTGGCTCCCCGGAGAGGCCAGCTCGCGTTCCAGATAGAGTTTCGTCTTCAGGATCAACACGCAGCTTGCACCATGCGTGATCCGCCCGTCCATGACCATTTCCACCGCTTCAGTCAGCGGAACCTTGACGCAGCGAATCTGCTCGGTTCCTTCGGGCCGACTGTCGCCGAAGGTCAAGCCCCGCGCCAGATACAGTTGGGCGGGTGAATTCAGGATCGTCGTCAGGGCGTCCACGCTCCCCAGCGAAATCCATTGCCGGGCGGAGATTCCCAGTTCTTCCTCCGCCTCGCGCTGCGCGCACAGGAGCGGATCCTCGTCCCCCTCCCTCCCCCCGCTGACCACCTCGAGCGTATTCCGCCCCACCCCATAATGGAATTCGTCGGTCAGGTAGACGCTCCCCTCGTCGTCCAGGAGCAAGACCGACACCCCCCGGCGAAGAAAGACCACAACGTGCGTTCCCGGTTGGCCATCCGGTCGGACGACCTCGTCGCGGCGGAGTTCGATCCAGGAATCGCGATAGACCGACTGGGATTCGAGAATCGTCCACGGACCATGCGGTTTGGGCATCAGGCGCCTTCCAGGAAATGATGACAGGGGTGGGAATGCCGGCCCCCGTCGAATCGGTTTTTCGAACTCTCCGGCGGATCTCCCTTGTCAGAACCCCCGCCGTTTGCTTGAATTGACCTCGGAGAGGTGACAGAGTGGTCGATTGTGCTAGTCTCGAAAACTAGTAGGGATGCAAGTCCCTCGGGGGTTCGAATCCCCCCCTCTCCGCCTTTCTGAAACCGCCCGCCGACGAGCACGTCGGCGGGTTTTCTCGTTGTTGTAAACATGAAATACGCGTATATCTGATTTGATCCATGCCGGGTAGACGTGACGGAATTCGCTCCCGGCATAGCGGACGTGGCTGGTGTCACCTTCTGAAGGGACCGCCAATCGTGGTGATTCTGGTTATCCGGTCCTGAGGTGACCATCAAGGAGAGTAACCGTGGACCAGCTTACACGAGCCCTCTACGAATCAAGATTCGAAATTGCCTTCCTTGAAAAACGAGGGGAGGCGTTTCAGGACTTGTTCTCCTCCATCATGGAGAAAAAGTATCCCGGCGATTTCATTCGGACGCGGCCCTGGGGGAATCAAGGGGACCGGAAGAACGATGGCTATGTCCGCTCAACGCGGACACTGTTCCAAGTCTACGCACCGAACGAAATGGAGGAATCCAAGACCCTCACGAAGATCGACGAGGATTTCGCTGGTGCTCTTGCCCATTGGTCGGATCACTTCGACGCTTGGGTCTTCGTTCACAATTCGAGGAAGGGGCTTGGTCCCGGTGTGACGAAAAAACTCTTAGATCTCGGTCGCGACAATCCGAACATCCGCGTCCGGTCCTGGGGTTTTGAAGAACTGCGACACGTCGTTATTAAACTCGACCTCCCCGAGCTGACTTCGCTCTTTGGTCCAATCCCGTCTCGAACGGACCTGATCAACCTGAAGTATCCCGAGGTGGAAATGGTGCTTCGAACATTGGAAACCCGAACTGCATCGCAAAGCGACGAAATTCGTCCGGTTCCCCCGCGGAAGCTGGAAATCAACGCGCTTTCGGACGCCGCGGGAGTGCTGCTGAAAGCCGGGATGGTTTCGAGCAACAAGGTTCGGGACTACTTCAGCCAACACCACGATCCGAAGCTCGGCGATCGTGTCGCACAGGCGTTCCGTGGGGAGTACGAAGCGTTGCGGAATGCCTATCATACACCTGATGAGATATTTGCCCGGCTGCAACTCATCGGAAATGGGACCATCCTCCCCACACCGTCGCGTCAAGCGGCAACATTGACCGTGCTGGCCTACTTGTTTGAGGAGTGCGACATTTTCGAGCGGCCTCAAGAGGAGGCTGCATCATGATTCTTCCGACCAAGCGGCTCAGTCAGGATCGCTCGTTGCTCTACGTTGGAGCGGAGATTCTTCGTTTGGTGGACGAACCCAAAACGGTCTCCCGCCTTTGGCAGGATTTGCAGTCCGCACGCTCGGCACAATCGGGGCTGGCGCCTTTGACATATGACTGGTTCATACTCGCTCTCGATTTGCTGTATTTGATCAACGCCGTCAGTATCGAGCGTGGCAGAATTGAGAAGGTGGCGTCATGATCCATCGCATCTATAGCGACTTGGAAGGCTTCAAAGAGTTGACCTTTCATGAAGGGCTGAATCTCGTACTCGCGGACAAAAGTCCGGGGGCGACGGATCGACAAACACGCAACGGGGCGGGGAAATCCAGCTTTGTCGAACTGCTCCATTTTCTGACAGGCGCGAACTGTAATACGGATTCGATCTTCCGTTTTGACGAATTGATTGCCGCGTCGTTCGGCCTCGAATTCGATCTTGGCGGGCACCGCGTCGCCGTCGAGCGAAGCGGCATGAATCCCGCCAAAATCATCGTCGCGGGCGGCGAGACGGCACACTGGCCCATTTCACCGAAGCAAGAGCGAAACTCAACACGCCTAATAATCACGAACGAGAATTGGAAATCTGTGCTCGGACAGTTGATATTTGGCCTGGGAGATGACGAGGAAGACGATTCCGCGAAGTTCTCGCCGACTTTCCGTTCGTTGTTCGGATACTTCGCACGCCGTCAGTCTTCGCAGGGCTTTGTCGCGGCGTTTCAGCAATCGGGAAAGCAACTGCCGTGGGATCAGCAGGTCGCCATCTCGTACCTATTGGGGTTGGATTGGAGCGTTCCGCAGGGCTGGCAAGTCGTTCGGGAGAAAGAGAAAGCGCTTGAGACGATTCGCAAGGCCGGGGCGCAAGGAGTGTTCGGCGATCTCGTGGGCAAGGCCGCTGAATTGCAAACGCAACTTACCCTGCTCGAAGATCGCCATCGGCAAGCGGTCGAGCGGGTGAATAGTTTCCGCGTTCTACCCCAATATCGGGATTTGGAACGCGAAGCGTCGGAACTGACCCAACGCCTCAACCTATTGGCCAACGAAAACGCCCTTGATCGGCAACTCCTCGCGGAACTCAAAAAGTCCATCGAATCCGAGGCGCCGCCGCAATTGACCGATCTTGACGAGCTCTACCAAGAAGCGGGTGTTTCGCTGCCGGGCGTGGCACTGCGCCGATACACTGAGGTTCAGCGATTCCACGAGTCGGTAGTCGCCAATCGCCGTTCGTACCTGCAGCAGGAACAACAGAACGCCCAACGCCGAGTCGAGGAGCGGGAGCGGGAGAAAGGTGAGCGCGACACCCGCCGTGCCGAAATCCTTAACCTGCTGAAGACCCACGGGGCGTTGGAACAATTCACGCTTCTTCAAAGCGAAGTCACCCGCTTGGGTGCCGAGGTCGAAGGGCTTCGGCAACGGTTCAAGACGGCGGAAAACTTGGAGAGCGGAAAGACGGAATTGGAACTCGAACGCGGTCGTTTGCTGACGCGACTTCGACAGGACTACCACGAACAAAAGGACCGTATCAAAGCGGCGGTTCTCGCCTTCGCGGAAATCTCCGAAGCTCTGTACGAAAGCCCTGGAAGCCTGACAATCAGCCCTGAATCGAACGGCCCGAAGTTTGACGTGAAGATTCATGCCGCCAAGAGCAAGGGGATTAGCAACATGCAAATCTTCTGCTTCGATATGATGATTGCCCGACTATGTGCAGAGCGAATGATTGGGCCGGGGTTCCTCGTCCATGACAGCCACTTGTTCGATGGTGTCGATGAACGGCAGATTTCCAAAGCGCTCGTCATCGGAGCAGAAATCGCCAGACAAATCGGATGGCAATACATCGTGACCATGAACTCGGACGCTGTGCCACCAGAGTTTGATCCCACACCAAATATCGTTCAACCACGTTTGACCGACGCAACGGAATCCGGCGGGCTTTTTGGCGTGCGGTTTGGGTGACGTATGGTTTGGTGATGTCAGAAAGATGGCCCTTCGG
>JBJXGA010000412.1:0-5252 GCA_046152955.1 Planctomycetales bacterium | reverse complement strand
CTCCTGGCGCAGGGTGAAAATCAACTGACTTTCGGCGGCACACTCGACGTCGGCCTGGGTTTCGAAGATCGCCGCCTGAGTGGTTCCCGTCTGTTCGGTAATCGCCCAGCCCAACCGGGTCCGGGTCGGCGACAGAAACGGGTTTGGTCCGATCGCCGAGGCAGCACTCCAGACCCGGGCGACGACGTCCCCTGGCGCGTCGATCTGCTCAAACGTCGCGCTGGCTGAGCGAAAGGGAATTCGGGTGCGCGTTCCACGAGCGGGGTCGAAAAGGGTCAGCTCAAAGCCGGTCAGCACGAAATCGCCGTCGTCGCCCGCTCCAGGCCCTTCGCTGGGGAGGGACGGGTCGGGAAGCGTCTCCAGACGAACCGCCGTCAGTCTCCCCGGCCGCGCCCGCGTCCGCACGGTGTACGTGTCGGCCTCTGCGGAAGGAACTGCGGCCAGAATCGACTTGTCCAGCATGAGGCGGAGAAACCGGCGGCTCTCGGCGGTCGCCGACAGCGGACGCAACGCCGTCCAGTCCTGCACCGGCCGCACGCGCGCTTCCCAGTCGGCCAGTCGCTCCGCCGCGAGATCGGGACGGCTCCCGAATTCACGCCGCAGTGCCTCCAGCTTTTCCCGCGTCTGGTCGAATTCGCGATCGACTTGCGACAGTTCCTCAAGTTGCTCTGGGCTTCCCAGCCAGAGCGTGGAGCCCCAGTTGTGTCCTTTGGGAGTCGGTTCGTACAAACCCCGCTCCCGGATGTCGGCGAAGAACGCTTCCAGTTGGTAGAACTCGCGCGAGGTGAACGCATCATACTTGTGATCGTGGCATTCGCAGCACCCCAGCGTCAGTCCCAGCCAGGTGGTCCCCAGATTCCTGACCCGCTCGGCGATGTACTTGGCGAGGTATTCGCGGTCCTGAACCCCTCCCTCGGTGGTCATCCGCCCCAAGCGATTGTAAGCGACGGCGATCGTAGCCTGGGGCGACTTCTCCGGCAACAGGTCTCCGGCCAATTGTTCGATCGTGAATCGATCGAACGGCATGTTCCCATTGAAGGCGCCAATCACATAGTCGCGATACGGAGCAACAGGAACGGGCCGATCGCCAAAATAACCGCCGCTGTCCGCGTACCGGACCAGGTCCAGCCAGAAGATCGCCATCCGCTCTCCAAACTGCGGTGACGCCAGCAGCCGCTCGACGACCCGCTCGTAAGCGTCGGGAGCGTCGTCCCGCAGGAACGCCTCGACCTCAGCGGGGGTGGGGGGCAAACCCACCAGGTCCAGACTGACGCGGCGCAGCAACGTGATGGGATCGCTGGGAACAGAAGAGGCCAACTGCTGCTGGCGGAGTTTCTCCAAGACAAACGCGTCCACCGGATTGTGCGACGATTCGAACGCCCCCTCCCCGCCGTTCATCACAGGAATAGAGACACGCCGCACAGGGAGGAACGACCAATGCCCCTCCCACGGAGCGCCGGCAGCGATCCATTGTCGCAGTCGGTTGATCTCAGCCGGGGACAGGGATCGTCCCGACTCGAGAGGGGGCATGCGCTCTGCCGGGTCGTCACTGAGGATCCGGGCCATCAATTCGCTGGCAGAGACGCTTCCAGGGACGACGGCGCGCATCCCGGAAGGCAATTCCCGCTGCGCCTCCCCTTCCAGGTCCAACCGCAAATCGGCACGGCGCGCCCGCGCGTCGGGTCCGTGACAGGTGAAGCAATGCTCTGACAGGATGGGACGAATGTCCCGGTTGAATTGCACCGGTCGATCGGCGGCGTCCGCGCCAGAGACCAGGAGCAATCCGAACAGCCAGACCCCCAATGCTAAGAAACGACAAAACAGCGAGCCACGCGGCCGCCGGCAGGCGTATTTGGTGGGCGTGGTCCGCGAACGCAGCGGAGATGCCAACCGGCGCTGAACGCCAAGGGACATCCGTCTCCGGAGCTCCGGACTCGGACTGTCGCTCGGGTTCCCCGCCGCATCACGTTGCCGGCGGAGCGCAGCCTGGTCGATCATGATTCCCGTTCCATCCATGCCACTCGACGCTGTGATCTGGCCCGCATTCCCCCTTGTTTCATCCCGCGGCACGGCTTCCTGTTCCGTGCCGGGAATTCGCCGCATCTTGTATGCGCGAAGCGACTTGGGGGTCAAGACGAGTGTGGATCGCGACGTTTAGAATGGGCGGGGATGGAGAAGGCAGAAAAATGTTTGGCAGAAGCATGGCTGCGTTGTGGGATATCGCGCCAT
Source organism: Planctomycetales bacterium (assembly GCA_046152955.1). Classification (GTDB taxonomy): domain Bacteria; phylum Planctomycetota; class Planctomycetia; order Planctomycetales; family Planctomycetaceae; genus SIAF01. The sequence goes on along the minus strand of JBJXGA010000412.1, from coordinate 3,023 downwards.
CGTGCGCGGGACGGCGCCCCACCAATCGGATTGGATTTCCATGGCGCGGCTCATCGAGGTCATGATCGCGACTGTGCCTGCCGTACCGCCATTTTTTGCCACAAATTTTGCCTTGATATTTCAACATACCCCGAATGCGCTGGCCGACGCGACTTATAGATCTTCCTGCCGGAACAAGATTCTGCAGGATTGCGGGCTGGAAGGTCGCAGCTCCCTGCGGCTCCGAACCGGCTGCGATTGCAACTTTTTGCCGCTCCATGAGATAATGGTGGCGGGACAGGCAACACCGGATGATCCCGTCCCGACGCACAGACACTCAGACGTTGATCTTTTCCAGGAGCCAGACACGATGCCGCGTTCCAGCGACCGCAGACTTTTGAACGACCGATGCGTTGCTGAGGTCCCTCCTGCCAACCCACGATTGCTCAAACGACGCGCTGTCGTGGGAGTGCTCGCCGGTTGTCTGTGCGGAAGCCTGCTGCTGGCTGCCAATCCGCCGCGCTCCGCGGGCCGTCGGACGCCCGGTGGGGCGGAGCCTTCGGCTGTGTTTCTCAAGTTTCCCGATGGCGTCCCCAGTCTGGCGTTCTCTCCCGACGGGACGATTCTGGCGGCGGGGAGCTATGGCGTGACTCGGCTGTTCGACGTGCGTGAGCAGCGGGAAACAGCAGCATTTCAGGAAGCGGCGGGATTCGTCAAATCGCTGGCATTCGCTCCCGATGGTCGCACGCTGGCGACGGGAAGTTATCAGGCGGTCTCGGTTTGGGATGTCGCCACCAGCCAATTGGTGCGAACGCTCAAGGGGCATCGTGGATACGTTACGGCGGTAGCCTTCGCGCCCCAGGGAACGCTTCTGGCCACCGCCAGCGACGATGAATCGGTTCGGCTGTGGGATGCCGCCACTGGTCAGTCGCGGCAGGTCTTTTCCGATCTGGGACAGCCGGTGTTGGGATTGGCCTTTTCTCCGGACGGGCAATCGCTGGCGACAGCCAATGGGGATCCCACGCGCCCCACCAAGAAAGGTCGGGTGCGGGTTTACAATCTGGAAGGACGCCTGCAATGGTCTGCCGAGGTCCACGACCGGGCGGTCCTGGCGGTGGCGTACTCTCCGGATGGCCTCACGCTCGCCAGCGGTAGCGCCGACGAGACAATCCAGTTGTACGATGCGACATCGGGCAAAGCGCAGCGGACACTGGAGGGACAGTCCCGCCCGGTCAACAGCGTGGTCTTTGCCCCCGATGGCAAATCCCTCGTCTCGGCTGGTGGTGGACGGAACGTGGGAGGCAATGACGTTAAGGTCTGGAATCTGGAGACAGGCAAGGAACGGACCACGATTTCCGGTCACGAAGCCCCTGTGTGGCAGGTGGCGCTGAGCCGCGACGGCCGCATCCTGGCCAGCGGCAGCGCCGACAAAACCGTGAAGCTCTGGGATGTGGCGGCGGTTCTGGCGGCACCGGATGTGGAAGCCAAGCCCGATCCAATTCAGCAGGGAGCGGTTGTGCCGGCCGTCGCCGCGGCTCCCGTCGCCGCCGACGAGGTCAAGCAGCTCCGAGCCGGAATCATCGGCCTGGACACATCGCATGCCACCGCCTTCACGCAGATTCTGAATGCCAAGGATGCTCCCGCGGATATCGCCGGCTGCCGCGTGGTGGCGGCGTATCCCAAGGGAAGTCCCGACATCGAGTCCAGCACGTCCCGCGTGCCGAGCTATACCAAAGAGGTGGAAAAACACGGGGTGGAAATCGTCGATTCGATTGAGGCGCTGGTCTCGAAGGTGGACGTCGTGTTTCTGGAAACGAACGACGGCCGTCCGCATCTGGAACAGGTGTTGCCGGTATTGAAAGCGGGCAAGCCGGTCTTCATCGACAAACCGATCGCCGGCTCGTTGACCGACGCCGTAGCGATCTTCGAAGCGGCTCGAAAGTACAACGTTCCGCTCTTCTCCTCCTCGTCGCTCCGCTATGCGCCCGGCGCCCAGGCGATTCGGGGAGGGAAGATCGGCGAGGTGAAAGGGGCCGATACCTACAGTCCCTGCGCGCTGGAAAGCACGCATCCCGATCTCTTCTGGTACGGCATCCACGGAGTCGAGTCGTTGTTCACCGTCATGGGGACCGGCTGCGAATCGGTGACGCGCGTCAGCACGCCGGGAATTGATGTTGTCGCCGGGGTCTGGAAGGGAGGCCGGGTCGGGACGTTCCGCGGTGTCCGTTCGGATCAGGGGGGTGGCAAAATCGGTTACGGCGGAGTGGCGTTTGGGACCGGAGGGATCGAGCAGATCGGCGACTACGGCGGATACCGCCCGCTAGTGGTGGAGATCGTCAATTTCTTTCGCACCGGGAAAGTTCCCGTGACGGAAGAGGAAACCCTGGAAATCTACGCCTTCATGGAAGCCGCGGACGAGAGCAAGCGCCAGGGAGGAGCCCCCGTCAAACTGGAAACCGTGCTGGCCAAGGCCCGCGAGGCAGCCAAAAAGAAACTGGGGCAATGAGCCGCGCATGGACCACCACGATCCGACCCTGGAAACGCTGGTCGATCGCGAAGTCGTGATTGACGTGGCGTCCCCCTATGTCTACCTGGGACGCCTGACCGGCTACGACCACAAATATCTCATCCTGGAAGAAGCGGACGTTCACGACCTGCGCGATACGAACACGACGCGCGAGATGTACATCGTCGACTCGCGCAAATTCGGCATCCGCATGAACCGCGAAAAAGTCTACGTCCGCGTGGGAGACATCGTGAGCGTCTCGGCGCTGGAGGATGTTGTCATTTAGCGACGCTTAAGCCAAAATCTCGCGAACCACTTCGCCATGCACGTCGGTCAGTCGAAAGTCGCGGCCGCTGTAGCGGTAAGTCAGTCGGGTGTGGTCGATTCCCAAGAGGTGCAGCAGCGTCGCGTGCAGATCGTGGACGTGGACGCGGTCGGCCGTGGCGTTGAAGCCAAACTCGTCGGACTCTCCCAGAGTCAGTCCCGGCTTGATGCCGCCGCCGGCTAGCCACATCGAAAAACAATTGGGATGATGGTC
>JBJXGA010000411.1:0-6840 GCA_046152955.1 Planctomycetales bacterium | reverse complement strand
AACACGACCGGAGCGCGGACTCCCTGCCCTCGATCGCTGTAGACGGTGGCCAGATTCGGTCCGCGGACTCCGTCGTGTTCAAACCATTTGTAGAACGGCCGCACACCCATCTCCCGCACGCGGGCCTGAACCAATTCGCCGATTCCATAATCGACCATGGCGGTGGCGATGCCGGTCTTCAGGCCAAAACACTCCGCCAGATTGGCCGCCACGTTGTATTCGCCCCCCGAGACATGAATCTCCACCGACCGCGCCTTGCGGAAGGGAATGACTCCAGGGTCGAGGCGATGCACGAGGGCGCCCAGCGAGAGAAAATCGAGTTCACACGGATCCTGGCGGATCGTCAAGCCAGCCATACTTACTCCGAATCAGGGACTGCGGCCAATGAAAAAACTTCAAGCAGCCTCCCCACAGGCCAGCCGCGAGGAAACCGACATTCCGGCATGATAATCAGTTTCCGTCGGAATTTCGAATCCATGCCTGTTGGATGAAAACGAAGCCTCACCGGTGTTGGATCAAGCTGCCGCATGAACAATTGCGAAGTGAGTCCTCCGACCGACGCTTCCGCCCTCGCCCCGGCCTGTCAGATCGTGGCGGAGGTGAATCCGCCATCCACGACGATGTTCTGTCCGGTCACGAACGACGAAGCCCGCGACGAAGCGAGCCAGACGACGGCCCCCGCCAACTCCTGCGACTCTCCAAACCGGGCCATCGGCGTATGCCCAATGATCTGTTTCCCGCGCTCCGTGTAGCTGCCGTCCTCCAGGAACAACAACGGTCGATTCTGGTCGGCAGGAAAGAACCCCGGACTGATCGCGTTCACGCGTACCCCGCGCTGCGCCCATTCGCGCGACAGGAATTGCGTCAGATTGATGACCGCCGCCTTGGCCGCCGAATAGGCGACGACCCGCGACAGGGGCAAAATCCCCGACAGCGAGGCGATATTGATGATGCTCCCCCGACCGGCGGCGAGCATCGTCTCCCCAAATACCTGGCAGGGGAGCAGTGCCCCCCCCACCAGATTGAGATCGAAGACTCCCTGCCAGGCCGCCAGCGGCAACTGGCAAAAATCGGCTCCGGGGGGCAACGTGGCGTCCGGACGATTTCCACCGGCGGCATTCACCAGGATGCTGACCGTTCCCATCCGCGCGACGATCGCGTCGCGCGCATCCCGGAGTTGGACTGGATCCAGCGCGTCGGCTGGCTGAAACAGCGCCTCACCCCCCGCGGCGGCGATCCGTTCGACGCGCGCAGCTCCATTTTTGGCGTTGCGCCCGACCACGGCCACTTTGGCGCCGGACTCCCCGAGCGCTTGAGCCATCGCCCCCCCCAGCTCGCCGGTCCCCCCGATGACCACAGCGGTTTCGTTCGTCAGGCTGAACAGGTCTTGAGGCATTCTGAATTCTCCATCCCAAATTCTGGGGGCATACCGACTCTCGGATCGATCGCGCCCGTGGTCCATCCACCCAACCAGGCGACACACTGGCGGGCAAAAATACCAGGAACTGAAGTCCGTTCAAAGGGACGCGCCGGCAAGGGATGTGGACTCCCCGTGGACTACGTTGATGACCGTCTCTGCACCGTAATCCAGCAGAATCTTGTTACAGCGAGGAGATTCTTCGCAGCCAACGCCGCAGGCAGCGAGGCCAGGTGTTGAGTCTGCGCAAGAGAAAAGATCCGACACGAAGCACTTTGATCGGCGAATTCTCGGAGAACCTTCCGCCACTGGCACGCTTGACATGGATATGTGTACGAATGCATCATTTGCGACTGCGATTCTGGCACAGGGGTTGTGTTGACGCAGTCCCTTTCCCACTGCAATTCCTGACCCTCGGAATGGGAAGAGATTCAACGATGCCGTGGCGACCACTCTGGGTGGGACTCGTGTTGTTGGTGGGGCTCCACAGCCAGACTCTGGGGGATACAGCTCGCCCCAATTTCCTGGTGCTGTTGTGCGACGATTTGCGATGGGATTGCCTGGGATGCACCGGGCACTCGCTGCTGCGAACGCCGCACATCGATCGGATGGCCGCGCACGGAGTGTTGTTTGAGAATGCGTTTGTCACCACGTCGATCTGCTGCATCTCGCGGGCCAGTTATCTCACGGGGCAATATGCTCGGCGGCATGCAATCGCGGATTTCAATACGCCGTTGTCTCCCGAGGTGCTGGCGGAGACCTACCCCGCAGTCTTGAAGCGGGCCGGGTATCGCACCGGCTGTTTTGGAAAATGGGGGCTGGGAGGGACCGAACCGCGGGAGCTGTTCGATGTCTGGGATGCCTGGGGGGGGCAGGGAGAGTATTTTCACAAGGTCAATGGCGAGTCGGTTCACAATTCGGAGTACCTGGCGCAGAAGACTGAACAGTTTCTGCGCTCGCAGCCCGCTGGCGATCCGTTTTGTCTATTGGTCTATTACAAGTCGCCGCACGACCCGTTGCAGCCCGACCCGCGCGACGCCGAGTTGTTTCGAGAAGATCGGATCGAGCCGCCGAAGACGGCAACTCCGGACGCATTTGAGCGGCTCCCCGAGTTCATTCGTCAGTCGGAAGGAAGGCTCCGAGCGCAGAAAGCACACCCGGACGCCGCCAGTTACCAGGAATTCGTCAAGCAATACCTGCGTCTGGTGGCTGGGGTCGATCGATCGGTGGGGCGGATTCAGTCGCTGTTGGACGAACTGGGGCTAGCTGATCAGACGGTCGTGGTCTTCAGCTCCGACAACGGGTTCTTTCTGGGGGAGCGCGGGCTGTCGCACAAGTGGTTGATGCACGAGGAGTCGATTCGCGTTCCGCTGATCATTCACGATCCCCGGCTGGCGGCGACGCACCGCGGCCGGAAACGGACTGAATTGGTCTTGAATCTGGATGTTGCCCCCACGCTGCTGGATCTGGCGGGCGCCCCGATCCCTCTTCGGATGGATGGACGGAGCTTAAAGCCGCTGTTGCAAGGGGAGTCGCCGAACTGGCGGAGCGATTTCTTTTATGAGCATCATTTTCACTACGGCGGAAAAATTCCCCGGACCGAAGGAGTTCGCAGCCGAGACTGGAAATACATCACCTATTTCGACGTCTCTCCGGGGTTTGAGGAACTCTACGACCTGGCGCGCGACCCGCAAGAAACGCGGAACCTGGCCTTGATCCCGGAGTATCGCGAGAAACTCGACGAATTGAAGCGCCGCCACCGCGAGTTCACAAAGACGTTGGGGCCAGCAGTCCTCCCCAAGAATTGACGGCGACGGCTTGAACTGGGGGCTTGGAACTCCCGTTTCTGGAAAACATTCCCAGCAGTCTGAAATAAATCTCCGGCTGAATCGTTTTGAGGATGGCCTGGGCGCTCTCACCGGCGCCGGTCTCCAGGGAAAGGGACGAATCAAACGGACGATGCCTGAGTTTCAACAGGAGCATGGAATCATGAAACTGATCACGATCGGATTGCTGGCGGCGGCGGTGATCGGCGGCTTTGCCGCACCTCTCTGGGCGTTGGGAGAGGAGCACTTTGGCAATGCCCCCCTCCCGGAGGCCAATTATGCCGAGTGGCCGGGGGTCATGCCCCTGATCAACAACGAGTCCCGCGTTTACCATACGTGGGTCAATGGCAACGAACACTTCTATTACGACGGCGACCTGGAGTCGCTGAATGCGGCGATTCGCCAGTTTTCCGGGATCAAGATTCTGAAGCGCGAGGTGGTGCTCCGCCCTGGGCCGGCGGAGACCGGAACGTTTGAGCAGAATAAGAATCGGAAGATTCGCTACCGCTGGAAATTGCATCTCTTGGGGGGGATCGCGCGGCATCTGGCGACGTTGCCCAAAGGAGAGAACATCTGGCGTCCGGCTCCAGTCCTCACCATCTATCTCGATCGACAGACGCCACTGGCGAAGCTGGACATTCCCAAAGGGGTGCCCGTCGTCGGCCTGGGTGAGCTCAAGCGAAGGTACGCCGCGGCACTCGACAGCACCGACAAGACGGTCCGAGGCTGGGGGACCAATGAATTCGCGACGCTGGACCGATACGATCCGAACTCGCTGGCGACGGTGGTCCAGATGCTTGACGATGAAGACGACTGGGTCCGATTGAATGCCGCCGGCGCCTTAGCGCAGTTTGGCGCGCAGGCTGGCTCGGCGGTCGAAAGGCTGCAACAGCTTCACGACACGACAGGGGATGCCAATCTGAAGCAGACCTCCGAACGGACCATTCAGGCTATTGGCGCCGCGGTCGATGACGCAGAGGGAGCCAAGACACATGCCACCTGGTTGCGGGACATTGACCAATATCTGGCCAAACGCCGGGGTGATCAGAACGCTGAATCAATCGACGACCGCCGCTGATGACCGGTTTCCAGGCGGAGGTTTGAGCGGAAGCAAACATCGAAGTTCCCCCTCAACGGGGATCTGCTGCCTGAGGCCCGGGGCGATTTTTCAATCGACCTGTTCGGGGCCAATTCCTTGATCGTCATACCCATCCCATACGCCGCTCATCACAGCGCGCCGTCGCATCACTCTTGCGACTTTGAAGCGCCCTCTTGCTCGTGGATCGCCTCGACACGGCCGGAAGCGATGGCCGACACGAGCGCCGCGTGATCGTTCTGGGTCTGGTCCCCATAGTGTTCAGCGAAGTCGGCCAGGGCCTCGATGAACACGTCCGACTTGCCGATGTAGCCGGCGATTTTGGCGATGTCTCCCGTCCGGGCATGCGCGCGGGCCAATAGCATGCCGCAGACCCAGCCCCAAAAGTCGAACGGCGCCCCCACCAGCGCCTCCAGCGGCATCGAGCCTTTGAGATTCTTCATTTGCCGAACATAGTACGGCCGACCGTCGATCGTGGTGTAGCCCAGCAACGGATCGCCCAGCGCTTGCAGGCCGCGCTGGACCGCGACAACCCGTCGTCCTTCGTGCTGAACTCGAAAGGCGACCGGGGGGAGATACCGAGCGTGGGCCGGGGCGGTCGCTTCTTTGACCTGCAGAAACAGCGGATCGTCTACCCCGTTGCCAAACAGCAGCACCAGGTACGATCGCAGCCCCACGCTCCCCAGCCCCACCACACGGTGGCACACATCGACCGCAGAGTAACGGTGGAGCATGAAGCGGTATTCCGGCGACAGCGACTCGCCGTATTCCACCAGCGAAGCGATGACGCTCCCCCGCGTCTGGGGGTCAGTCCGCATGAGGATCGGCGGATCCTCCACAAATCGCCACTGCCCGGTCGCGTCGGGGCGGACGACTTTTTTCAGGAGCGCCTCGTTGTGCTTGCGGCGGGCTTTTTTCAGGATGTCCCTGATGATCGGTGGAACCGACTCGCCGAACTGCGCGCCGAGGCGCTTCAATTCCGGCAGGTTGCGTTTCAATTCGGCGTAAGCAAACAGCGACCAGACAGGGAGGATCCCCAGATGCATCAGCCGCCGCGCGTTGTGCGCGTAGCCGCCGACGCAGTGCCGGACGACTTCGCGACGCTCGGCGACATCCAGCCCGTTCCCGCGCCCGGCCACATTGACGCTGGCCGCCAGACGTTTCAAGTCCCATTCCCAGGGACCGATCGTCCCTTCATCAAAGTCATTGATGTCGATCACCACGTCGCGCTGTGGCGTGCCGTACAGTCCGAAATTTCCCAGATGCGCGTCCCCCCCGATGACCACTTGCGTCCCGGTGATCGGGGTCCGCGCCAAATCCCCCGCCATGACGGCGCAGGCCCCCCGGTAAAAGGCGAACGGCGACTGGGCCATCCGCCCCATGCGCAGCGGAATCAACTGCTCCAGCCTCCCGGCGTTGCTCGCCAGCACGGTCTCCACCGGATCGACCCGATCCGTCGACGGGGTCCACTCGGCATGCGCCTCGCGCGGCGTCACTTTCCGCAATTCTTTGCCGTGTTCAAAGCGCGTCTCCAAAGACTCCAGAGCGCGCCGCGGATCGAACGGCGCAGGGGACTGCCAGAACTCCCGCAGTTGTTTCAGAGGGAGCGCAGAACTGGTTGGTTCCGGCGAGAGTTCAGCAGGATCGTTCGGCATCGGGTTCGTCTTCCTGGCGGTGGCAAAACGTGGGAGTGGTTCGGGGATCCTCATACGTCGGCGGAAGTTTAAGGGATATGGCCAATTGTAGTAAAACCAGTCGACGGCGGCTGGCGGGGGCGCCCCGTGCCGGCGGGAACGATCGGAAGCTTCTTCAGTATCGAATACTGTGTCTGAAGCGTGCGAAAAAGCCAGCATCTGCGTGGGGTTCCGATTGCAGGCTGCGTGGCCAAAATCGGGATTGCATCAAGAGGCCGGTTTCGACGATGATTCGCGGCCGGAACGGAGGCCGTGGAATTTTGGAGGGTCCAGGATGGACATGTTTGTGGTGCATGGAGGACGGCGGCTGCGAGGCCGCGTCCGGGTGAGCGGGGCGAAAAACGCCGCGCTGCCGATCATGGCGGCGGCGCTGTTGGCTGATGGGCCGACCGTCCTGCATGGCGTTCCCGACCTGGTGGACGTGACGACGCTGGCGCAGTTGTTGACCTCGCTGGGAATGCAGGTGCGGCGCGAACCGCATATGGAACTGATCGCCGACCCGGATCCGGAGAGTCCGGACGCAGAAACCCAGGTGGAGGAGAGTCTGGAGGGAGAGTCGTTCACCGACACGAATGGAGTGGAAGGGGACGGACGCCCGGTTCCCTTCCCGTTCGGAGTGGATGCGGACCTGGCAGAGGAGGATGGCGACGCATTTCCGCAACCTGCGCCGTTGCGTCTGGAGGTGATGAACGACAATCCGTGCGTCGCCGACTACGACCTGGTGCGCAAGATGCGGGCCAGCATTTGCGTGTTGGGGCCGCTCCTGGCGCGCCGCGGGCGGGCTTGCGTCTCGCTTCCCGGAGGATG
>JBJXGA010000410.1:0-46697 GCA_046152955.1 Planctomycetales bacterium | reverse complement strand
TGAAATCCTCCGTGGTTTCCGGGAATGAGATATTGCCTACCTCATTAAACACCTGGAATACGCGGGGGATTTCAAGTTCTTTGGAAGATTCTCGCGAATTCTCACAAATGGGTCGCTTGAATGGGGACTAATGCCTTGCGAGTCGAAGAACAATCTGTCCCCCGCGGAAGCGGTAATGCGGTACAGATCGGTCTCGTTACCAGGGTTAAGGGCACTGCTCTGCGGCGTCCCTGGGGTCAGTGTCGGTATGGCGGCGGAGGCCAGATCCGACAGGCGGAACTGGTACGCCCCCGTGGTGTCGCTAACGCGGTCTAATGTCAACGTATAATCCCCCGCTGGCAGGTTCAACACACGATCCGATCCGGTCGAGAACGGCTGAAAGCTCACTGCCGTTCCCGCGGGACCCGTTAGCGTCCAACGTGGCGACGGGATGCTGGTCAGGGCGTCGAAGTACAAGAGCGAAGGGGTAGCCAAGCTGAAAGTGTACGGGTCTTCTTCGCCCGCCGCGGCGATCGACCCATTCACCAAGTCACCCAGATTCAAAGCCTGGCTGATTGGCGTCACCGGTTGTGCGTTGATCGTGTAGGTGCCAGTCCCCGTATCGGCGATGGACCCTTCCAAAAGGAGCGTGTAGAGGCCGGGACGCGGCAGAGTCACAACATCCACGAGCTCACTCGTATTGAAAACCTGGTTGAAAATGTTGTTCCCAAACGGATCCACTAAGCGCCAGATCGCGTTGGTTGCTCCGCTGCGGGTTTGCGCGTCGAAGTAGAATCTGTCGCCCGCCGCAGCCGTAAACCGGTACAGGTCGGTTTCGTTGGCGGGATCCAGAGTGCTGCTCAGCGGCGTGCCGAGCGCGATTGCACCGGCCTGGGCCAGGTCGGACAAGCGGAACTGATAGCTCGCCTGGGCCTCGTCCAAGCCGACGACCGTGAGCGTGTAGTCCCCCGCTGTCAGGTTCAACACCGGATTGGAATTCTCAGCGCTGTTAAGCGGCCGACTGCTGACGGCGGTATCCGCCGGCCCCACGAGTGTCCAGGCCAGCCCGCTGCTGTTCGTCAGCGAGTCGAAATAGAGCAGGGCGGGTGCTGCGAGCGTGAACGTGTAATCGTCTTGTGCAAAGGATGCACTGATGGCGCCGCTGACGGTGCTTCCTAACGTGAGCGGGAACGTTTGGTGGGGGGGCGGAGTCACCGGGGGCGCGGCCGGGAGAGTAAGCGATACAGTCCTCGTCACGGAGTCGCCAACTCCCAGGTCTAAATTCAGCGAGGCTGGGTTGACATCGCCGGACGCCGGATTGGGGAAACGGGGTACATCAAAACGCAGTACCGGCTGGCTGATAATCACCGGCGATGTGTTGCCTGGCTCGGCTCTTGACACCATCTGATACGCTTGTGAGGCGGTTCCGCCGTTTCCGTCATCCACCGATAGCACGACGCTCTGCGTGCCGGTTTGATTACCCATGGGTTGCCATGAAACCAGACCGGTCGCAGCGTCGATCTCCATCCCTGCCGGTCCGCTGGTCAGCGTGAAACTCAGCGGGTCGTAATCGGGATCGCTGGCTGTGGCCCGATAGATGTAGGGGGTATTGACGAACGCCTCGATCATCGGAGTCGATGTGAACAGTGGCGGCCGGTTGGGGGCTGCCGCAATCGTCGCGATGGTGTACGACTGCTGTGTCACCCCCCCATGCCCGTCGGTCACTTCGAGCAGCAAATCCTGATTCCCCAGATCCCCCGGCTGCGGGGTCCACGTGACGAGGCCACTTGCCGGATCGACTGCCATCCCGGCCGGGCCGGTGAGAAGCGTGAACGTCAGCAGATCGTTGTCGGCGTCGGTCGCCGTCGCCTGATAGACGTAGGGGAAGCCGGTCAGGGCTTCAGTCACCGGCTGCGACGTAATCGACGGGGCTCGATTCAGTTGCCCCAGAACTTTGAGATCGTATGTGAACTGCCTGTGTTTCACATCGTGAAACGCGATCGTGCGGAACCCTGTGGCACTGCCCGGGGTGACCGTGGGACTGACAGAGAGCCGACTGAAATCGAAGTACGGCGCCCCCTCGGGAGTGAAGCCGTCGGGGTCGATGACGAAAATCGACGGATCGCTGATGTGCTCAATCACGGCCACGAGCGGCGTATGGACCGGATAGGTACCGGCGTTCTGCAATCGCACATCGGCAAACAGCGTCTCGCCTTCGTCGTCGAACGTCGTTTGTGCATACTGCGCGGCAAAGCTGGTCGTGACGACAGAGAGCGAAGTGAAGTCGATGGTTGGGACCGCGGCACGGCCCGGCGCCGTGTGACTTGAGACGGGAGGGGAGGTATTCGTGCTGTTCTGGAATCGAATGTCGTTCAGATGGACCTGCGTTGTCTGGTCGCGATCGTTATTGACGAGGCGGAAAATCAGCGTCCCCGTCATTCCGGGCTGGAGGCCGGCCAGACTCAAAGTGACGGTCCCGTTGTTCAGACTGACGCCGGAGGCCAAATTCGGGAGTTGCCCTTCGCTGATATTGAAGAACGCGCTCTGGCCCAGGCCAATTGTCTGCACAAGCGAGCGATTTCCGGCATCAACAAATGCCACCTCGAAGGCATCTTTGATTGTTCCCTGGCTGGTCGTATCGAATACGAGCGAATCAAATCTGAGCACGAGGTTCGAGGGCTGCACGGGAACCGTCACGCTTTGAACTCGTGTGACGTCGAAGGCGCTTCCTTCGACAAGTGTCGTCCCGCTATCAGTCGTCAAGAGCGTAAACGTCAATCCTGCGGCGCTCGAAGCATTGCCGGCGTTGTCGCGGCTGCGAACGAGCAGCGTGTAGGTTGCATCAACCAGAGGGGAGCCAAAAAGGGCGTCGAGGTCGGCGGGAGCGAGCGTATAAGTCGATCCCAAGAGCGTGTTGGTCACGTCGACAAATACGGGTGCATTGATTCCATCGTCAAACGCGGCTTCCAGTGCCGCGATCCCGCCGGGATCGGCGGCAACACCGATGATCGTCGGATCGGAAGTGACCAGATCGCTGCCGCTCTCGCCGGTGTCGTTGGCCAGGCCGATCGTCGGCGCTGCAATGCCCCGATCAAGCGTGAACGACAGGGTCGCGGCCCCCGAGAGATTACCGGCGTTGTCGCGAGCCCTGACGAGCAGCGTAGAGTCGCCATCACCAAGTGGCGCTCCCAGCAGGGTGGTCAGATCCGCCGCGCTCAGTGTGTAGACGTTCCCCGCAAGGCTCGCCGTAATGTCGTGAAAGATGGGCGTTCCGACCCCTGTGTTAACGGCCGCTTCGATCTGGGCAATTCCATTGGGGTCCGCAGCATTGCCCGAGATTGTCGGGTCGGATGTAATGCGATCGGTACTGCTGGTTCCCGTGTCGTTCACAAGTGCGAGCGTGGGGAGCAGAACATTTGTATCGAGTGTAAACGCAATAAACGTCAAGGCAATGCTGGTCGACACATTGCCCGCCGTATCGCGAATGCGGACATCGAGCGTGTAGACGCCGTCCGCCAGTGGCCCACCAAAGATGCCCGCCAGATCGCTGGAGCCGAGCACATAGCTGCCATTCACCAGCTTGCCGGTGATGTTCTGAAAGGCGAGCAGTCCCCCCGTGTCGAACGCTGCTTCCAGCGCGGCGATCCCATTCGTGTCGGCGGCCGTGCCGGCAATCGTTGGATCGGATGTGAGGCGATCGTTGCTGCTGCTGCCGGTGTCATTCGCCAGCGCAACCGTCGGGGCAACGATGCTGGTATCGAGCGTCAGAATCACGTCGGCAACTTGTGATGTGTTTCCCGCAGCGTCGCTGGCGGTGAATCGCAAGCGGTAGTCGCCGTCGGCGAGGGTGTTTCCAACAATTTGCGCGAGCCTGGCCCGCGTCAATGTGAATGTCCCGCCGGGCTGCAAGAGATCGGTGATGTTACCGGTTCCAGGGGTTGGCCCCTCGACCACAACCACAAGCGTCAAGACCGCGAGATTGTCGACCGCTGTGCCGTTCACAGCCGGGTCACTGGTGATTCGATCATTCGGACTGCTGCCGGTGTCGTTGGCAAGTTGCGCAGCGACCACGGGAAGAGTCGTATCTCCAGCCGCAATGCCGGGGATGAAAACCCCCGAATCGTCGCCAATTCCGTTGCCGCTCCAGGCAATCGAGTAGGTGCCGCGATGCGGTCGCAAGGCGGGATAGCGCTGGCTCCCCGCGGCGGAGATGTTGGCGCGGAATTCATTCGTGAGCGGGTTGCCGGTCGCGGAAATTTCGCGGAGAAAAATGCCGTCGTCGTCCCCTGGGCCATTGCCGTTCCAGGCGACGACAAACGTCTCTTCTGTGAACCCCACTACGACCGGATCCTGCTGATTGCCTTCCGTCGTCTGGTTGACCAAGAGCTCGTTCGTCAGCGGGGCGCCGGTCGAAGTGAATTGCCGCAGTTCGATCCCCCAGCCGCTGAGATCTTCCGAGTTTCCATCGCTCTGCCAGGCGATCCAGACAATGGACCCGCTTCCATTGCGGGCGATAGCCGGAGACTGCTGCGCTCCGGTTGTTGTGGAATTGACGCGAAACGGCTCCGCCAGCGGCTGGCCGGCGAAGTTGAACGGGCGCGCAAAAACACCGCTCGTGTCGCCAGCCCCCGCACCACTCCAGGCAACTTCAAATCCGACATTCGGAAGCGAAACCAGCGCCGGCTCGTGTTGCACGCCAGTGGTCGTCGTGGCGAGCGCCAGTTCGTCGGTCAACGGAGCGCCGCTCGAATCAAAGACGCGCGCGAAAACCCCCTGATCATCTCCCGTTCCGGCGCCTGCCCATGCTACGGCAAATCGCGTCGGGCTGAGCCAGGCCACGGTTGGATCAGACTGATCCCCCAAGGTTGTTTGATTGATCCGGAATTCGTTTCCCTGCGGTGTTCCGTCGGGGCCGATCAGGCGTGCGAATACTCCCGAGCCGCTCGGATCGAGGGGATTCCCCACGCTTTCCCACACAACGACAAATCCGCTGTTTCCTGCTGCGCCGGCGACGGGGCTTCCCGCCGATTCACAGGGAGTGGTGCTGACGGAAATCTCATTCCCCTGGGGATTCCCCTGGGAATCGACCATCCGGGCCATGACGCTCGGTCCGGCCACTTGTTCCAGCGGCTGAATCGCGGTCGATTCGGTCTGGCTGGTGGCCGTCTGCGTCCAGGCGACGAACAGGCTTCCCTCGGGCGTCACGGCGAAAGAACGATCGGAGTTGGAGGAGAACTGCTGATCGTTGGGAACCGTGACATTGACGAGAAACTCCGTATTGAAAGGGGTGGTCGAAAGGAGCATCCGCTCTTCCAGCGTCGCAATCTGGGCGGGAAGATGGGAAGCGGCATGGAGTCGCCTCTGCCTCAAACGCCAGGACTGACGGCGGACACGAGACGCAAAACAGCGCGGAAACAGCCGCCGCCTGAGGCCGTCCAACCAGTCGGAAACGAGCACAACAAATCCTCCTGCGAGAACTGCAACGCAACCGTCGCAATGACGAAGTGGTTGAACACGTCGCCCCTCCTGAGCGAAAACTGCATCCTGTCAGCAGAAGAACTTGCTGGCTACGAGAGCTCGAAATGTGAAAAGAATTCCAAGTTCCATATCAGCGTAAACTGCTGGAATACGCCAGTCAAATCAAAATGCTGGCAATTTGGGAAGGAGCGGAAGAATGACAGGGGGCTGTCGCCAGATGCCTTTCCGGGACGCATTCGGTTCATCGTGTGCGAGAGCGGATCATCAGTTCCCCTTGTTCAGGTACGACGTGTGCCACCGGCAGACCTGCGTGCTGGATTTCACCGATCGATCCAAATCGACGGCCAACGCCTTGCATGTGCTGCCCGTCATTCAGTCCTGGCTGCGATTCACGGATGAGTGTGATTGCTGGAATACAAAAAACGGCGTGAACCTCCTTGACGCTGGATTGCTCAGAGCGATACAATCCGAAGACGGCTGTTGTTCGAGCCGGAGAGAAATCTGAGTGAGTGTCATGCGTTTTGACGGAATTGCATTGCTGGGACTGCGGCTGAGCCTACTCCTTCGAGGAGCGTCTTAGGGTCTGTACACGTCCACCTGTGGAAATCCTGAACCCTGAGACCTGCCGGTCTTGGGGTTTTTTTGTGGATTCGCGGTCGGTGCCCGGGGCGATCGCGAGGGCTTGGGTATCCGCCGGATTCAGTGGCGCCCCCGCGTCGGGGCAGGGAGTCTCATTATGTCGTCGCAGCGCGTCATTATCTTCGACACCACACTCCGCGACGGGGAGCAGTCCCCCGGTTGCAGCATGAATACGGCGGAAAAGCTGGAGGTCGCCGCGGCGCTCGTCGAACTCGGCGTCGATGTCATCGAAGCCGGTTTCCCCATCGCGTCGCCAGGAGACTTCGAAGCGGTCCAGGCAATCGCCCGGCAATTCGGCGACCGGGGTCCAAAGATCTGCGGGCTGGCCCGTTGCCGCGATGAAGACATCGATCGCGCCGGGCATGCCCTGCAGGACGCCCCTCATCGCCGGATTCACGTGTTCCTGGCGACCAGCTCCATCCATCGACAATACAAGCTGAAGATGAACAAACCGGAGATCATCGAGCGGGCCGTGGCGTCGGTGCAGCGGGCGCGCGGGTTCTGTGACGATGTCGAATTCTCTCCCGAGGATGCGGCCCGGACCGAGCTCGACTTTTTGACCGAGGTGGTGGAGCGGGCGATTGCCGCGGGGGCGACCACGGTGAACATTCCCGACACCGTCGGCTACGCAACGCCGGCGCAGTATTTCGCCGTGATCCGCCACCTGAAAGAGCACGTCTCCAACATCGACCAAGCCATCATCAGCACGCACTGTCACAATGATTTGGGGTTGGCAGTGGCCAATTCCCTGGCGGGACTGGAAGCCGGCGCGCGGCAGGTGGAATGCACGATCAACGGTTTGGGGGAACGGGCGGGGAACGCGGCGCTGGAAGAAATCGTCATGGCCCTCCGCACGCGGAGCGATTTCTACCATCTGGAAACCGGCGTCAACACCCGCCGCTTATGTGCAACGAGCCGCCTGGTCTCGACAATTACCGGAATGCTCGTGCAGCGCAACAAGTCGATCGTGGGACAGAACGCCTTCGCCCACGAAGCGGGCATCCACCAGCACGGGATGCTCCAGGAGCGGACCACGTACGAGATCATGCGCCCGGAAGACGTCGGTTTCACTGGCAGCAATCTGGTCTTGGGGAAACACAGCGGACGGCACGCCTTCCGTGACCGGATCGTCCACCTGGGATACACGCTCGAAGACGCCACGTTTGAAAAGGTGTTTGACGACTTCATCACTCTGTGCGACAAGAAAAAGAACGTCTACGACGCTGATATCACGGCGCTCGTCGAAAACCGGACCGCCGACGTCCCCGATCGCTGGCGGCTGATAAGTTTTCATACGTCTGCCGGAACCGGGAGCATTCCCACGGCGACCGTCCAGTTGCAGGAGGACGGCCGGCCGCCGGTCTGCGACGCGGCGATCGGCGACGGGCCGGTGGACGCCGTGTTTCACGCCCTGGAGCGGATCACGGGGATCACCGCGCGGCTGCAAAACTATCAGGTCCGCAGCCTGACAGTGGGGAAGGAGGCGCAGGGGGAGGTGCTGGTCGAAATCGGCTACAATCACCAGGTGTTTCACGGCAAAGCGACCAGCACCGACATCATCGAAGCCAGCGCACACGCCTATCTCCGGGCACTGAACAAGGCCGCCGCCAATCCGCATAGTCACCGGCCGATTCATGCCCAGCATGAGTGATCCGTTTCAGACCCTGGGAATCCCGGCGTGCCTTCGATGCGCAAGTTGTTTCTCGTTGTTCCGCTGTCCGCGGTCGTCGTGGGGGGGCTGGTCGGGTATCGACTGGCGAACCCCCGCACGGCTTCACCGGAGTTTGTCGTCAGCGTCTCGGGACGACCGGCCCCGCTTTTTCAGCTTTATGACGAACAGTCGCAGATCGTGCGGCTGGCACGGTACATCGGAAGGCATAAGCTGCTGATCGTGTTTTTTGATGGTTCGCGCGGACCGGATGAATCGGCGTTGCTCGTGAACCTTCGCCAGGCGTTTTTGCCGATTCGAAAGACCAAAGCGATTGTTCTGGCGATTTCCTCGCTCCGTCCCAGCCAGCTTCGCCCTCCGCCGGGAGAGCGCGGTGAACGAACGTCGCGCGCCGAACCATTTCCCTTCACGCTCCTGGCTGATACCCTCGACAACCCGGACCAGCCCGATCATGCCGTGCATCGCCTCTATGGAGCCTTTGACGAAAACAACCGCGCGCCGCGCGAGGCGGTCTTCGTCGTGGATGGGGCGGGGATCATTCGTCACGCCCATCTGGGGCCAGCGGAACTGGGAACCCCGGCACAATGGGCGCGGGAACTGGCGCGCGTCCGCTGACCGTGATATGGACGGCAAAATCCATCCTGCGGTGCGTCCCCGACAGACTGCCATAGACCGACGGGAGCCACGGGGCGTTCCAAAACCAAACCCCTCAGCCAGGATGAGAAGTGTAGCATGAATCTCACGGCGACACCTGTACGGAATCCGACCACGTCGAGGTCCGGGAGGTGGACCGTCTTGACGCTGTTTCTATTCGGGACCGTGTCCACGGCCGGCATCTGGATCTACTGGAAACTCCACCTGGCGCCGTTTCTGCCGCTCCAGCGGGCACTGGCCAACGCTTTTCCCGAATCGCTCCCGCGAGTGGATGGAGGTTGGGCAAGAAACGAGTTTCGAAAGGGCCCGCCCCGCCTGCGAATCCTGCTGCGCGTCCCGTTTCCTCCCGACCGACCCGATGATCGTGTCGAGGAGACGGTGAAACGGGTGATCGAACTGGCCCGCGAACACGTCGATTTCACCGCCTACGACGAACTCGAAATCTACCTCGTGCAGCACATCCCGGAAAGAACGCCGCGGCAGTACGAGTATAAGGTGAAGATGGCGGAACTGGCGGGTGGCGGGTGACGGGTGGCGGGTGGCGGGTGGCGGGGGGGGAGGGACGAGGGCGGGGGGTGACGAGGGGTGGGGGACGGGGCGATCTCAGATTTGAGATTTCCGTTCTGAGGACTCAGGTCTCAGGTCTCAGGCCCCAGACGCCTTGCCTTTCCGACGGCTGTCGGCTCCTGAGTGGCCGCGGTCTGTCTTCTTTTGCGGCGCTGACGGGGTTTCGAAATTGCTCAAAATGGGCAAAATCGCCCTGAAATACGTCGGTTTCCTGGGGGTTTGACCGGGAGTCGAACGCGAAAACAGTGCCATGAGCCGCGTGTTGGGGGGCTTCCGTGGCACTTTTCTGGGATTTTTTCGGGAGAGATACGCAGGTTGCGCTGTCGGGTGCGATTTGAACGAGCCTCGCGGCGTGAGGCGTTTGGGCATCGCCGGACAACGCGATGATGAGAATCCGACTCGGGGCGGCACAATCATTTCGCCAGGCACATTGCAACGGTCGCTGCTACCTGTTTGTTTGCAATGGTTTATGACTTGCGTTTTGTGCCGGACAAGACTTTTTCCGAGTGGTCCGGCGTTTGCCTTGGTACTCCCTTGTCTGCGGCGATTCTCGCTGCCGGGCAACGAAAACGACGGCTGGAACCAAGGGCAGATTTCATGGCAAACAAAAAGCTCCTGCAGATTACTCCCGATCAGCAAGTCTCCGTCTTGCATTTGGGGGACATGGAGATCTGGGACGGAGCCGACATGTCGCTCCTCCGCGAAACGCTGTTGCGTTTGATCAAGGTCGAGAAGCGCCGCGCCATCGGCATCGACATGACCTACGTCAAATACATCCCCAGCGGATTCTTCGGGATGTTGTTCGACTGGTACGAAACCGGGGTCCAAATCCGTCTCTACGCACCGCAGCCGAATGTGCGCAAGATGCTCTGGTTCACGCGCTTCTTCGAGCCGCTCTCGGAAGGGTGCCACATGCTCAAGCCCCAGCCCGAGATCGACGAATTCCCGCTGGAGTTCCCGGTCCCCGCCGCAGAGGCTTCCAAACCGCGTCGGCGGGTGGTGGACCGCGAATTGGTGGTCGCCGCCGGTTCCAGGTAATCTGTCCGGACCAAAATCTCGCCGGTCCCAGGCACTCAGCCGGGAACGGCGTCTCCTGACTGGGATCAAGTCGGAGTTGGGGCCACAGCGGGTGATGCCGCCACCGGTGTGGCCGCTTTGAGCCATAGCCCACCGTCCACGAGCAGCGACGCGCCGGTGATGTAGTCGGCGTCGTCCGACGCGAGAAACACGGCGGTTCGGCCGATATCCGCAGGGAGTCCCAGTCGTCCCCAGGGAAGCGTGGCTCCGCCCGCGGCGATCGCCGCGTCTCCAAATGTCTCATGTTCTCCCGGCGTGTCGATCCATCCCGGTTCGATGACGTTCACATTGATTCGGTGCGGGAGGAGTTCGGCGGCAATGGTCTGTGCCATCGCGACCAAGCCCGATTTGGCCGCGTTGTACGCCACGCTCCGCACAAACGGGACGCGGGCATGAATGCTGGCGATGAAGATGATCTTGCCCCGTCCGCCGCGGGAAACCAGATGCTGAGCCACGAATTGGCTCATGTGAAACCCGGCGGTCAGGGTGCCGCGGAGGGTTCGGTCGAACAGGTCGGGGTCGAAGGCCAAGAAGTCACCCCGACGCGAAAAGGCGGGATTGGAAACCAGGATGTCGATTTGACCCAATCCCTGGACCGCCGCTTGCAGGATCTGCGCACAGGAATCCCTGTCGAACGCGTCCCCCTCCGCCAGGAGTGCGCGGCGTCCCAGTCCTCGAATCTCCGCCACGAGCGACTCGGCCAGCTCGCTTCGTTCCAGGTCATTGACGGCGACGTCGGCCCCCGCGCGGGCCAGTTCCAGAGCGCATCCGCGACCGATTCCACGTGCAGCACCCGTGACGAGCGCCATTTTTCCATGCAGTTTCATCGTGATCCCTCGACTTCGAACCGGTTTCCGCCATTTCAGAGGCTGGGATCATATCCTCCAAACCCCCCAAACAGAAATGTGAATCTTATTAAAAAAGTCAGCTCATTCGCTGCGTTAGTTGCATGCCTCCCAAACCATTTATAGCATACAAACCGCCTGGGCGGCTTTTATCGCCAGGGATAGGCGTTTTGGCTGGTTTCGATTTCCGTTCATTTTGAGGGAGGGTTTACGATGACCGTGAAGGCTGGGATGACATGGCTGTTGGCGTTGTTGGTGGCGTTTCCACCGTCTGCCAACGCGCGCTGCCGGGAGCGCCGCTGCCGGTCGAACGACTGCTGTCAGACGCAAGCAATGTGCGGGTCCAGTTGTTGCACTGGAATGGCGTCCGGGTGCGGGACGTCAAGCGGATCTTGCTATGGCGCGGGAGGCTGCGGGGTGGCGATGGCAACCGACGGCTGCGCTCCAGCGATGGTGGAAGTGGAGTCGGTCATGATGACCCCCCAGTTGCAGACAGAGCAACGGACGATTCGTGTGACCGAGTACAAAATGGAAAAGCGGAACCGGACCGTGAAATACATGGAGCAGGTTCCGGAGAAAAAAACGGTGACCGACAAGTACACCGTTATGGTCAACCGTCCGATGTCTCGCGAAGAGTCGTACACCGTCCTGGTGCCGGTGCAGCGGACAGTCGAGCAGCCCTATACGGTGCAGGTTCCTTCGATGCGAACCATTGAAGAGGAGTACAAAGTCCAGGTTCCGGTGACGCGTCAGGTCGAACAGAAATACACCGTGCAGGTTCCCGTGACGCGCCAGGAAGAGCGGAAGTACACCGTGTGCGTTCCGGTCACGACAAATGTGGAGGAACAATACACCGTCCAGGTGCCCCAAACGCGGATGGAGGAGCGGTCGTATACCGTCCAGGTTCCCAAGACCCGCATGGTCGATCAGAACTACACTGTCTGTGTGCCGGTCACGACCAACGTGGAGCGATCGTACGAAGTGCTGGTTCCCGAGACGAACATGGTGGATCAAAACTACCTGGTGACAGTCCCCTATACGGAAACTCGCCAGGGATCCCGCATGGTCTGTCGGATGCAGCCAGTCGTCGAGACCCGCACCGTCTGCCAGGACAAAGGGCACTATGAGGACCGGATCGTCGAATCGCGGTGCGGAGGGGGCTACTCGTTCAGCAACAACTGCGGGACGTGCAACGCGTGCGGAAATTGCGGCGGTTGCGATGCCTGTGGCAGTTGTGCGGTGACGTACCGCGTGTGGGTTCCCAACATCGTGCAGAGCCAGGTTCAAGTGACCTGTCAACGGCCGACTATGGTCGCCGAGAATTTTGAGTATCAGGTGACCCTCTGCAAAAATGAAACCCGGACGCGTCAGGTTCCCGTGACCACCTGTCGGAGAGAGACCCGAACCTGCACAGTGGCGCAGACCACTTGGAAAAACGAATCCCGGACGCGCCAGGTGCCGGTGACCGAATGCGTGACCGAGACTCGGACATGCCAGGTTCCGGTCGTGGAATGCAAGACCGAAACACGAACCCGGACCGTCGCCAAGACGGAATGGAAGACCGAAAACCGCACTTGCACCGTCCCCGTCACCGAATGCACGACGGAAACCCGGACGCGCATGGTGCCGGTCTGTGAGTGGACCTGCGAAACGCGAAAGCGTCAGGTCCAGGTCTGCGAGTACAAGACGGAGAACCGCACTCGGACGTGTACCGTCACCGAATGCAAATCCGAACCGCGGACTCGGACGGTGAATTACACCGTTTGCGAACCGGAAACTCGGGAATGTACGCGGGAAGTGACCACGTACACCTGCGTCCCCCGGGAGCGCACAGAAGAATACACCGTCTGCGTTCCCACGACGGTGGAGAAGCAGGTCGCCGTCCAGGTTTGCCGCATGGTTCCGACCACTGTGAAGACGCTCGTTCCGGCGTCGAACAGTTGCGGAGTCTGCGGTGCGTGCAGCAATTGCTGCAACTGATCACGGCGGTGATTTTGGCTCGCGGCGCTTCCCGCCAGGGAGGCGCCGTATGGCCCAAGATGTTAAAACTCCCGAGCCGGGTTTCCTTTGAAACCCGGCTCTTTTTTTGGGGGGAACCGAGCGTCGGCCAAAGGAGTTCATCCGAGCGGAATTTGAAAAAAAATCGAAATTGTCCCCGCCTTCCCATTGATGCGCGTCGATATGTTGATCTATTATCAGTGCAGCACGCCAAACTGAGGCGTGTCCCACCCACCGATTGCTGCGTGACCACCTCCCTGGTCCAAAGTCCTGCACGAGGAGGTCATTCAAATGGCCTCTGGGCTTCCCACCCACCTGTTGACAAAGGATTGTTCCCCTCATGAGCCGATCGCCCGCCTGGAATGTGCTAAGACGAACGCTCTCTTCCTGGCTGGTTGTTGCCTGGGGATTGTCGATGCCGGGCATGATTTGCGGGCAGAACGCTCAGCCGCGTTCAGAGGAACAATCCGCGGCAAATTCTGAGGGAGAACCTGTGTCACGCCCCGTCGTGCCCCCCAATCCACCCGATGCCGCCGAACTCCTGGTTCGTCCTGATCGACAGGGCCGGGTTCGCTTCAATTTTCAGGGTCAACCTTGGCTGGGAGTCTTGGAGTGGCTGGCGGACATCTCGGACTTGAGTCTGGACTGGCAGGAAATTCCTTCCGGATTTCTGAACTTGCGGACGCAGCGTTCCTACGAACTTGAGGAAGCGCGCGATCTGATCAATCGGCACCTGTTGGATCGGGGGTTCACGCTCCTCAAGCACGGGGAAATCCTGTCGGTGGTTCCGGTGCGCAAGCTCGATCCCAGCCTGGTGCCGCGGTTGGAGCCGGAGGAACTGGTGGACGCGCGGCTTCATGATTTTGTCCGCGTTTCATTTCCACTGGATTGGATGACGGCGGAGACGGCAGTGGAGGATCTCAAGCCGCTGGTCAGCCCCAATGGCCGACTCACCGCCGTGAAATCGACGAATCGGCTGGAGGCGATGGACGCCGTGGCCAACCTGCGCGAGATCCACAGGATGCTGGCCGACCCGCAATCTCCCCGTGGTCCGCGGCGACTGGTCCGGGAGTTTCGCCTGCAATATGTGAAGGCGACCGAGGTGCATCAGCAACTCCAGAAACTGCTGGGACTGGAGAAAGCTTCCGCGCCGTCAGACCCGGCGGCGCTGGTCGAAAAGATGACGCAGATCATGAAACAGGCCGGGGTTGTTCCCGGCCAGACGCCGCAGGCCAAACCGCCGCAACCCCCGCCGGTGCATCTGGTTTCGAATCCCCGGGACAACAGTTTGCTGGCGCACGCCCCGCCCGATCAGATGGCGATCATTGCCGAAGCGATCCAGGTGATTGATCAGCCCAGCGACAAGACGCGTTCTGTCTTGCGGAATACGCAGCGCGTGCAGGTTTACCCCCTGGCGTCGGCCGATCCGGAAGCGCTCGTAAAACTGTTGCAGGAATTGGGAGATCTGTCTCCCGAGACTCGCTTGCAGTCAGACAAAAAGAAACGCGCCATCGTGGCGCATGGCAATCTGGCGGATCACCTCACCATCCGCACTCTGGTCGACAAGCTTGATGGGGCCGTGCGGAGTTTTCGCGTCATACCGTTGTCGCTCCTCGACGCCGATTACGTGGCGGGTTCGATTGATCTGGTGATGGGTGGAGGCGATCCCGCAAAGCGCACCGCGCCACGCGATCCGGAGGACGAGGCTCGCCGATTTCGTGTGGTCGCCGACGTGGAACGCAATCGTTTGCTTCTGTGGGTCAATGACGCGGAATACGACGACGTCCTGGGGTTGCTCAAAGAATTGGGGGATGCGCCGCCGGAGCGACCGATGGATGTGACCGATCGCCCTGCCCCGAGCGTCTCTGAGGCCCAGGTACGACTGGCCGGATTTGTCGAATCGCGAAGCGCCCTCCTCGGAAGGCAAGCTGTCTCAGAAGTGGATTCGAGGCCGCGCGCGCCGGAATTACCTCAGACGCCCGCGGTGCGGACCGAAACCGGCGGTGGCGAGCAAGTTGGGGAGGGTCGCTCTGACCGGCGCGCGGCCGCGGTGTTGCGGCAAGTGGGCTCGGACCCCGGCAAGGATCCCGCCGAGTCGCCCCAGGGATTTCGCGTGTTCCGGATGCAACACAAGTCCACTTGGGCGAACAGTGTGGCGGAAAACCTCAAGCAGTTTTTTGACGAACGACAAAAGGCCGAGGAACGCCGCCGGAACGCCCAGTCCTCGACGGCGCAATGGTATGATCCCAGCGGCGGCCGCTGGGTGACGGTTCCGCGCGCCACTGCGGATCGTCGGACCCCTCCCCTCCCGACACCTCCCAGGTTCATCGTGGATGCCGATTCGAATTCGATTCTGGCGCTGGGTGCCGATGCCGAACAGTTGCGCACCATCGAAGAACTGCTGGAGTTGTACGACGTCCCCGAGACCCCGCAATCGCATGTTGTCCGGGTGACGCGGCTGGTTCCGGTCAAGAATGGACAAGTGCGGCAGATCGCCGAGACGATCCGCGAAGTCTACAAGGATTTGCTGGGCGCCAGCGACTCCGCGTCCGGGAGCGGGCAGCGCCGCCGCTGGCTGGAGCCTACATTCGCTGTCGCCTACGGCGGCAAAGGAGGACAGGCGGCGGGCGAAACGATCGTCCGCTACAAGGGACAACTCTCGATTGGAGTGGACGAAGGATCGTCCAGCGTTGTTGTTTCGGCTCCCGAGGCGCTGTTGCAGAGCATCGAGGAGACGATTCAGGCGCTCGACGAAGCGTCGCTGGCGACCAGGCCCCGCATCCAGGTGGTGCGCATCCGGCGCGGCGTCGATCCGGTCGATCTGCAAAAGAAGTTGCATCAGGCCATCAACAAGAAACCTTGATCCCGGTTTCGGAGCGTGTGCTCAAGGTTGAATTGAGCCGCTATTGCCAGTTATGCTAAGCCGTATGGACCATCCACAGAGTTCCTGGTGAGCGACATGCCGCAAACGCAGCCCCCCCAGAGCCGGGCCAGAGTGAGTCGCCGACGGTTGCTCGCGACCGGCGCTTCGGGAGCGCTGAGTCTGGGTTGGATCGACGGCTGGCGGGCGCTGGCCGGTCCGACGGCGGGGCTGGCGACCACGCGGCCGATTCGGTCGTGCATCGTCGTCTTCTACTACGGCGGCCCCAGTCATCTCGATACGTTCGATATGAAACCCGACGCGCCGGCCGAAGTGCGCGGCGAGTTTCAACCTCTGCTGACTAGTGTGCCGGGAATTCAGATCAGCGAGCATTTGCCGCATCTGGCCAAAGTGATGCACAAAGTCGGCCTGGTCCGCAGCATGCATCACGGGAACCGCCTGCACGATTCCGCTTCCACGGAGGTGTTGACCGGCCGGCAATCTCCGCAGGGGGACCGGGAAGAGTTCGCTCCGATTCCGCAGTTCTTTCCCTGCCATGGCGCGACGGTCAGTCACCAATGGCGCGATCGAGGGCT
This sequence comes from Planctomycetales bacterium, assembly GCA_046152955.1. Lineage (GTDB taxonomy): Bacteria > Planctomycetota > Planctomycetia > Planctomycetales > Planctomycetaceae > SIAF01. The sequence continues at coordinate 30,335 of JBJXGA010000410.1, read as the reverse complement.
GGATGTCGTCCATGCGGCGCTCCCCTGGGTGTTCCACAACGTCGTGCCGACTCCATGTCAGGGAGGCGGTTTTCTCGGATCGGCCTTCGATCCGCTGCGTATCACGGGCAATCCCGAGCAGTTGCGGTACGACGCGGAAATGCTGACGGTTCCCGCGGAACTCACCGCGCGGCGCATCGCCGACCGGCGGAGTCTGCTCAGCACGGTCGAAAGCCAGTCCGCCCCTGCGGCCCGATCGGCGCTGGAATTGGATTCGCTCTACGCCCGCGCCTACAACCTGTTGACTTCCGAGGCAGTCCGCCGGGCTCTCAATATCGAAGCCGAAGATCGCGCCACGCGCGAACGATACGGGATGTACTCGGATTTTCAGGCCGGGTCGACCAACGGGAGCGAAAACGGCTATGGACGCAATCTGCGCGGCCAGAACCTGCTGCTGGCGCGGCGACTGGTTGAAGCGGGAGTTCCGTTCGTCAACGTTTACGATTTTCGCCAGCAGGGACAAAACTGGGACTCCCATTCCGACAATTTCAACCAGCACAAAAAGCATCTGCTTCCGCCGGCCGACAAGGCGCTGGCGGCGCTCATCGAAGACCTGGACGAACGGGGTCTGTTGGAATCGACGCTGGTGGTGGCGACCGGAGAATTTGGGCGCACGCCGCGAATCAACGCCAGTGCCGGGCGCGACCATTGGCCCGATTGCTACAGTCTGCTTCTGGCGGGAGGGGGAGTCGTCGGAGGGAGCGTGCTGGGGTCCAGCGACAAGATCGGGGCTTTTCCCGCGACGCAACCGGTGACCCCCGCCGATCTGGCGGCGACGATCTATTGGCGGTTTGGCATCACCCCCCATGCCGAGTTCCACGACCGCACCGGCCGCCCCTGGCGACTGGCGGACGGCCTTCCTCTGGAATCGCTGTTCGGCTGAAGCCGTCGGCCCTGCCGCGGGGTTACAGAATCCCCGGCCCCTTCACGTCGATTCCCTTGAGCATCATCTTGAGTTGCTCGACGTTGGGAGAGACTTCGAAGGCCGTGGCGCGGCTGACGTATTCGCGGGTCACGAAGTCATACAGGCTGTCGTTGAACATCTGCATCCCGTCTTCCTTGCCGATCCGCATGGCGTCGAACAGTTTTTCATCCTTCTCTTCGAGGATCAGTTTGCGAATCGTGCCGTTGAGCAGCATGATCTCTACGATCGGCACCCGTTTGGGAGTGTCGCGGACCGTCGGAAGCAGTTTTTGCGCCACGATCGCCTTGAGGTTGAACCCCATACTGCTCCGCAGGGCGGGGTGCATTTCACGCGGGAACAAATCCAGGATACGCCCGATCGTCGAGGGGGCGCTGGAGGCGTGAATCGTTCCGAACACGAGGTGTCCCGTTTCGGCGGCATGCATCGCCGTTTCGAACGTCTCCATATCCCGCATTTCACCCACGAGCATAATGTCGGGATCCTGGCGGACGGCGTGCTTCATGGCGATCTTGAAGTCTTTGACGTCGACGCCGACTTCCCGCTGATTGATCAGCGCCTTGTCCTCCGTATAGACGAATTCGATCGGGTCTTCGATGGTCAGGATGTGGACTCGTTCCTGGTGATTGATGTAGTCGAGAATTGAGGCGATCGTCGTGCTTTTTCCCGACCCGGTGACTCCCGCCAAGAGCACCATCCCTTGATCATAATGGCAGAGTTTTTCCATGACCGGGGGGAGGTGCAGCCCCTCAAAATTGGGGATGTTCCTTTCTACCTTGCGCGACACCATGCCGGGATTGCCCATCTGGATCAGCAGGTTGACGCGGAACCGCCACGGTTCCTTGACACCCTTGTCGTTTTCAAACTCGACCACATGCGCGAAGTCGGCCCCTCCTTCCTCGTAGAAAATCTGCAACTGCCGCTCGTCCATCATCGGCAGGATCAGCCGCTTCATCTCCTCTTCGTTGATGGCTGGCATGTCCAGTTCGCGGAGGGTGCCGCGAACGCGGATCGTCGCCGGCTTCCCCACTTTCAGGTGCAGGTCCGAGCCGTTGAATTTGATCAGCGCCCGGAACAGTTTGTTGATTTCCAGTTCGCCACGAACCTTGTTCAAACCACCCAGGACCGCATGGGGCCGATTTTCGACGACGCCTGCATGACCGGACATAGCGACACTCCGCGGAAATGATCAAAAACGGGGGCCACGACCGTGGCGTTAACCTGCCATGATCATAGGCCGAGTTGTTCCCGAATGGTAGCCCCGTTGCCACCAGCCGCGCTGCGCCCGTCAGCCGGCACCGGCTGCGAATCCGTGTGTTCGGACCGGGACGCCGCGATCGGCCAGATAGCGTTTCGTTTCGGGAATCGTGTATTGGCCGTAATGGAAAATGCTGGCCGCCAGCGCAGCGCTGGCTCCCCCCGCCGTCAAGGCCTGGTACAAATGCTCCGGACTTCCAGCGCCGCCGCTGGCGACAACGGGAATCCGCACGGCATCTGCCACGGCGCGGGTGATCTCCAGGTCGTAGCCGTCGCGCGTCCCATCGGCGTCCATCGAAGTCAGAACAATTTCGCCGGCTCCCAATTCTTCCACACGCCGCGCCCATTCTACGGCCTGCAATCCGGTCGGCACGCGCCCCCCGTTGACGAAGACCTCCCAGAATTCCACCCCCTCTTTAGGGACTCGTTTGGGATCGATGTTGACGACGATGCACTGGCTTCCAAAGCGGAGCGCCGCTTCCCGGACAAACTCGGGGTGTTTTACCGCTGCCGAATTGATCGACACCTTGTCGCACCCGGCGCTCAGCAGCGTCCGGATGTCCTCCAGCGTCCGAATCCCCCCTCCGACCGTGAGGGGCATGAAGACCACTTCGGCGGTTCGCCGAACGACATCCAGCAGGATCTCCCGCTCCTCGTGGCTGGCGGTGATGTCCAGGAACACCAACTCGTCGGCCCCCTGCTGTTCGTACCGCCCGGCCACCTGCACCGGGTCACCGGCGTCGCGAAGATTGAGAAAATTCGTTCCCTTGACGACACGTCCGCCATGGACGTCGAGACACGGGATAATCCGTTTGGCCAGCATGGAAGCTCAGGGACAGAAGGAATCGGAATGGGAGTGCGACCGATTCCCCCTCCCTCTTTTGAGGATGGGCGAAATGCAGTCACAGGACAGTCTATTCCTCGGGCGTTCCACTTTCCACAGGTCTCCCGCGTCCTGCCTCATTCCCCCCTCGTGTTGCTGGAATCATGACAATTTGCTTGACCCCCGTTCTGCGGATGGCGTAAGATAGGACGGTTGAGCTGATTTGGGCTGTCGGCGGTCGTGCTGCGCTGCCACGGTTTGTGCGGATGGTGTGAATCCAGAGCCGTTTTGTTCAGTTCCGGCGCCATCCCTAGGACTGGCAGATTCGTTGCCGTCGGCAGGCCGCTTCGGCCGACGCGCTGCGCGTGACGATATTACGACCACGCCATGCTTTGTTTGGCGGAGGACGCCTGGAGGATCCGTACTGATGCATACGTCTGGAAAAGTCCTGATTGGATTTGTCATCGTCGGAGAACTGTTTGCCGTTTGGCTCTCGGCGAACACGATGCTGGTTCGCAGCAAGTGGATGGCCGCGGCGCAAAAGAATGAGGCGGAATTCCTCAAGAACAAGGAGCAGCTTGTTCTCAAGACGCTGGAACGGGACTCCAAACGGGCCGAGCTGGCCCGGACGATGCTTGGTTGGGACCGGTACTGGCAGACCGCGGACCTCAAGGGGGCCGTGCAGCAGAATGGCATTCGGCTCAATCTCGGAACTACCGCGGGACTTCAGCCCGAACAGGTGCTGTATGTGTTTGCGTTGAATCCGGATGGAACTTCGCGCTATGTTGGCGACTTCAAGGTGACGCGGCCCTCCGAAGGGGCGACGGATGCCGTCCGCAATTGGTTTCTGTATGCGGGGGATCTGACGCCGGGAGAATTTCCGGTCCGCGTTCGAAGCGCGCTCCCCACGCAGTACCTGACCCGTCTGGGGTCGCTCGACCAGCAAATCTTGGCGGTCGGTCAGACGGTCCTGACCAATCAGGCCGAACTGCAGCGCCAGATGGAACTGACCGAAAAGGGGGAGGCGCTGATTGCCTCGCGCCTGGCGGAGATCGAAGGGGCGCCGGCCCTTGAAGGCCAGCCGCTTCCGGAAGTCAACGTCAAGGGTTTGCTGGCCGCCATGGTTGGCGAAGAAGAAGCGCGGAATCGCGCTTTGGAAGAGGCGGATCAGTTGCTCCGCGATCTGAAGGAAACGCGTGAGCGGTTCGTCGACACGATCCGCCGCAACCGCCAGTTGCAAAAGGCGTTGCCGCAGCCCACGGCGGAAGAGCCGACGGTTGGTGCGCTCAGCCGCTAACGGCAGGGAAGACGACTTGCTGGAGGCCGGACGCCGCGATGGGTTTCTACGATCGTGATTATTATCGTGCGGAACCGGTCGATCGGGGCTTTTTCGGGGGGGCCGCCCCCGGTTGCAAGTGGCTGATTGCCATCACCGCGGTCGTGTACGTCGCGCAGATTCTGACGTTCCGCGGACCGGGCGGCGGGGTTGGCGGCTGGCTGATGATGTTGCCCGAACAGGTGGTCAGCGGCGGGCAAGTCTGGCGTCTGGCGACATACGCGTTGTGCCACGATCCTGATACGCCGCTGCATCTGCTCTTTAACATGTGGATGCTGTGGCTGTGCGGGAGCCAGGTGGAGCCGATTTACGGCACACGCGAGTTCGTGCGGTTTTACATTGCGGGGGCGATCCTGGCAGGGATTGCCTACCTGGCGTTCGGATTTGGGTTTAGCCACCCGGCCCCGATGCTGGGGGCCTCCGGAGCGGTGATGGCCGTGACGGTCGTCTGCGCGATGTACTACCCCACGCAGCGGATTCTGATCTTTTTTGTGATCCCGCTCGAGTTGCGGTGGATGGTCATTCTGGCGGCGATTTTTGACGTCTATCCGCTGCTGCAGGTGATCGGAGGGAAGGATCTGCGCGACCATGTCGCGCATGCGGCCCATTTGGGAGGGCTGCTGTATGGTTTCCTCTACAAACGGTACGACTTGCGTTTTAGCCGCCTGTTCTCGGGCCTGAATTGGCTGCAGATCCGCCAGCGGGTGCGGACCGCCATCGCCAGTCGGCGGAAAAACGTCCGCCTGTACCAGCCTCCGCCAGATGCGGCCCCCACGCAGGATCTGGATCGTCAGGTTGACGCCATTTTGGCGAAAATCACTGCTCAGGGGGAGGCGAGCCTGACGGACCGGGAGCGGGACATTTTGAAAGAAGCCAGTCGCCGCTACCGCCACCGCTGACCTGCGGCGCCGTCGAACGCGACGTTGGTCCGCAGGAGCAACGGATCACACGAGCGAGTACATCCCCTGCGGTGCGCGCTTCAGTTTGCCTTGCTTCACCAGTTCTTCCCAAACCGAAGTTGGATACTGGTTGGGAGGCATGATCGCCTCGATCCCCCAAGTGGAGCCGCCACTGAGCGGACCGACGCCCAGCCTGGAATCGGCGTCCAGCCGCGTCAATTTAAGCCGCTTCTTGAACGCCTTGAGCGCCAACTTCAGCTCCTGGGGAGGATGCATCCCCCCGGCGGGAGCCGGGATCTCGGATGATGACATAGTGACGTTTCCTTTCACACTGGATTATGCTCCACCGGTCCCGGCTCGTCAATCGGTGACAGAATCGTGATCAGGCCACGGGTCCATTGTCCGGTCAAACTGCGTCATCGTTCGCGCCACAGCACCTGGTCCGGGATTCCCAATTCCTGCTGGAGCGCGGCGATCTCCTTGCGAAACCGGCGGGCGTCGACGGGGTAGCCGGCGGTCGGCTTGAGGTCCAGCAGGTGCGATCTCCAGAAGGCGTTGAACGCGGCCATCGACAGTTCGCGCAAATACTTGCTGAACATCGACGCCAAGGCGACTGGCAGGTGCCGCTCCGCCTGCGTCTGAAACCGAATTTCCAATCGGCCCACCTGGTAGCAACTGCAGTCCATTCCCTCCTCGCGACAGGCAATGAATTCGTCGCCGAACGCTATCGGCAGCAGATCGTGATAGCGGTTCCGGCCGCCATGTTTATCGGCGATGATCAGCGCCAGTTCTTCGGTGCCGGAGGAGGTTGCTTGCCAGACGTCGCGCAGCAGTTCGAGCGACAACTCCGACAACGCCCGCCCCTTATTCCCCAGCTCGCGGATCCGATGGTTGAATCGCTGTGGGGACACGACATCCGATCGGATCATCCGCAGCCGCAGGCCCCGTTCCGTGCAGCGCTGCTGCCAGGCTGCCGCCAGCCGCATGCGAGCTGCCAGGGCCGCTTCGGTCTGATTGATCGCCATCGTCGGCAAGGTCGGAGCAAATCCCGCCAGCCACGGCTCGTCTCTTACGCCGGCTTCGTGCAGGGGACAGACCGCTCGGCAAAAGTCCAGCCAATTGACCGCGCTGAAAGAGAGTGGCTCACCGGACTGCTGGTGCCTCCACAAACCCTGTGCGACCAGCACGCCGGTTTCGAGTGCGGCCAGGCCCCGCGCGGGCGTGTACAGCTCTTTCGAATCACCGATTTGGAGATGCTGCCAGTGCGGGGCCGGTTCGCGGGCGACGATCCCCGAGAAGGCGTTCCACAACTCGACCTGGGGCGGGTCTGCTTCCGCCTCCCACACGACGACCGTGATCACCAGCGGGCCCAGATTGGGGCCGTAGCCCGCTTCGTCCATTCCAATCAACAGGGACATCTGCCGGGCGGCTCCTTCAGTCGAAGCGGATCAGTCCGAACGTTTCGGGGGAGACGGTCAGCGACGTCGGCTGTGTCCAGCTCTGCTGCCCGACGGCCGGCATCGTGCGGATGATTCCCACCCCCCAGGCGGTGCCGGACTCCGGCGGGGCCGGGCCCAATTCCTCAAACGGGATCGCGACTTCCAATCGCCAATGCGAGTCGTCGGCATCCACGGCGACCAGCCACTTGGGATTCCAGGTCCGATCCATCCAGCAAGCTTCACTCGTGCAGCCCCGCTGGTCGACCGAAAAACTGAAGTAGCTCACGCGGTCCCGATCGACATCCAGACACAGCGTCACGCGGTCAAAATCCGACAAATCATCGTCGTATTGCCGATCGGCGGCGCTCGGCAGATCGCGGGGGAGGCGGCGATCTTTGGGCAGGCTGACCGCGACGTACAGATACTCACGATCATGGCACAGCATCGCCAGCCCGCGGGCGTTCACTTCTTCGTCCCCCCGGTCTCCCGCCAGGATCATTTCCGTCGCGTTTTGCCAGCAGGGATCCGAAAGGATCCCGTCGAGCTGCGGCCGCTGGGGCGCCTGCACGCATTCGGCGAACGCTCCCTCCGGCGGCGCTAGCGGCTGGAGCAGCCAGAACTCCAGTTCCGCCGGCCGCGACCAGGAACTTTTGGTTTCGCGTGACATCATTCGGCGGTAGATTTCGTCCGACCGGTGAAACGCTCCCAACTGGCGGTACGACGCCGCCAGCGGGAATTGGACGCTGGGCTGCCGGGCGACTTGCGGATCCTGGCGTTCCAACTCGCGCCCCATCCGAATCGCCTGCGACTGCCAGAAGCGGATCTTCTCCAACAGGTCTTTCCTTATCGTCGCATGTTCTGCGACGGATGCCGATTGCGGCCGGTCGATTGGAACGTCCGCCCCGGTCGGAGCGAACAGGTCGAATCCGGTTTCTTCAAATGCGCGGAGCTGCTCTGACAAGCGCGCCTCGACCTGTTGAATGACGCTTCCCAGCGGAGAGGGGTCGTTCCGCTCGCGGCGTTGCTGCGTGGATGAAAGTCGCAGGCGGCGCCACGTCACTTCGGCGCTCCCCCAAAGCTGAACCAGCGTCTGCATCGCCTGGCGCGCTTCCGGCTGTTGCGGGTAGCGCTCCACCAATTCCTGCAGCGTGAGTTCCGCAAGCTGCCAGTGTCCCTGAGCGCGGTAACGTTCAGCCAGATCGGCAAGCTGCCGCGCCCCTTCTTCGTCCGATAGGCCGCGCGAATTCTCCGCAAGCTGGGCGATGATCTGCGCTGCTTTGCGCGGGTTGGACAGCGACCGCTCGGTGGAGGCCGCGAAGTCCCGTTGCCGTCGCGCCCGCGCCTGGCGCGCTTCGAGCTGCTGATCATCCAGCGCCGCCAGATCGCGCCGCGCTGCGGATCCAGGAGGAATGCTCAAACCAGTGAAGAAGCCCGCCGGAAGCGTTGGCTCGACCTTCTCGTCCCAGCGGCTGCGCACCAACCGATAGGTCGCTCGCGTCATGCTCGCCGAAGGATGCTCGTAGAGCACCCCCTCGGCAGCGGCCGCGGCGACGCGCACCGTCTGTTGCAGTCGCGGCAGGTATTGATACGGTTCAATCTGCACGTGCCCGACGCTCCCCGGCGGCAAGTGGACGAAAACCCGTTCCACGGGCCACGGTTCCAGGCCGGCCAGTTCCAGTTGTTCCAGAAAACGCGTGGAGTCGTTGCACTGGTCAACCCCCTTCATCGCGGCGCGATAGATCAATTCTCCCAGCGCGTCGTTCTCAGCCGGCTTCTCCAGAACCAGAACGCTGGGACGCCAGGTGCGGATCGAGCGAACGATCCCGCCGATCAGAGTCTCCTCCAGCCGTCCTTCCGTCAGCCGGTTCCATTCCGCCAAGAGCAACTCCGGATTCCGCTCCAGCCCTGGGATCGCCAGCGGAAGTCGCCAATCGAGTTCTCCCGCGGAGCCTCCAGCCCGGAGCATCGCCTCGTGGAGCCGGACCGCCGCCGCGGTCCGCTCAGGCACTTCGGTGCGCTCTGGTTCACTGGCGATCACCGACAGGACGCTGCGAAACCCGGCTTCCCCCGACTGTTGGACAATGGCGTCAAAGGCTCGCTCCGGGAGTTGCCCCGACAAATGCCACAGCGCCGCGCGGCGACTGTCTCCCCGCACCGCGCTCCAAGTTTCTCCCGCGTCTTCAGTCCGCAAAACGGTTCCCAGCGCCCCGACCGCTACTCCCTGCCGATCGGTTGAAAAGTGCAGTGCGCTCAGTGGCACAGTCTGCCCGGTCCGCTGCTTCCGCCAGGTTTTTCCTCCGTCGGGTGAATGCCACACCACAGCCCCTGGATGCCCCGCGATCCAAACCCGCTCGCCGCGGCAGGCCACCGCCTGAAAATCACAGGCGTCGCGGATTCCATCCGGAAGCGCGGTCGGGGGGGCCTGCCAAACCAGCCCGGCATTGCGGCTGCACAACACCAGTCCGCCATCCCCCACGAGCCAGCCGGATTGGGGCCCCTGCAGTGTCACGTCGCGCAGCGCCCTTCGCCCCAGATCGGTCATCCGCGGCGTGCCGAGCCGGTCGCCATTCACCAGCGCCATCCGCCCGCGTGGTCCGACGACGACCCCCGTTTCGGGATTCAGGAAATCAGCCGCCAGCCAGCCGGGGGAGAGCTGCCCAATCCGATCGCTCCAACTCTTCCCACCATCCTCCGTCAAAAAGACTCCTCCCGGCTGTTCCGCCGTCCCCTGCCCCACCACGATCCCCTCATCGGGCGAGAAGAACTCGACTCGTGTCAGCCGCGGAAGAAATGGCAGCAGGTTGCGTTCGATCTCCTCAGCCCCGGCGGTCTGATCGCGGCGAGTCGGCGAGCGGGCCGAGTCGGACGGGTCGGTTGCCGCTGGCCGCCGCGCGCTGGCTTGAGCCAGATCCTTTCCGACGAGTTGCGTCCAGGTGTGGCCTCCATCGCGCGTGGTCAGCAGCACACCTTGCGAGAGCTGTGTGTGGGGCGCCGTCTCACCTCCGCTTGCCCACCCGATACGGTCGGTCAAAAAGCAAACGGAATGGAGCGCGCACTCCACACCGCTGGGTTGAAGTTCCCAGGTCTTACCTCCATCGCGGGTGTGGCAGATCACTCCGTGATCTCCCACTGCCCAACCCAGGTCGGGACTGACGAAGGAAATGCCACGCAAATGCGCATCGTCCTGCAGCGGTGTCGCCAGAAGTCTGGGAACCGCGGGAGCAGATGCCGAAACGGGACGTTCCTGGGCTCCCCGCCGCGGCGGCGCGGCATTGGCCGGCGACTGCGTGTTCCACCCCATCAGCGCGACGGCCAAACCAGTGACGAGCAGTCCTCGAAGAGGAAACCGCCACAATCGATGGACGAGACCGCACGGAACCGGCGTCGGGCGGGGCATGGGAGATTGACTCCGGGCAGTGGAAATGGCGAAGCGATGATGCTGATGAGCAACGATTTACCCGAACCTGGGCTTGGAGAAAAGATCAAGTCGCTGGTATATACCCCGTGGTGGACGCTGCCAGCGTCCTCGAACGACGGCGTCCAATCTGCCGACAAAACCCGAGCACGAACGAATGTCTGCAAGTCCTGAGAAGCCGCTGCTGCCTTGGATGAAATTCGTCCTGCGCTTTGTGGCGGTATTCAACGTCTGCGCCGGTCTGCATATGCTGATCGGTTACCACGAGACGTATGAGATCATTGGCATGCCCCAGCCGGAGATCCAGTTTCCGATCCAGCTTGTGGGGATTCTGGTCGCCCTATTTGGTGTCGGATATTACCTGGTCGCCCGTCATCCGCTGGAGAATCGGACCGTATTGCTGCTGGGGTTTTGGAGCAAATTTCTCGGATCCTGTCTGGGAACCGGGTACATCCTGCTGGGCAAGCTCCCCTGGCGGTTTGCCCTGGTATTCCTGTTCGCCGACGTCATCTATTTGCCGCCGTTCTATCTGATCCTGCGGCGGTTGAAAGAGTTCTCGAACCGCTCAGGGTAGGCCGGGGCTGCGCATGCGTCCTGGATTCGAATCAAGTTACCGTTGCAGGCGCTGTGGCGGGGTGCCCCGGATGTGCAATACGAGGTCTCCCTTCGTCCCTCCTTCCGGGACTTCGACCAGGCCATCGTCGTCGATGTGATCGGGACCGATGGACCAGAGCGTTGCCGTTTCCGGAAGGTCCGGTTCGATGCGGATTCGTAGCGGCCCTTCGAGGGCGAACGGATCCGCGGGCAGGTCGCTTTTGAACTGCACCGTCAGTCGCTGCACCGCCGCTTCCAGCGACTTCGTCTGGCGGCGACGGTATTGGAGCATCACGGCAGTTTCCACCAGAGTCTGCCAGGCCAACTCGGTGTCGTGCGCCGCGAGGAACCGCGACACGTTGGGCATCAGGGCGTCGGCCAGGACCGTTCGCCGAAACCAGTCCTCGATCTCTTCCGTCCCGATCCGCCGCGTCGCCGCCGGTTCATTCCCCAGCGGCAGAAACAACGACAGCTTTCCGGGAAGGACGGCTCCCCGATGCGGGCTGGTGCGGTCGCACTGGCTGAGCCAGTTGGTCCAGGCGAGCTTCAGCACCCGGCGGCTGATCTCCGGCTCCCCCGCAAAGTACAGCCCCACGCTCGTCGTCGACCAGCCGGAACCTCCCACGAGATACTCCAGAGGTTCGGCCACCGAGTCGGGGTTGATCATCGCGCGGCGGAACGCCAGATATTCGGCGCGGAGGTTGTCCGACGGGATCGCCGTCGTGCGGCGCATCGCCTTGAGATCGTTGACCGCCACCATCAGCGTCCCTTCTTTGAGCTGCGGCGACGACGCCCAGAGCAGGATCGTGGGGATCATCCCGCGATAGAGAGACATTCCAATCAACCGTTCATCAATTCCTCCATAGCGGCCCACTTGACGGCTGCAGCGGACCGCGGAGCGGCAGGCACTCCACGCGCTCCGGACGTCGCCCCCCTCCAACAAGCGCAGCGTCTCCAGCCGGGACAATTCCATCAGGTCATGCAGCCGGTGTCCGACGCTGAAGTCCGATGTTAGAGTCAATTCTCCCGGCTGATAGTAATAGGCGAAGGGGAGTTCGCTTCCCAGACGAAACTCCTGCAGCGCCCCCTCGTTGTCGTGCCGCCACTTGCGGAGCCATTCCGGCGCCCCGCTCCACCCGCGCTGCATCGCGGCCTGAAGTTCGACTTGATTCTCGGAAGAGAGCGGTACCAGCGCGGCCACCGCTTTGCGGTAGTGCTCGAACGCGTCGAGGACCGGATCGAACTCCATTTCGCTGGCCGAATGGATGTCGAATGGATCGGGAACGTCGGGCAGCCCTTTCAAGCGGCTACTGCGATATGTGGTGGCCAGAAACCACAACACCAGAGGGGACACTAGCATCGCCACATGCCACCAGCTCAGGCGGGCGGTGTATTTGCGAAACCTCCGCCAATACGGCATCAGCTTCTGCTGGCGAGACTTGAAACCAAACGAGCGGTCCTGCGAGGAACCCGGCATCTTCACGATTCTTTCTGTCTGTACCCACGTCCCGGAAATAGCCGTTGCGCAGGGACCGTTGCCACCGACGATAGCACGTTTCCGGTCGGAGTTTCAACGGGGGAAACGATGGAGGCGGGACTCCAGCAGCAATTTCGTGCTCCGCACTACACCGCCACTTTGTGCGCGCACCACCCCGCTGGCCTGCGCAAACGTCTGATGCGGCACCGCGGCGAATTGATGCCGGAATTGTTCAGTTGGTCGGCTGAAAACGCGAATGCCGGTGAAGCGTCAGCTCCCCACCGGCCCTGTGCCGGTGGAAGCCAGGACTGGAAGCTACCCTCACGCCTGACACCCGGTTTCCCGCGCTCATCAACCGCTCCCCCCTCCCCGCCGCAATCATCGCTAGTGCGCGCGAAGACGCTTTGCCGCGGCGGGAAGACGGGGCAGAGGTTCTCCACGTGGGACCATTCTTGATGAGGCAACGTTCTCGCCTGCGAATCTTTCGCTCCAGCGGCACAAGGCCGTTGGGGGCGGGCTGGAACAGAAAGCTCAGATTTCCTGAGCTCGGTTTCGGTTCAGATCTAGGCACTTTTGCGTGGCTCACCACCGCGCCTGGTGGGTCATCTGGTGGGTCATGCGATGGGGCGAGTTGCCAGCACCACGTAGAATACCTAACCGAAGCGCAAGCGAGGGAAAATGGGCCGCACTTCCGCGCTTGAGCTGCGGGTTGGTGTGTCACCATGGATAATCCGAGACAATGGACCAACTCTGGCCGACAACAACCTCAACCCATGTTCAAAAGCTCGCCTGTCGTGCGCGGTCAGATCGACCGCGGCGTGGAATTCAGCCGAACGCCGTCGAAGTCGAAGGCATAGCCGGGCAACGCCCGTTCGACCGGATCGCGGGTTGGCCGATCCGACTGGATCATGCCGTCTGGATTGAACAGTTCCGGACAGGCCTCCTCCCAAGTTGCTGGCTCAATCAAGAACGCATCATCGATCGCGATCAACGGCCGTACTTGCCAGGGAACCTCGGCAATGATCGCCAGTTCCGCCCGCAACGGGCATTGACCATACGTCGGGTCATGCGACGGCAGCATCGTGCCTGAGTAATGGGCATCCAGCCAAAACGTCGTCAGCACATCGGGAACAATCACCTGCGGCAACAGTTTCGGGCTGGACCCATGAAACAACCGCACGCGAGGATCATCCTGAAACGCAAGCCTCGCCGTCCCGAAGAACTCGTCACTGATCTCGATCGAAAAGACTTCGCGGTATCCCACCCCCAACGCCGCGCGCACACTGATTCCCAAGTGCGTCCCAGTCTCAACAAACCGCACCGTCATCGGCCAAAACTCAGGTTTTAAAAATGTAGACGTTACATATTCCCCCCCGTAGCAAGGGGGGGCAGGGGGGGTCGCCTGACCAACACAGACCTCACAAGGGGGGGCCAGGGGATCTCGTCACCAGCCCGAAGACATCATACCCGCCGACCACCAATCTCAGTAAGACCGCTTGCCCGAGAAGTCGATAAGGGGTGTCCCCGCCGGGGCCAAACCACGTCGCAACCCTCCACACAGATCGCCTTGCTGAAGTCGTGACCGATCGTCGTGCGGTCGGAAATGTTGCACGTCGTGTCGCAGACCAAGTACGCCTCCGCAAACACGCGGAGTCGGGCCGCCGACAGCCGCAATGTGTGCTTTCGCCTGACAGCCGAGGGCTCCCGTCTGGAGGAAGGAGTCGCTTCGTAGCGTGAGGAACTCCGGATCAAGGACGATCGCATGCAAACCATCCCGGCCCAACCGCGGCCGTATTATTCCCCCGCGGAGCGACTGGCGAATCTCGAACTGCGAGCCGCGCGCGACTGGACTCTCCAACAGACAGCTACAATTCGCGAAAACGCGCCGTTTCTACCCACCACAATCGCGAAGAGGCCAACCATTTAAGTATTAGTCACTCCGCTCTCCTAACAACCGGGCGAACAACGTACTTGCGGAAGTCGTAGATGAACGTCGCCACACGGTTGTTGGCGCTGTTCGAATCGACGCAGGCGGTGTGTGTCATGAGGTTGCCACCCGCGGCGTTGCCATCGTACTCGACACTGGAGACCTGGACCATGTTGTTTCCGGAGGCCCCGACGCCGGTGGGGTCGGTGGAGGTGGCGCCGGCGTCATTGGTGCCGATCCAGCAAGAAGCGGGCATGCCGTGGGATTTGAACACCGAGTGGGTAATCGACGGTAAGAAATGACCTGTCCGCGTTTCCGCATCGGGAGACGGTTGTTTGGACATCGACGCAGGCTGCGTCGGCTAAGGGACGAGTGGGCCAGTGATCGCGAATAGTCGATGGCGATTTCGCAGGTATCGCAGCAGACCGAGTTGAACAGGTCGGTCCGGTTTTCCCTGGTCATTTCGTCCGGAGTTTCGACTGTGTTGCAGCATACCGAGCCAACGATGTAGAACATCGCATCCCATTCGTGTCGCGGTGGCGGGCCTCGCGTCCTGCCGTAAGCGAGAGTGCTTTCAGCCAATTTCCCGCCAGGAGAACCTCAGGCACCATGCAGCATATTGACGAAAGGCAGCTCGAAGACGACCTGCAGTACCGCTATCGCTTTCTGTGCCAATTCATTGGTTTTGAACCCTCCGATGCCGAGGCGATTCACGCCGCCGCACCGCATCTGGGCCCACTCGTGATGTCCATCGTCGAGCGGACGTATGACAAGCTCCTGGCCTTTGATGCGACCGCGAGGCACTTTCTCCCCCCGCAATCGGGTTTCGACGGTCCCGCGGCCTCGAATCTCGCGGAACTCTCCGCTCAGGCCGCCCCGATTCAGTTCCGCAAGGAGCATCTCTCACGCTACTTGCTGCAATTGCTGGGTCGCTCGTATGAAGATGCCAAATTCCCGGTGTATCTGGACATGGTCGGAAAAATCCATACTCCTCTGGCTGGAAACGCGCAAATCCAGGTGCCGCTGGTCCAGATGAACGCCCTCATGGGCTGGCTCGCCGACATCCTGTCGGAAGCGATCTCGGAACTGGGACTGCCCTCCGCCGAGACAGTACGGACCCTCCGCGCGTTTCAGAAATTGCTGTGGATCCAGAACGACTTCATCAACCGGCACTACACGCGCGGTTGACCCCGACGCGGGGAGCGGCCCTTCCCGAAATTCATCGAAACGGCTCCCCCAAAAAGATCGCTTGCGGCAAAACCCGCTTGCAGAGTAAGACTGTCACCCCTTGGACCCAGGTGACGGGTCGAAACCCACGCACGGAGGCGAACACATGCGGATTCTCGTTGTTGCGGCGGCGGTCTTGTTCTCCACTGGGGCAGCCCAGGCCCAGGTCGTTGGAAGCCGAATTCTGGTGACTGCGGAATTGGCCAAGCTGCGCACCGAAAAGCAATCCAACGGCACCGTCCCCCGAGGGACGATCCTGACAGTCAAGGTGGTCAACGGAGACTGGTTCTGGGTCGAATTTCCCACCGGCAAAACGCTGCTCAAAGGCTGGCTCTATCGCCGCGACCTGGTTCCTCTGGAGAAGGCGCTGGAATTTGTGAATTTCGAACTGCAACGCCAACCCAGCGCCGAACTCTACAATCTGCGCTGCACGGTGCATTACGAACAAGGGGAACTCGACGCGGCCCTGGAGGATAGCGCCCAAGCGATCCGCATGGACGGGAGCCGCGCCCCGTACTGGAACACACGCGGGAACGTGTGGCGGGCGAAACGGGACGTCAAGAACGCGGTCGAAGCCTTCAATCAGGCGATCCGGCTGCAGCCGGAGGATGCGGCGCTGTTCAAGAACCGGGGGAATGTCTGGAGCGATCAGCGGTCGTTCGACAAGGCGATCGCCGACTACAGCGCCGCGCTGCAGCTCGATCCCAACGACGCCGACACCTACAACAATCGGGGGAGCATGTGGATGCAGAAAGGAGTTTACGACAAGGCGATCACCGATTGGCGGAAGGCGCTGCGCATCGACCCGCAAGCAGCCGCGGTGTACAACAATCTTTCCTGGCTACTGGCGACCTGTCCCGACATGAAGCTCCGCGATCCCAAACTGGCGGTCGAACTGGCAACCCGCGCCTGCGAGCTGGAAAATTGGACCAACGCCGGGCACATCGACACGCTGGCCACTGCCTGTGCAGAGCAGGGGGATCTGGAGGCTGCGGTGAAATGGCAGACCAAAGCGCTGGAGTTGGCGCCGGAACCCAAGAAAGCCGCGTATCGCACGGCGCTCGACCAATACCGCACCGCTAAAGCCAATCGGAGCGAAACACCGCAGTAATCCCCCCCTTCAGGATCCGCCAGGCGAATTCACGATGCGCGCGATCGTATTTGACCGCTGCGGAGAACCGGCGGACGTCTTGTCGGCGCGCGACGTGCCCCTCCCCCAACCGGGGGCCGGACAGGTTCGAGTCCGGATGCTGGCGGCTCCGATCAACCCCTCGGACCTGATGTCCATCCGAGGAACATATGGAATGCTCCCGGCGCTGCCCGCGACTCCTGGGTTCGAGGGGGTCGGCATCGTTGACGCCGCTGGTCCAGGGTGGCTGGGACGACTGCTGATCGGAAGGCGTGTGGCCGCACTTCAGGGCCAACCGGGTAGCTGGGGGGAGCATGCCCTGGTTTCAGCGCGGCAGGCGATCCCTCTTTCCAGCCGCCTGCCGTTGGAGCAAGGGGCGATGTTCTTTGTGAATCCCGCCACAGCCTTCGTCATGACGCAACGCGTATTGAAGGTTTCGCCCGGGGCCTGGCTCCTGCAGTCCGCGGCGGGCTCGGCGCTGGGCCGGATGGTGATTCGCCTGGGAAAGCGCTTCGGGTTTCGGACAATCAACGTGGTCCGCCGGGATGATCAGCGGGACGAACTGCTGGCACTGGGGGCTGATCACGTCGTCGTAGCGGAGGGTTTGGGGTGTGTCGATCAGGTGCGCGAACTGACCGGAGGAGTCGGAGTCGGCTACGCCATCGATTGCGTGGGAGGGGACACCGGATCGGCCATGCTGTGCAGCCTGGCTTGGGGGGGACGCATGCTCTCATACGGCACGCTCTCGGGGGCGCCGCTGTCGATTTCGCCGCGCGAACTCATGACCCGCCAGGCGTCGCTTTCCGGCTTCTGGCTGGGGCATTGGATGTCGCAGCAGAATCTGCCGGGAAAAATCAGGCTGATCCGGACACTGACCAAGCTGATTCTGGAGGGCACGCTGGCGTCCCCGGTGGGAGAGACGTTTCCTTTGGAGGAAATCGCCGCCGCCGTCCGTCACGCCGAGCAGACCGGACGAACGGCAAAAACACTGTTGCGAATCGCACGGTCGTAACCGCACGGCGACCGCCCCTCGCCAAAAACGGGTTTGCAGACTGCGGATTTCTGCCGAATTCGGCTACCATTCCCGAACCGGTTGGCGGATCGATTCCGTCGATCCGCGCTCCAGCGTCGCCTGGCGGCGGCGTGCTCACCCGGCCTTTCGCAATCGAACGAAACGAATCCAGAGCGCTGCACAAACATCAGCAGAAACGAGGCTACATGACCAAACCATTGCGGGGGATCATTTTTGGCGCTGGATACGCTGGCCAGGGGCATGCCCAGGCCTTGCGTCTGGCGGGGGTCGAGATTGTCGGCATGGCCAGTCGCACCGCCGAGGTCGGCGCCAGGATCGCGCAGTCGCTGGAGATCCCGCGGTATCTGGCCGACTGGCGCGAACTGCTGGCGGAAACTCAACCGGACATCGTTGCCGTCGGGACGCCGGGGGGGACGCACCATGAAATGATCAGCGCCGCCTTGCAAGCGGGATGCCACGTGCTGGCCGACAAACCGCTGGCCACCACCGCCAACGACGCGCGGGCACTCTATGAACTGTCGGAAGCAACCCGCCTGAAGACCGCGTATGCCGCCAGCTACTGGTATCAGCCCCAGGCGCTGTTCGCGCGCAGGCTGGTGGCGCAAGGGGTGCTCGGGAGGGTGTTGGAGGTCGAAGGGATCTCGCATTTCAACTGGCCTCCGCTGATGCCATTTGGCTGGCCGCATCGCCTGGAGACCGGAGGGGGACGGCTCAACAACAACTTCCCGCACAAACTGGCGATTGTGCAGAACATCCTTCAGGGGGAGATTCTGGCCTGCATGGGTGAAAGCCGCAACGATCTGAAGAAAGTGCCCATCGATAAGGAAGTCCACGATTTCCGCGACTTCGCCCGGCGGGCTTTCACCCCGGAACAGGCGGCTCAGCTCAAATGGGCCGAAGTCAACAGCGACTGGGCCTACACCGCGCTGCTCCGCATCGGCGATCCACAATTGGGTGTGGAGGGGGCCACCTCGGTGACCTTTCGCCATTCCGCCTTGCGGATGCCGCGATTCTCAGATCACATCGTCCTGTTCGGCGAACGGGGAACGCTGCACGTCGATGGCACCTACATGCAAGGCCCCATGTACCTCAAAACCGACGGCCCCACCTGGGAAGAACTGGCGATTCCCCTCGACATTCTCGACAGCCTCCCCGACGAAACTGACCACACGCAGCGCAACTGGAACCAACTAGCCCGCGAATTTGTGGCAGACATTCGCGGCGAGTCGCATCCCAGGTACTTGACGTTCCGAGATGGCTGGATTTACCAGGAAGTGATTGACATCGTCCGCTCCAACCGCTGTTGGACATCGGTGCCGGGGGCACAGCAGGATTTGTAAACGGTCATCGCACGGGGTCGCGGAAGACCCCTGTCGGCTTGTCCGGCAGGTGAATCAGATTCGCCTGGCTAGAACGGAGCCCCAACGAGAATGATCCCACGTGGAGAACCTCTGTCCCCCTCCCCACCGCAAACAACGCTGGAGCGTGCAAAAAAACCTTTGGTGCGGTGGGGAGGGGGACAGATGTTCATGAGCGCGGGATACCGGGTGTCAGGCGTGTCTGTAGCTGCCAGGCAGGCCTCCCCTGGCACAAGGCCAGCGGGGGGCGGACGATTGGTTCACGTTCCTGGATCAATTCGCAAACTAGCCGCCGAATCTCGCTCACCTGCCGGGCGAGCCGATAGGGGTCGATTGAAAAGCAGGGCGTAAGCCCGCCGGGGGCGGACACCGACAAACCGAATTGACCGGCGCTTCGGGAGGGGTTACGCTTGAGAGACTGCATCCCATCGCCAAAAACCCGCACGACTTCGGAATCGGAATTCGGCGTGGGCGGCCTGTTTGATCCCTCTCCATTGCATTGCCAGGGAAACCGATGCCATCTCCATTTCCGGGAATGGATCCTTACCTTGAGGATCCAGGCTTGTGGCCGGACGTGCATCATGCACCTGGTCCAGGTCTCACGGGTCGAGTTGCGTCCTAAAGGCGAGTATTATCCGATTGAATTGCCGCAGCGGCTGCCGACTGTCTTGATTCCGTTGCTGGCCGAAGATGGGAGCGCGCCCCTCGACCTGCAACAGGCGCTCGATGCCGCCTACTCTCGGGCGGGATATGATCTGGAATTGGACTACAGCGCCCCTCCCACGGTTCCGTTGGCCCCTGAACAGGCCGAGTGGGCGAGGCAGATTTTGGCGAGGCGATAGGTTTCGCGTTTACAGTAGCCACCTCTGCCGGCGAAGATTCGGGTTAATTGCTGGTCATCATTAACCTGTCGCCTGAACCCTCATGTCCAGTTCGATCCTGCAATCTCTCCGCGAATGGTTCACTTCCGCCGGAGTTTTTTTCCGGGAAGTCCACCATCCCCCGACGTACACCTCGGAAGAATCGGCCCAGGCGCGCGGCGAAGAGTTGCGGCTGGGGGGCAAGGCATTGCTCTTGCGCGGGGACGATGCATTCTCGCTGTTTGTGATCCCGGCCGATCGAAAACTGGCGTCCGCCGCCATTCGCCGACAACTCGGATTTCGAAAGCTCCGCTTTGCCAGCCGCGACGAGTTGTTGGCGTTGACCGGGCTGGTTCCGGGAAGCGTTCCGCCATTCGGGCGACCGATCCTTCCCTTTCCACTGTATGTGGATCAGGCGATCGAGCGCAACGATCGGATCGCCTTCAATGCCGGATCGCTGACCGATTCGATCATCATGGGGGTTCCGGACTATCTGTCTCTGGCGGCTCCGGATGGACGATTCGATTTCAGTGATGCGGATGGAAAAGCCGATATCACCGGAGCTTGAACTCATGCGCAGGGGTCTCGGTTCGCGCTTGAGGCCGTTCCGTTTGCCCATCCGTTCCAGAATTCGCCATGCCAAGAGCGGTCCAGGGTTCCGGCGTTTTGATCCATTCCGCCGAAACGCCCGACAGTGTCTGCTCAGCGACCGGCACGGTCACGGGGCCACTCGCGCAGCGCCCCCCCGCGATTGGTTTCATTCTGGTGGGGGGGGCTCTGGTCGGCGCGCAGGTGCGCGACATTCGGCTGGCCAACGAACTGGCTCGACGCGGCTATCCGGTGCATGTCTGGTGGGCGTTCGACAAACCGCGGCAGGTCGATCTGGACCCCGCCATTTCACAGCAATGGCTCTTTTCCTCGGCACGCTACAGCAGCTACACCGGGTCGTGGCTGTTGAACGAGGAAGTGGGGCGGACCGTGACGCGGCTGCTTCCCGACGCACTCCGGGCCCGGCTGACGCAGCGGATTCCCGACTTTATCGGCGTCCAGATGCGGGCGCTGATTCGTGTTGCCTGCCGGGGGATTGATCGCGATCGGCGTCTGGTCCGCCGCTTCGCCAGGGAACTCTCGGCGCGTGGCATCACGCACCTGCTGCCGACGCTGGAGATCCTCGCTCTGTTCGCCCAGCACGCGCGTCCGCTGGTGACGCATCTGCTCCGGTATCTGGTGACGTTTCAGGGCTACGAAGTCTACGCCAATTACGCCCGGCAGATGGGGTGCGAAGCGGAGCTGTACCGGCGGCTGGCCCAGGTGGTGGACGACTCCGACTGGCCGGCGGTCGCCGTCAGCGAGGCGTACTGTCAGCGGATTGGCCGCGAGGTGGGGATTGCGCCGCAGCGACTGGCGGCGATTCCCCCGGGGATTCCCATGGAGCGACCAGTCGACTCGGCCGACGCTGCGCGACTGATTCGCGGCGCCTGTCCCAACTACCGCGACAAAGTGCCCCTCCTGGCCTATGTGGGACGCCGCGATTCGGAAAAGGGCTTGGACCTGTTGCTCTATGCCGCCAAGATTCTGGAGCGCCGCGGCGTCCCGTTTCAATTGGCGATCTGCGGACCGACGGCGTTTGGCCGGGATTATCAACAGGCCTGCGCGCAGATCGCCAGTCACCTGCGATTGCCCGTGCTGTGGAACGACTACGTGAGCGACGCGCTGCGCGGGGCGTTGTTTCGGATGAGTCGCGCGGTGATTTATCCCTCCATCCATGAAGAGCCGTTCGGCATGGTCCCCGTGGAAGCGATGGCGCAGGGCACCCCCGCACTCGTCCCGGACACCGGCGGAGTGGCGTCAGTGGTACAGGTCGGCCCGCGTCAGGGAGGATTGCAATTCCGAAGCTGGGACACCAGCGACCTGGCGGACAAACTCCAAATCCTGATCGAAGACCAGGCGCTCCACGCCCGACTCTCGACGAACGCGCCGCTGGTCGCCTCTCATTTCTCGGTCGAAAACCTCGGCGAGCGCCTGCTGGATCACCTCGATCTGGCTCGCTGGAACCAGGTCGCCGCCCCCAGCGCGAAATCCCTGCGCGCGGCTTGAGTCAGGTCGACTTCCTTTCGACCAAACAATCGGCCCAGGCTTGGAACCACGCTTTCAACGACAGTACCTGTTTCGCGGCGGCGGGGTTGTCCGGAGACTGGAATTCGGGGGTGAACAGCGTATCCGTAATGTGCCTTCCCAGACGACGGTAGGCTTCGAACTGGTCTTCTTCGAACACCTGATCTGCCGTGGTTTCCTGGGGGAACTCGGGATGCCGCGTGCGGTACTCCTGGATGTAATCGGGCTCGTCGCCGGTCATCGACGATTTGATGTACAGCAACCAGCCGACGGTGTCGGGGCAATTCGGATCGTCCGGGCGATCCTTTGGATAATAGATGCGCCCCAGGGCGAAATGCGATTTGGTGAACCGCTCGCGTCGAAGCGTGGGAATCGCCGAGGTGCCGAACGCTTCGCGATCAGCAGGTTCCATCGGCCCACCCCGCGGCTTGAGCTGCAGCGGTTGGGGGGCGATCCAGCGGAGTTCGTCCACCGGCAGTTCGATCTTTGTCCCCAGGTCGATCCAGGCAAACCGCTGCAGACGCATCAGACTGCCAAATTGAATTTCCGGATCGCATTCGCCATCGATGGCGATGATGAATTTGCACCGCCGCCGAAGGAGTTCGTAGATCGCCAGATTCTCCAGGTGTCCGCCATCCGAAACATTCAAGTAGGCCGCCGATTCATCCACCTGGCCGAACGCTTCGCGCACCAGATAAGCCGGGCCGGGCGCCCCCACGACACTGGCCAACGGCGCCGGGAGAATTCCACGTCCTGGACGACGAACCCAATAATGGGTCCGCACATTGAGGAGCGTCAGCAGGAATGCCGCGCCGCGCACGCTCCCCATCCCCATATGCGGCGCCGCCGCCGCGCCGGAGATCGCCATCGCGGTCCCCAGGTTCAAGTGCCGGTCGCACGCCTGCCACTTCTCGGTCGCTTCGTATCCGACCAAAGGGCTGCCGCAAAAATGCTTGCTGAACAGGAAGAAATCGGAGTTCCTCCCGCGCAACTCCGGGTGGCTCGAGGCGGGGAGATTGAGCGCCGCGTTGATCAGGTGATAGGGGGCGGTCGCGTTCGGCTGATTGCGCAGGTCGGTCAGTTTCAACGTGTCGTCGGCGTAGACTGGCGTCCCCGCGGCCGGCGCGGCGCAGTGCTTGAGGAGATACGTCTCGCACAGCCGATTCCGATAGAACCGGTGCGGCGAACTGAAATTGATGTTGTGCAACAAGGAATACAATGCGCCAATTCCCAGCAAGCCACACAGCCAGGGAGAAAACGTGAATTCCCAGTGGATCGGCCAGGTCATCTGATAGATCCGCAAATCGGCGTCGTGAGCCTCGATCACATGGACCCGCGTCAACTCCAGATAGATCAACAGCAGTAGCGCCGGGCCAGCCAGCCATAAGAGGGTGAACAGCAGTGACTTCAAACGGGGCAGGTAGCGTTCCAGCCGATGCACTGCCTCGCTGCGCGCCGCCAGGAGCGCCCCCAGGCTCGAGAGTGCGAGCATTGTCGCCCGCAACGACCAGCCGGGGGCATCCCCCACCACGCCGGTCACTCGATGAATCGCCACGTTGTACCGGTAGTGTCCGAAGGGAATCAGATCGAACAGCGTCATCGATCCGGCCACCACGACCCCCAGAATGCAAATCCATTCCCAGCGACCCCGGATCCAGGCCGTGGTGGGACTCCACCGGCCCAGGTTTTGAAACACCGGCAATGCCAGCAGGGCCATACCGACCAACAACCAAGTGGCGATCGTGTAATTGCTGATCTCGACCGAATATCCGCCGAAATGCGGCGGAGCCAGCTTCCGCAATTCGCTTCCCATGCCGATCTGTGTGAGTAGCACTGCTCCGACGACCACGGTTCCCGCCATCACCAGGTTCGACAACATGCCAAACAGCGCGGCCCCAATCATCCGGCACCAGGCGAGAAACCCCGACGGCAGAATGTAGCGGCTGTTATTGCGCAGAAACCGAAGCGGAGCGGCCTCCGCGGCCCCATCCCGATGAAACGGTTGCTGGTCCGGCCCCGGTCCGACTTCGGACGAACTGTCATTGAGATACGAACTCAGGAACGAGCCGAGGTATCCTCCTCCGGAGACCGTCGACACCAGGTCAACATCCTTGAGCACGTCATTCTCGGCCAACCCCTTGACCACTCCCAGGGCGAGCGTGGCGGACCGGATGCCGCCGCCGGAGATTGCCAGACCGACGAGATCCTCGTCCGCTTTCGCTTTGCATCCGGTTGCGACTCGGCGCGCATCGACCTCGGGCTTCTCCGCTGCGACGAATTTGTCGGACACATCCTTCTTCAGCCCCAGGAGGCAGGTAAAGGAGATAGGCTGCCCCAGATCGATCTTCTGCGACTGAATCTGTCGCAGGCCGGATTCAGCATCCTTTTGGAACTTTCCATCGAGCGCCAGTCGCCCCAGCGCTTCCTGGAACTCGCACAGTTTCGCCTGGAGAATTGCCAATTCGGCGCGAAACGTCCGCCGGCCGTCCTCATGGTCGAGTTGTGCCGCCAACAATCCCCTGTGCCAACGGGCAGTGAAGGGGCGGACAATCACGTTGAAGACATAGATGGAGAGGGTCGCGGTGAGAGTACACTCCGGACCGTGCTCGCGAATCATTTTGCGCGCATCGCGAAAGACATCGACGATGCTGTCCAGCGCGGTCTTTTCATCCCCGTCCCGAAAGTGCAGAGGCTGGGTGATGATCCGAGTGCGGAACTCGGTGTAAAGATCCCAGGCGGCTTTCCGGTCCGCCGGATCCGGGTTGAATGGGGATTTGAGCCAGTCTTCCGGCCATTCCACCAGATCGATCAAACCCGGCTGCGGATTATTCGGGTCAGAAGCTGATGCATGAACAGACTTCAGCCACTCGCCAATCGTCGACATCCTGCCCTCCAGTGTCGAGAGAACGCGGGGCAACCCATACCCAGGTGCCCGCAGAGACGATCATCCCCCGCCTCCGGAAAAAATACAAGGTTACGGAGTCCGACGGCACCGTCACCCCAGGCCGACGGCACGCTTGGGGTGGTCCGGAGAGCATCGCTGTCTGGATTGAAAATTGAGATCCCCCAACACCCATCCAAGAAACAGGGGGCTAACGCCCCCCGCTCGCCGGTCCGCCCCACGCCCCACGCCCCACGCCCCACGCCCCACGCCCCACGCCCCACGCCCCACGTCCCACGTCCCACGTCCCACGTCCCACGTCCCACGTCCCACGTCCCCCGTCCCCCGCCACCCACCACCCGTCGATTTGCCTTTCACCGCCCCATTTCCTAAAATACGCTCGTCGCTGCGGAAGTCCGCGGCGCGACCCACCCCGACTCCGGCACCACTGTCCTCCCCTGTTTTTGCTTTCCCGCGACCCACTCCCGCTTCGGCGGCTGGTTGCCCTCACGCGATCCCTGGAATGACCGCGCATGCCGGCCTCTGTCAATAGGCGCGACTCGGATGTCGAATCGCCAGTGCTCAATGGCCGCCTCCCGCCGTTCGACTACCAACCGCGTACGCGCGTCGTGTTTGGCGCGGGAAAGATTGCGCAACTGGGAGTCTTCGCCAAGGAATTGGGGGGCCAGCGCGTGCTCCTGGTCACCGATCCCGGGCTGAAAGAGTCCGGCCATCTGCAGCGCGGGATCGCTGCCCTGGAGTCCGCCGGCTTGCAGGTGGCGGTCTTCGATGAGGTTCAACCCAATCCCACCTCCGAAGACGTCGATCGCGGGTTGATCGTCGCGCGGCGGTCGGAGGTCGATCTTTTGGTCGGATTGGGGGGCGGGAGCAGCATGGACTGCGCCAAGGGGATCAATTTCCTCCTCACGAACGGGGGACAGATTCAGGATTACCAGGGGTTCGGGAAGGCGTCGCGTCCCATGCTCCCGTTGATTGCCGTCCCCACCACCGCCGGGACCGGGAGTGAGGCGCAGTCCTACGCGCTGATTGCCGACGCCCGAACGCACATGAAAATGGCGTGCGGCGACCACAAGGCCGCCTGCCGGATTGCGATTCTCGATCCGGAGTTGACGGTGAGCATGCCGGCGTTTGTCACCGCGGTGACGGGGATCGACGCTTTGTCGCACGCCATCGAATCGTACGTCACGACTCGCGCCAACCCGGTTTCGCACCTGTTCAGTCGGCAGGCGTGGGAACTGTTGATCCAGGCGTTCCCCAGGGTGCTGCGGTCGCCGGATGATACCGATGCGCGGGCCAAAATGCTGCTGGGGGCGCATTTGGCGGGCTCGGCGATCGAAAACTCGATGCTGGGGGCGACGCACGCCCTGGCCAACCCCCTCTCGGCACATTTTGATCTGACGCATGGGGTGGCCATCGGGGTGATGTTGCCGCACGTCATCCGTTACAATCAACCGGCGGTGGGGCACCGGTTTGGGGAATTGGCGGCCACCGCCGGACTATGCGCCAAGGATGATCCGCGCGCCGCCGAACGGCTGGCCGAACGGATGTCCGAGTTGACGGCGGAGGCGGGACTTCCGACGCGCCTGGGTGAGTGTGGAGTGGAGGAACGATTATTGTCCGTACTGGCGGCCGAAGCGGCGGAGCAATGGACGGGACGATTCAACCCCCGTCCCGTGGATGTGAAATCGCTGGGTTTGTTGTACGCAGGAGCGATGTAATGAGCGCTGACATGACGCGAGACACTCCCGCGACCCGGTTGCGGAATCGGTCCGGGGCGTCTCTGGTTTCCGGGACGTTTGCCTGCGGTCGCGCACGGCTTGCGTTCGTGGTGTTGGCGACGATCCTCGGCTGCGGCTGGGGGCTGGCGGCCGAGCCGGCGCGAAAGCCGACTCCTCCCGGAACCGACAGTTGGGCTTCATTCCGCAACGGCAGCGCACAGACCGGGGTGGCGACGACGCGGCTCCCCGACAAACTGGAACTGCTCTGGAAGTTCCAGGTCTCGGACAAAGAGGGGACGATCAAATCGACCGCGGCGATCGTCGGCGAGCACGTCTACGTCGCCTCGCTGATCGGGCAGTTGTTCTGCCTGGAGCGCCGCACGGGAAACAAGGTCTGGACCTATCGCTCCAAAGAGGAGGTCGATCCGAAGTCGTTCGTGCCGGGATTCAAAACGGCCCCCACGGTCACGGCGGACACGGTGTACATCGGCGATGAAGAAGGGGTGTTCCATGCCGTCGATCGCCAGACCGGCCAGGCCCGCTGGAGGTTTGACGCCGAGGGAGAAATCGCCAACGGGGTCAGCCTCTACGAAGACACGGTCTTGTTCGGGTCGCACAACAACAACTTGTATTGCCGCAAGGCGGCGGATGGCGAAAAGGTCTGGACCTATGCTACCGAAGGGCAGGTGTACTGCGCTCCGGCAATCGTCGGGCATTCGACGTTCGTGGCCGGGTGCGACGGGCATTTGCGCGTCATTGATGTCCGGACCGGGGAACAGCAGACCGATATCCCGCTGGAGATTCAGTTGACCAGCTCGCCGGCGGTCATCGACGACATGCTCTACGTCGGGTCGCACGGCGGGGACGTGATGGCCATCGACTGGAAAGCGGGACGCAAGGTCTGGACGTACGAGTCGAAGTTTCCCTTCCATTCATCGGCAGCCGTCACCGACAAGTACGTCGTGATCGGCGGGCAGGACAAAAAATTGCATTGCTTGAATCGTAAGAACGGGGACTTGGTGTGGACGTTTGCCACCAAGGGACAAATTGACAGTTCCCCGGTGGTTGTCGGAGACCGGGTGTTTTTCGGTTCCAACGACGGCAATCTGTACGGCGTTTCCCTGGAGGGTGGACGTGAAGTGTTCAAACACACGGACGGCCGCCCGCTGACCGCCTCGCCGGCAGTCGGTGAAAAATGCCTCGTGATCGGGTCGGAGTCGTCAACCGGCAACGTGTATTGTTTCGGAGCCAAGTAACTCTCATCATGCCGCTCGAAATCGCACCTGCTCCAGAACCGGAAGCGACGGAAGTCGGCAGCTATTTTGTCGCCAACTATCCGCCGTTCTCCCAGTGGCAGCGGGAATTCGTTCCCGAGATTGTCGCAGCGCTGAACGCCCCCCCCGCCCGGCCGCAAACCCCGCTGGGGCTCTATCTGCACATCCCGTTTTGCCGCAAGCGCTGTAAGTTCTGCTATTTTCGCGTCTACACCGATCAGAACGCGCGGGCGATCGAGCGCTACGTCGAGGCGCTGGCCCGCGAGGTCGAATTGCTCAGTGGACGGGAGGGGGTCGCCGGGCGGACGCTGCGATTCGTTTACTTTGGCGGGGGGACGCCGTCGTATCTGAGCGCCCGGCAATTGCATTCGCTCCGCGAGCGGCTGCACACCTCCGTCTCCTGGGACGAGGCCGAGGAGGTCACGTTTGAATGTGAACCGGGAACGCTCAGTCTGGAGAAAGTGAAAACGCTGCGGGAGATCGGCATCACGCGCGTTTCGCTGGGTGTCGAAAACTTCAACGACACGATCCTGGATGCCAACGGGCGGGCACACCTGTCGCCGGAAATTTTTCGCGCCTACGACTGGATCCGTCAGGTCGGATTCCCGCAGGTGAACATCGACCTGATTGCCGGGATGGTGGGAGAGACCGATGAGAACTGGTCCGCCTGCATCGACGCGGCGCGGCGGCTGGAGCCCGACAACATCACCATCTACCAGATGGAACTTCCCCACAATACGCTGATCGCCCGCGACATGAAGCAACTGGGGATCGCCAGTCCGGTGGCCACCTGGGCCACCAAGCGGCGCTGGGTCAACGAGGCGTTCGAGCGCCTCGCCGCTGAGGGATACCATATTTCCAGTGCCCAGGAATTGGTCAAGGATCCCACCCGCGACCGGTTCGTCTATCGCGACAGCGTGTGGCGCGGCGCCGACCTGTTGGCGACCGGCGTGGCGTCGTTCGGACACTTGCAGGGAGTCCATTACCAGAACCTGGACCAGCTCGAAGAGTACCTGCAATCCCTCGAACTGGGCGAACTCCCGCTCAACCGGGCGCTCACCCCCACGCCGCACCAGTTGCTGATTCGCGAGATGGTCTTGCAGCTCAAAGAGGGGCGGATCAGCGCCGCGCCGTTTCGGCAGAAGTTCGGCGTCGATATTCGCCAGGAGTTCGCCGAGCCGCTCCGCCGCCAACAGGCGGCCGGTTACCTGGAGGTGATCGGCGACGAGGTGTGCCTGACCCGCAAGGGGCTGCTCCAGGTCGATACGCTGCTGACGGAATATTTCGAACCCGAACATCGCTCGGTGAGGTACACTTGAGTCCGTGAACGCTATCGAAGAGCTGCATCGCCTGACGGCGCTGTTCCCGGACGGCGCCGATTTGATTGACCTGGCGGAACACGTTCCCTCAGCCCTGACCCCCGAACCATACAAGGGACTGCTGGCCCACGACCACCACATGACGCTGGCGATGGAGGCGTACTATGAAACCTCGGTTGCGGTTCGAGTGTTGGACCGCGGATTGAAGGGCAACGTCTACACCCGCAAGATCAGTTTGCAACGCACCGACATCGAGCAGGTCGTGCAATTTGGAATCGTCCGCTTCGATCTGACATTCGTGACGGCGGACGTTCGCACCGAGATTCTGAAAGAGGAGACGCCCCTGGGGCGCATTTTGATCGACCACAACGTGCTGCGGCACATAGATCTGGGGGCCATCCTCCGCATCGTTCCGGGACCGGCGTTGCAGAAGTTGTTCGGTTGCGCCCCTGGCCGAGAGACCTATGGTCGGCTGGCAACAATTTTCTGCAATCGTCAGCCCGCCGTCGACCTGCTGGAAATCGCGGCCCCGGTGGAAGGATGAACGTGCCCCAATTCACTCACACGCACCGGGTGCAGTTTGCCGAAACCGACATGGCGGGGATCGTCCACTTTGCCAATTTCTACCGGTACATGGAGGAAACCGAGCATGCGTTCTTTCGCAGCCTGGGATTTTCCATTGTCGACAAGCAGCCCGACGGCACGGTGATCGGCTGGCCCAGGGTCCGCGCGACATGCAGTTTCGAAGCCCCGGCCTACTACGACGACATCCTGGAGATCGACCTGGAGGTCACGCGGCAGGGGGTCAAGTCGCTGACGATGGGCTTTGTGTTTCGTCGCGGCGAGCAGCGGCTGGCGACCGGCGAACTGAAGACCTGTTGCTGTCTGTACCAGCCGGGGGGAAAGTTTCACTCCATCGAGATTCCCCCTACCCATCGCGAGAAGCTCGAGTCGGCAAGCGCCGATCCAAAGGGGGCGAACGGCGAATGAGCCAACCTGCCGCAGACCTGCAATTGCGCCACGTGTGCAAATCGTTTACGACCGCTGCCGGGGAACTGTCGATCCTCCGCGACCTGGAGTTGACGATGTCGCGCGGCGACGCTTTGGCAGTGACCGGTCCGTCCGGATCGGGCAAGAGCACGCTGTTGTACATCGCGGGAACTCTCGACCTTCCCACGTCGGGCACCGTCGAAATCCTGGGGCAGGATCCGTTCCGGCTGAAGGGATCGGAGCTGGCGCGATTTCGGAACGCCACGATCGGATTCGTCTTTC
>JBJXGA010000408.1:0-4992 GCA_046152955.1 Planctomycetales bacterium | reverse complement strand
GGATTCGTGACGCGATCGATGTCACTGCGGCCAGTCCCGAAACACAGGAGCGGTATGGCAAGAACTCCTTCGGCTGGTCGCTGCTGATGGCCCGGCGTCTGGTGGAAGCGGGGGTCAATCTGGTGCAGGTCAACTTGGGGAACAACGAAACCTGGGACACGCATGGTGAAGCGTTTCCACACCTCAAAGACTTGCTGTTTCCGCCGACCGACAAGGCGCTTTCCTCGCTGTTGGATGACCTTCAGGCGGGCGGCCTGCTGGAATCGACGCTGATCGTCATGGCGGGAGAATTCGGACGGACCCCCAAGGTGACGCACCTCCCGCAGCATTACAAACTTCCCGGCCGCGACCATTGGGGGGCGGTGCAGACGGTGTTTTTTGCCGGCGGCGGCGTGCGGGGAGGAAATGTCGTGGGTTCGACCGACAAGATCGGCGCGTATCCCGCCAGCAGTCCGTGGCGTCCCGAGAATATGGCGGCCACGATTTACGAGTCGCTGGGTCTTCCCGAAACGACAGCCTGGTTCGACGAACTCAATCGCCCGCACCACATTTTCCATGGGTCGCCGATCGCGGGATTGGTGTGAGGTTTCGACGCGAAAATGTCCGAAGCTGTCGTTTGAGCGGTGAAGGGAACAACAAGCGTGACGACGACAGACGAACACTTTGCCAAGGCCCGTCAGGTGATGCCTGGCGGAGTCAATTCCTCGGTGCGGGTGAACCAGGCGCTGGGAAAGCCGCTGTTCGCGCAGTCCGCCCGCGGGAGTCGAGTCGTTGATCTGGAAGGGCGCGAGTTCATCGACATGTGCTGCGCGCATGGGGCGGCGCTGTTGGGGCATGGACATCCGGCGATCGACGAGGCGCTCCGCAAGGCGATGGACATGGGGTACGCCGCGGTGTTCGAGACGGTGTATCACGAGGAACTGGCGCGCCTCGTCTGCGACGATATTCCGTGCGCGGAGCGGGTCCGTTTTTGTTCGTCCGGCAGCGAAGCGACGCTGCATCTGATCCGCGTCTGCCGGGCCTACACCGGCCGCAAGAAAATCATCCGCGTGGAGGGGCATTTTCACGGGTATCACGAACATGTCTACATCGGCGGACATCCCCCCCGCGACTATTTCCCGAAAAACCGCGCGGCCCCCTACATCGAGTCGCCGGGCATTCCCGAGGAATTCGCCTCGCTGATCGTGCCGATTCCGCACAACGATCCCGAGGCTCTGGCCCAGGCGATCGAGCGGCATGGTCGCGATACGGCGCTGTTGATTCTGGAACCGATCAATTGGAACTGGGGCGGGATTCGTTGCGATCCGGAGTATCTCCGGCAGGTCCGTCAGATGACGCGTGACGCCGGGATCGTCCTGTTCTTTGATGAGATTCAATCGGTCTATAAGACCCGCGGTCTCTCGGCGCAGAAAGACTATGGCGTCACTCCCGACGTCTGCACCGTCGGCAAGTCGCTGGGAGGGGGACTGCCGTTGTCGGGATTCTGCGGCATTGCCGAGATCATGGACCAGTTCAAACCAGTGGGAAAGGTGCAGCACAGCGGGACGTTCAACGCGCACCTCGTTCCGGTCCTGGCGGGACTGGCCTTCATCCGTGAAACGCACCAGCCCTATTTTTACGACACGCTGGAAAAACTGGAGCAGCAGTTTCATCCAGCGCTGGATGAAATCCTGCGGCGGCGCAACGTCCAATTCATGGCGCCCTACTGCGGCGCCCGGTTCAGCCTAGTGACCGGGCGGACGACCCCCGCCCACCGCTATGAAGACCTCTTCTGCCATCAGCCGCAGGTGCTGCTGCGATTCATCCGCGGCTGTTACGACCGGGGAGTTTACTTCCATGACTATGGAGGATCCCCCACGCACCACGGCTTTTCGGTCCAGCACACGCGCGACGACCTGGAGAGGGTGTTAGGGGTGATCGACGACGTGGTGGGCGAGATGCAGCGCGAGGGAGCGCTGTAAGGGACGATTCGCCGGTATCTCACCGGGCTGGTTCCAGGAGCCGTTGATCGACGAGCCAGTGGAGGCACGCATCGGTCCAGCGCCCGTAGGGGCGCTGGGCGTCGCGAACGCCAAAATCGTGCGTCGTCGAGGCATACAGGTGCAGTTCCGCAGGAACCCCCGCCTCCTGCAACGCCTGGTACATCACGACGCTGTGCATCGGAGAACTGATCGGATCGTTGCTGCCGTGGACGAGGAACACTGGCGCAGTGCGCTCCGGGATTCGCAAGCTGGGGGCCAGCTCGGGCTTGTCCTTGGCCTTCAAGTAACCGGAATATGCGGCGATGGCAAAATTGGGGCGACAACTCACCTCGTCGATTGCATCCCGGGCCGGATATGTGCGCCGATCAAAACTGGTCGCGGTCGCAACCGCCAGATGTCCTCCCGCGGAGAACCCGATCATCCCGATCCGATCGGGATGAAGCTTCCATTCCGGGGCGCGGCTCCGCACCAGGCTCACCGCGCGCTGGGCGTCTTGCAGCGCCCGGCGCGCCGGTTCCCCCTGGATGTCGTCCGGCCGGCGCGGCACGCGGTACTTGAGGATGATTCCTGTCATGCCGTGCGACGCGAGCCAGGCGGCGACTTCTTCTCCCTCGAGTTCCCAATACAGATTCCAATATCCGCCGCCGGGACAAATTAAGAGCGACGTTCCGCTGTCCCGCTCCGGCGCCGGGCGGTAGATCGACAGCGTCGGGCGCGTGACGTTGGCGATCATGCGGGTCGAGGTGGTCACCTCCACCTGGTCGGGCGTGAGTTCCGGCGACATGCGGACGTACTCGGCGCCGATCGTTCCCGGTTCGTCGGGCGCCTCGCCGAACCAGACATCGACCACCACCGGTTCCCCTTTCGGGAGTCGCGGATTGGTGTCCCCCAGCGCGGCGGCGGGTAGAGTCAGCAGCGGCAATAGGGACAGCGCCAGGCACGTGGCGCGCCAGGTTCGAAGGCAGGTCATGATGAATCCTCTCTCAAACGTGTTCCGGCACGACGAACGGGCTCTCGCGGTCCCGCTGGTATTTTAACGTGGAGGAATGGAAAAATGCACGGGTAGAGACAGCGCGGACTGGGGCCTCAATCCAATCGGACTTGTCACGAGCACACAGCACGGCCGATGGCCGCAAACAAAAGGGAAGAATTGAACAGGAGGGCGCAGAGGACGCAGAGATCATCCGACCGTGGTTGGCCAAATGATCCCGTGTCGATCACTGGCGAGGGGTGTCAATTGGAATCCATGCGGCCCAAGGCCGCGCCTGTCTCTGTAATCTCCGCGCCCTCATGTTCCACCCTTCGTCCGCGAAATCCCATTCGCCCTTGATGTGATAAAATACAAATGTATAATAATAGTCAGAATTGCATTTTCGGCCGCGTCCTGGGCGCGCGGCGTTTTTCTTCCCTGGCTTCAGGAGCTCGTCATGATCGTGGCCGCCGCGAACGAAAGGCCGACTCTCTCCCAAGGGGATCGAATTCGAACGGCCGGCGCTCGCCGATCGCGACGTTCGGGTGGCGGAAATGTGCAGCGTCATACAGCGCTGCTGCATCGGTCCGGCAACTCGGCATCGCGCCAAAAACAGGACTCAGGGGCCGGTCATTTTGTATTGGGTCCGGGGAAAACGGATCGTGGTGCGGTCCGTTGGCGCAGCCCCTGGTGGGAGCAATTTCGGGCGAAATCGGGCCATCGTCAGATTCTTGATCATCTTTGGCGAGGCGAATTCTGTAACTGGTTGATTGACCATGAGTTGCGACACCCGCGCCAAAGATGATCAATTGATAACCTTTGAGATCATCTTTGACGCGATGATCATCTTTGAGACAGCCAGGCCGGTGTGCAACCGCTTCGTGGTAACGACCTGAAGGGCTGCTTTACCTGGGGTGCGCTGTCGCGACCCCAGGCGATTGTCTCAAACTGCTTCGCAGTAATGCTTGGTTTCGATCTGTCAGACCTGTTCGTCTTACACTTTTGATGGCAAGTCCCATCTGCGGAGGTGCTCAACATCACGACAATTCTCTCCCAGTAGCAAGATTCTGATGGATTGCGGTACGAGGGGCGGATGGGACCGGTCGCGGTGCGGCGAGGGGGGCAACGGGGTTAAGTGAGTTCACTTCGTTGCGCGGTTGTGACAAAATGTCTGTTGTATTCGAGGTTCACGCCAGTAAAATGGCGGCTGCGGAACCTAAGGCGGCGATCGGGGTTTGATACGGTATCCACTGGCGCGGCTCGTTCACCTTTTCAAGGACTGTCACATGCACTCGACTGAATCGTTCCTGACGCGCCGCGGATTTCTGGGAGGTCTGGCTCTGGGGGCAGCGGCCTTTTCAACCCCCGGCGCTTTTGCGGAAGAATTGATTCGCACCCCGGCGCAGACCGAAGGGCCATTTTATCCCGACAAGTTGCCGCTCGACACCGACAACGATCTGCTGATCCTGAACGACGAACTGACCCCGGCTGTGGGGACGATCACGCATCTGACCGGACGAATTCTCGACGCCAAAGGTGACCCTTTGCGGAATGCCGTGGTGGAAATCTGGCAGTGCGATGCCAACGGAGCCTACTTGCATTCGGGGAGCGGCAATGCCGACAAGCGGGACTCCAATTTTCAGGGGTTCGGCCGATTTCTGACCGGGTCGACCGGCGAGTATTATTTCCGGACGATCAAGCCGGTTCCGTATCCGGGACGCACGCCCCACATTCATTTTGCCGTGAAAGTCCGCGGCAAGGAAAAATTCACCACCCAGTGCTACGTGAAGGGGGATTCGGGGAACGAAAAGGACGGCATTTGGAAGAACGTGCGCGACCCCAAATTGCGCGACGCGATCACCGTGGAGTTCGCGCCGCTGAAGAACTCGCGGGTGGGGGAGTTGGCCGCGAAATTCGATGTCGTCCTGGGGATCACGCCCGAAGCCTGACCGGCTGCACTGGCGGCGTCTGGACCTTGATGCGATTCAAGGACTGGTCCGCATGGCGGCACAGTTGTTCGACGAGGATGCGGGGATGGTG
>JBJXGA010000404.1:0-8429 GCA_046152955.1 Planctomycetales bacterium | reverse complement strand
CGCAACGGAAACCGGATAACGACTGCGGGCCGTGGACACGTCCCCGTTTCCGCAAACTGAATGACTCCGATTCCAGATCTTGACGCGCTCGGCGTACGCGCCGACCGTGGAGCTATTGAGCAGTTACGGACCGACTTTCACCGCGCGCGGGGGCGGCTCCGCGCAAAGACACAGGCAGCGCCTCTTGCGAGACGCTGCCTCGAACCTTCTATTCCGCAGAGCGGTTCAATTCAATGTACTTCTTAGTCATTATTTCCGAACGAGACAAGTCGCTGGACCACTGCATTCGATAACCTACAATCAGAAACATCATCCTACTATCTCAGCAACCGTTTCGACTGCTGTATCCAGTCGACATCGCCATTCCGCAGCAATTCGATCTGTCCATCCTCAAAAAGAAACATCCCGTCAATATGTGACTCAGCCCCAATGCATGAAACGTAAAACCGTACCGAATCCGATCCGGTCGCCCCTTTCCACCTAATTCGCTCCCCAGAAGGCGGATTCAAATACCAGAGGAACGGACGGCCACAATGCGGGCATTTCAATTGTTCGCCGTCAATCTCAACTGGTCCAACAAAGTCACTCACAATGACTCCCTGCGTCTCGTCGATTTCTAAGTCGTCTACGGCGGCAACCCAAATAAAGCGAAGCGCGCGTCGCGCCTTAACTTGCGATGGCGGATCTGATACAAACGGGAAAGCCATAACCCCCACAGCAACAACCAACGCCACAATTGCAAGGCCAGCAAGCGCCAATTGGAATCGCCACTGACATCTAATCGCCATTTCATAATCCTTCCACAACCAAAGTGCCGTCTAAGCCACGCCGCACGTGCTACGTAGCTGTTTGCCTTTGCGAAACGTTAAGTAGACGGGTGTGTGCGGTTGACTATCAGAGTTCGATTCGACATGCAGGTCGTTCCGCTCTACACGAACGCTGCGAATCTCTCCGTTGCCTATTCTTCGCCCGGTGCCACAGTTGCCAGAGGCGAGCCGGCAACTTATTTCCAGTCGCTCTACGATTCAGGTCGAACCTAGACAGCTGACAACGAATTAATGGGTCACCAATGGAATGTCCGACCAGTTGCGAGTGATGCGACAGAAAAGCCGGCACTCATTCTTGCTCCAATTGCTTGTCCCAGGCGGGTAACTACAGACCATACTTCTCATTCCCGCCTCGTCTGCGAGCTTCTGCAACGTAGGTTCTTCTGAATCGATGGCAATGTTCACTACTTCCTCAACGAACGGCGTTGATTCGGAGGCAATGACGGTATCGCAATTGCCCCATCTCCCGCCATCAACAGCGTATCGGTTTGACCGCGAAATCCGCCGCATCGCCGTTAACGCCGGCCGACACCATCGCTTCGTTCTCTGCCACGTCACGCACTCCATAGGGCATTGGCCTGCCAAGCGTCGTATCAGGAAAATCATGTGTGTCCACTTTCCGCCGCTGGACTTTCGCACGGCACTCGCGACCCACGTTCGCCTTGCCTCCAGGAACCTCATTCTTCCTCGTGTCCACCGAGATCGCAGTATGTCTGTCGTGCCGATACGATTTAACGCGTCCAGAGAGGTGTCGAAAAAACGGTAGCAGGCGCATGTATTAGCATGCCCATTTTAATATCGGCACACACCTGACTCCGCACTCCGAATATCTTCTTAAACATCTAAACATTGAATAGACACTCGCGTCCACTTGCTCGCCACGACCGGCATGTCAGCAATCAAAGGCTAGGACGAGTCACTGAAGATACCGATATACATTAAAGTAAAACGCATCCGGCGCAATCCGGTCGGGACAATAATCGCAATGTGCGTATTGCGGATCGTCCGCTATCGGATTGCCTTTTGCAAACCCAGAGCCCCATAGTAGCTCGTTTGTCCAATTGGCCGATTGTGATAGGCTAGGGTCTGTAGGAGCTCCTCGTGCCAGGCCCATTAGACGTTTGATCGGAATTCCGCGGTCACAATGAACATACCCTATGTAAATCCAACGGACCAATTCGGCGTTGAACTCAGACCTGTTGCCAGTGGCCAGCTTCCAGGCAAATGCAGTTATGATTGACTCGCGCAGCTCGTTTCCTGTTAGAGCTTCAAGGCATCCAAACAATACGTAGTTAATAGCAAAATTGCGCTGCTTCTTGCCGAATACTTCAACACAAAAACTGGGATAGTCAAACGGCTTCGCCTTAACACAATCTTTAGTGGGACAGCCTTTTTTACGTTCGTCCGAGTAGAATTCAATATCCCAAGGCCAAGGAATCCTGCCGACAGTGTATCGTAAGACGACATTCCTTCTGAGCACCTTTTCCTTAACTTTCTGCAGTGTCAGCACTAGGGATGGTCCGGCTTCAGGTCCGCAGAAGGAAGATTCATTTGGAAGATTGCAATAGAGGCCACTGGAATCGATCAGCGTGATTGGATTGCTTCGGACATACTGAAACAGATTCAGGCCATCGCGATATCCAATTTCATCGCGAGCAAGCCAGCTGCCGTTAGTGGCAGGCAAGACACGGTGTCTCGCAATATTGAGTGCAGTCGAATTGTCATTGCGATAACCTGTAAACATGGTTTCCCAGCTATAGGCAGTCGTCGCACGGAGTACAAATGAGGTTGTCAGCACTAACCCCGTTCCGTACGACGTGTAGGCATACCTTTCGACAAAATCACCGGAAATATCGGCAAGCGCGGTGACATTGCAGTTTGGATCTTGGACTCCGTACATGCGTTCTTCGAGCGAACCGTTTCCGTCTGTGTCGCGGTCGCGGAGGAGGAGGTCGTCGATGTACCGCAGGCCCCAGATGAATTGGCGGTTGGGGTTGGCGCTGTCGGGGGTGGTGCCGAGGCGCTCTTCGATGACCTGCCAAGCAGCAGTGTAGTAGAAGTGGCGGGTTTCGGAGAGGACACCGGCGGTGTAGTCTTTGCGAACGGCGCGTCTGCGCAGGGCGTCGTAGGCGTTTTCCTGGACGGTTTGGCCGTTCGAGGCGTCGACCAGTTTCGTCAGGCGGTTCCAGGCGTCGTAGGTCGCCGTGTAGCCTTTGGTGGGGTCGGCGGGTTGGGGGATGGTGGTCATGTTTCCCACCGCATTGTACGCCGGGTTGGCCCAGGCGGGGCCGGTAGTGTTTGTGATCCCGGTGATTTCGTTCACCGGATTCGCGCTGCGGGATTGGACCAAGTCCCAGTTGGCGTCGCCGTTGGAATCTTCCCGGAATCCGCGCCAGTTGCCGGTGGTATCCAATGTCCAACACTGGCCGAAGGTCTGCGTCCCGCCGGTGATGGCCGTCTTGCCGGCGTTCAGCGTGCCGCGTTTCATGTCGCGGAGCCGGTAACTGCCATCGTAAAGGTAGAGTTCGTCGAACGCCTTGCCATATGAGGCGGCGACAGGATCTTCGCGGTAGAGCCGATTCCCGGCTCGATCGTACCCATGTTTGATCCGCGCGGCATCGGTCCCAGCGCCGTAGTCCCGCCACTGGAGGTCCTTGACCCGGCCGAACCGGTCGAGGCCACGGTAGATGTCCCCCGTGTCGGGGTCGTTCCCACCTGCGGTGGTGACGAGCGTGCAAAGGAGGTCGGGTTGGGTGAGGTCGGTTTCGACGATGGTTCCGCCGCCGACCCCCCCCGCCCCCCCCTTGCTAAGGGGGGGAGTGCCTCCCATGTAAGAATAGTCGGCCAGATGCGTCGTCCCGTCGTTGTCGATCAGGGAGCCGATGCGGCTGAGGCTGTCGTTCACGCCTCCTGCCGTGCCGTAATCAAACGTGGTCACTCTTCCGTTGGGATAAGTCATCGCCGTGGGGCGGATCGTGTTGGCGGAGCCGTTGGCATAGCTGTACTGGCATTTGGCCGTCGTGGCGGTGTTGACGGCGCCGGAGTGGGACTGGTACTCGACGGTCAACGACGCAAACGTATTATAACCACGCTGCACGTCGTTGACGATAGCGCCTGACCCGACGGTCGCGTTGTCGTAACTCGTGGCGTTCTGGACCAGACCACGCACATCATACGTCACGGCGATCCGTTTGACCGCCGTGTCCACTCCCGAACCGAGAGTTGTCACGCGGTCCTGAGTCTGGCGGCCCAGTTTGTCGAAGTCGAACTGGTGGACGGTCCCCAATTGGTCGGTCAGTTTCGTCATCTGAGACTGGCGGTTGTACTCGTAAAGGACAACATCGCTACCCCCGGAGGAGTCGGGGTATTGGACTTGCCGGAGGAGTTGGCTGGTGGCGATGGGCGAGTTGGAGAGGGTCGTGCCGTAGGTGTAGGTGGTGACCTGGTTTCCGGTCGAGGCGTTGACGGCGGTGAGCGTGGCCAGGGCGCCGTCGGCGGTGTAGCTGAACTGCGTCGTGCGGTTGGTGTCGTCACTGGAGGCACACGTATTGCTCGAACTGCTGCTGGAGGAACTGCTGGTGGCCTTGTAGTTTTCGACCAGCGAGACTCGCCTACCGGCGTCGTCGAATGTCGTGAGGGTCACGGTCCCCATTGGGTCGGTCGTTTGGTAGGCCTCGCTATCGGCGTTGTAGTCGGTCGTCGTGACGAGACTCGTGTCGGAGCGGGTGGGAATTGTCGAGGCGCGGGACAGTGCCGTGCCGCCGTTCGTGCCGTAGTCGGCGATGGCGATGTTTCTTCCGAGCGCGTCGGGGTACATCGCGGCGTAGGTTACGCGGGCTTTGGGAGTGGTCGATGGATTGGCCAGAGCGCCGAGCTGCGACGTGGAGGCGTTGTGGTAGCGATGGCGAGTGCTCGCCTGGATCACGTTGCTAGCAGCGTCGTACGTCGTCTCGGCCTGTTCCATGATGACGTTGTTTGTCACTGACTGGACATCGGCGTACGTTGCGTCGGTGCCGTAGCCGGTGTACTGGGTCGCTTGCCGACCGAGGCTGTCGTATGCGGTCTTCGTGAACGCACTGGAACCGGCGGGAAGACTCTTGATGACGTTTCCGACGGCGTCGAACCAAGTGTTGTCGGTGAGCGCGTTGCCGACCGATCCCGTCACGGGGTCGACGGTGTAGCGGACGGACTGATAGACTTGGCCCCGTTCGTCGTAGCGGACAACAGTGCGACCAATGAGGTTCCCCCCACCGGACGTGTTCCGCTGATCGGTCCGAAGCACTCGGTCCAGGTTGTCGTAACAGACTTGCTCATAGACGTCGATTTCGCCGTCGGTGTCGGTGCGCCGGTTGCGGAAGTCGTAGATGAACGTCGTAACGCGGTCGTTGGCGCTGTTGGAATCGACGTAATAGGTTTGTTTGGTGAGGTTGCCGTCACCGCCGTCGGCGTTGTTGTCGTATTCAACTCCGGAGACCTGAACCATGTTGTTCCCGGAGGCACCGCCGCCGGTGGGGTCGGTCGAAGTGGCGCCGGCGTCGTTTGTGCCGATCCAGGAGGAAACGGGCATTCCGCGGGAGTTAAAGACCCTGCGGGTTATCGTTCCGCCGGCGGTAACGACGCGGTTTTGGCGTTTCATCACGTCGTAACCGAAGTCGGTCTGGTCGTAGTTCGTGCCGCTGGAGCCGGTCCCCGAGGCTGGGATCGACTTGTAGACGCGCTGACTGGCGGCGGCGCAGCAGTCGGTGTACTGCGTCGTTTGCCAGCGGACGTAGCTCGACTGCGCAAAAGTGTCGCTGGCGGAGAGCTTGCCGCTGGAGGTGGCGCCGCTGCCGCGGGTGGCGCTGATCGTTTCGAGAACTTTTCCCTGGGCATCGGCGATCGAAATTTGCACCGGATTGACGAGCGTGTAGCTGCTATCCGATGTCTTTTGATATCCCTGAGCGCTCCAGGTCTGGAATGTGGCATCCTTGTAGACGGTCCAAGACGCGCGGCGGACACTGGTTGCGACGCCGCCAATGTCGATCGTGTGGACGGGGCCAAGCTCCTGCGTCCGGCGGCCTTGGCTGTCGTTCTCGAAGTCGGTGATCAGGTGCAGGCCGCCTCCGGCGGGAGTGGTCCAACCGGCTGGCTCATCAGTCACCAGGGCGGTGTCGACATCGTCGATCCGCTGCGTTAGGGCGCCGGTGGGGATGTCGTACTTGAGGCGGGTGATGTATCCCCGCTCGTCCATGCTCCAAATCAGATTACCGTAGGAGTCGAAGTATTCCTTGCGCGTGGCGGCGACGCCGGAACCGTTCTGGCTGGTGGGGACGACGGGCAACGTGGTCGTCCGCTGTTGGATGGCGCAGGTGCCGGAGTAAAAGGTGTAGGCGTAGCTGGTAACGATTTGCCGGCCAGAACCGCTGGACGAACTTGAAGAACTGGACGAGCCGGGGCAACCGGCGGGGTCGTCGGGGTAGACGATCGTTCGGCTGGGGAGCCAGCGGCACGACTGGGCCGCGCCGCTGCTGGAGGAACTGCTCGAAGAAGAACTGCTGGAACTGCCGCCGGGGGACCAGCAGCAGGAGGTGTACTCGTACTCGCGGAGTTTCACCGGCGAGCCGAGTTCCCCTTTCTGGACGCTTTCGGATGCGACGAAGCCGCTCGGGGAGTGGTAGGTCATCGTCCGGATCAGCCCTTCGCTATCGCGCAAGTACTGGGCATTCCCAGCGACGTAGTTCACCAGGTCGGCCTTGGTTTCGTCGTAGCCGCTGACGGCCGAGCGATTGGCTTGGAGAATCGCCTGGCCGTCGCTGTTGTAGCGGGTGTACTCGCACCACTGGTCGCTTCCCGACTTGAACACGCTGAGGATCGTCTGGCCCGCGTAGTTGGTGAAGACGATGTTTTGATTGCCGTCGGGGAGGGTTTCGACGGTCTTGGTCTTCCAGTTGTTGTACCCATCGCTGAACGCCGACTGGCTGGAACTGAACGAAAACGTCTGAGAGCCCGATTTGACGATTTCCTTGGTGACGCGGAGATTGGTATTGTATTCGTAGTAGTAGTCGGCGTACAGGAGCAACTGCGAATCGGAGACCGTCAGCGGATTGAGCCCGTCGGCGGTCATCCGATTGTACGCCGCGGGAAGGACGACGAATTTCAGGGCATGGAGAAAGTCCCCCGTCGCAGCGGAACTGCTGGAGGAGCTTGCCGCGCTGGAGGAAGAACTGGAGGAGCTTGAGGAACTGCTGGCGACCGGGCGGGCATAGTACCGGTAGTAGGTGGTGCCGGTATCGACCCAGGCGCTGCCGTCCCAGGTCTGCGTCGTGACTGTCTTGAGGTCGCGGATGGTTCCCTTGGCGTCTCCTGCGGCGTA
This sequence comes from Planctomycetales bacterium, assembly GCA_046152955.1. Lineage (GTDB taxonomy): Bacteria > Planctomycetota > Planctomycetia > Planctomycetales > Planctomycetaceae > SIAF01. Next base: position 1,250 of record JBJXGA010000404.1, on the reverse strand, counting down.
GTAGGTGTAGTTGGCGCGCTGGACGTTGGTCCAACTCCCGGCATCCACCTTGCGGCGAAGCAAAACCGTCGTCAGGCTGGCGGCTGCCGCGGTGGGGTCGTCGTAGGTGTAGAGGAATGATTCGGTCGTCGTGCTTCCGGAGGCGGTGTAACTCCGCTGAACTTCCCCCATGTTGATGCCGTTGGCCGCATCGGAGATAACGGACAACGTATTGCCCGCTTGATCGCGCTGGCGGACTAAAGCGCCGGTGTTTGAATACTCGGTGATTAGACCATCGGTGGTGGTATGGCGGAACACCTGATTGGCGCTATCGAACGTCAGCGTGTCTTTGACGCCATACCGCGGGACGAACTCGCTTCCCAACTTGTCAAACCAGAGTGTCTGGCCGGCCTTACCCATGACGACCGCCTGGGTCACGGCGGAGGGACCGTTCTTTAGGCCGGAAAGGATAAGATAGGTCCATTCGCGGATTTGCCAGTTCCAACCGTTACCAAGGTTGACGGAACCGGAGAGACGACTGGAGAAACTGCGGGTATGGCCCCAGAGAATGCCGAAGCCTTTGCTATCGAAGTCGGACGCTGCCATAACCAGTTCGCCGGTGGCATAGCGGACGGGCTCGTTGCTCATCTCAGTGCATGGCACCGCCGGTGTAGGAAAAGGACATGGACCTTTCGCATTAAATACCCTGAATTCGACTGCAAAATCTGTAGCACTGGGAGAGCCGGAGCAGCAACTTCCCGTCAGATTGTATTTGAATACACCACAAAAGTCATTGGTATTGGAGTACAGAAGAACGTTGATCGGCGGCTCACCGCAGGCATCGGTCTCGAAGCGCAGCCAGGATCCGCCTGTGCCGGTCTGATCGTAAAAAAAAGTCAACTTGACGTTGCCGCAAGTTGTACCAGAGCCCACCCAACGCTCAGGATTAGTGCCGGAAGGGAGTTGGTAACTAAGTTTGACCTCTTTTTCATTCCAGCAGTCGCACGGCTGCGGCTGCATGCTTGCGGGATTTGGGACAGTCGCAGTAACGAAAATGCGCGCCGTTAAGATGATTTCGGAAATGGTCTATTGGCAAGGTCCGTGCTTGATTGCTTGCGTGCTTGCGATCAGGCAATGTTTTTTGTTGTTATGGATGTATGCTTCGCTTTGTTGAATCGTAAACACGCGTTGGACAAAGCCGCGTTTTGAATCCTTGTGATGTGTTTTAATTCGCCTTGCCCGAGTAGCCAATATTTCTATCTTTGGTTTTG